>DASRGL010000512.1:0-11263 GCA_035651115.1 Chthonomonadaceae bacterium
ATCTATCGGATCGCCCTCTATCCCGGCGACGGCATCGGCCCGGACGTGACCGAACAGGCGGTTCGCGTGCTGGAAGCGGTGCAGGCGCAGCAGGGCGACTTTCAATTGCAGACGACCACGCTGCGCTGGGGAGCGGACTACTATGCGCAGCACGGCAAGGTCGTGCCGGACGATTTCCTCGACGTGCTGCGCCCTTTCGACGCCATCCTGCTCGGTGCGGTCGGCTGGCCCGCTACCATCCCCGACCATATCACCCTCGACCCGCTCAAGCGTATCCGCCAGACCTTCGATCAGTACGCCTGCGTGCGACCGGCCCGGCTGTTCCCCGGCGTTCCCTGCCCCCTCACTGGCAAAACTCCCGCCGACATTGACATGGTGGTTATCCGGGAGAACTCCGAGGGCGAGTATGTGGACTCCGGCGGGCGTTTCAAAGTCAGCACACCGGACGAGTTCGCGTTGCAGACGGCCATTCACACGCGCAAGGGCATCACGCGCATCCTGCGCTTCGGCTTCGAGATGGCCGCAAAACGCCGGGGCCGCCTGACGATGATCACCAAGTCCAATGCGCAGAGGTACGGTTACGTCCTCTGGGACGAAATCTTGGAGGAGATACGCGCGCAGTACCCGAACGTGGAAGCGGAGCGGCAGCACGCCGACGCCGCGCTGATGAACCTGGTGCGCCGCCCGGAACAGTTCGATGTGATCGTCGCCTCCAATCTGTTCGGCGACCTGCTGACCGACCTGAGTGGCCTGATCTCCGGCGGACTGGGCATCGCGCCCAGCACCAACACGAATCCGGAGCGTGTCTATCCCTCCATGTTCGAGCCGGTGCATGGCTCCGCGCCGGACATTGCCGGGAAGGGTATCGCCAATCCGGTCGCGGCCATCCTGAGCGCGGCGCTGATGTTGGAATGGCTGGAACAGCCGCGCGCGGCGAACCGTATCCGGCAAGCAGTGGAGGAGACGCTGCGCCAGAGTCTGGGTACGCCCGACCTGGGCGGCTCGCTCACGACCGTACAGATGACCGACCAGATTCTGCGCGCACTGGAGTAGCCCCAAGAACAGAGGAGACATCCGATGGCTTTTCAGTTTTCCGAGCGACATCGCGACGAGTATTTCACCGACGGCCTGACGGTTCTGCGCGGGGTGATTCCGGCCTCCCTGCTGGCCGACCTGCGGCGCGAGGCCGAGAAAGCCCGCGTCATTGCCCGGCGACAGAGCGGCCCGCAGGCGCAGCGCTTGCAGCCCGTCTACAAGTATGAGGAACTCGATCCCCGTCCCTTCCGCGACTTTCTCAACCTGCCCGGTATGCGCGCGACGGTGGAAGGAATCCTCGGCAGCGACCATCAGCCGACCGACATCATGGGCGTTCTGCTCGAACCGGCGGAGAAAGCCTGGTGTACGCACTGGCATCGCGACTGGGGCTACAACATCCCCGGCATTGATCTCGACGTGTTTTTCCGCGAAATTCGGAATCTGCGCCTGTTCAACCAGCTCAACGGCGCGCTCTACGATGATCATTCGCTCTGGGTCGTGCCGGGCAGCCACAATCGCGACGACACCGCCCAGGAGCGCGCCGCCTTTCCCATCGTGCCGCCGCCCGGCCCGACGCTGACGGATGCCATGACGCCGGAGGAGCGGGAGATGGCCTGCCTGGAGTACGCGCGGCGGATGCCCGGCGCGACGCAGGTCGTTCTCTGCGCGGGCGACGTGGCGTTCTACCGGGCGTGCGGCTGGCACATCGGCAACTATGTGCCGTATGTCCGCCGCGCCACGCTCCACGATGGGTTCTATGGCCCGGAGGACTGGGCCTGGCGGGAGAGCGCGAACAAGATGGTGGCGGCAGCAAAAGAGGCCGCCGCCGTGAAGTAAGTGCGCCTGACAGCGCCTCTCCCTAACCCTCCCCTTACGAAGGGGAGGGAACCGTTTTGTCGGGCGTTTTAAGGAAAGTACGATGGAATCACCCCTCCTTCCCCGGTTCGCCGGGTACATCGCCGGTCAGTGGACGACGGCGGCCTCCGGGCGAACCCTGGCCGTCCATAATCCCGCGACCGGCGAACTGCTTGCCGAAGTCCCGGACATGGCGGAGGCGGAGACGCAGGCCGCCATCGAAGCGGGCGCGCGCGCCTTCGCGCAGCCGCCTCCGCTGGAACAGCGCCGCGAGTGGCTGCGCGCGATCACGGCACTGCTTCTGGAGCATAAGGAAGAACTGGCCCGCATCATCACGCTGGAGCAGGGCAAGCCGCTCGCGGAATCGCGTACCGAGGTCGAATACTCTGCTGGATTCTACCGCTTCTGCGCCGAGCAGATCGAGTCTATCGCCCCAAAGACCTTAGCGGAGCGGATTCGCGGCTGCGAATGGACGGTCTACTATCGTCCGGCAGGGGTGGCCGGGGCCATCACGCCCTGGAACTTCCCGCTGGCGATGCTGGCAAAAAAGCTGTCGGCGGCGATTGCGGCGGGGTGCAGCGTGGTCGCCAAGCCCGCCGACCTGACGCCGCTCTCCGCCATCGCCTTCTGGCATCTGGCCGAGCGCGCAGGCGTGACACCCGGCATTCTGAACCTGGTCATCGGGCGTCCGGCTCCCATCGGCAAACTCCTCTGCGAGCATCCTGCCGTGCGCGTTCTCAGCTTCACCGGCTCGACGGCGGTCGGCAAGCTGCTGCTGCAACAGACGGCTCCCTACGTCAAGCGGCTGGCGCTCGAACTCGGCGGCAACGCGCCCTATATCGTCTTCGAGGACGCCGATATCGAGGCGGCAGTCACGGCGCTGATGGCGAACAAGTTCCGATGCGCCGGGCAGACCTGCGTCTGCACCAATCGCGTCTACGCGCACGAGGCGATCCTGCCCCGGTTCGTCGAGGCGGTCGGGGCGCGCATCGCCGCGCTGAAGGTGGGGAACGGGCTGGACGAGGGAGTCGAGATCGGCCCGCTCATCAACCGTGCCGCCTTCGAGAAGGTGAACCGGCACGTCACGGACGCGCTGAACCGGGGCGCGCAGCGCGTGGTCGGGCAGACGCCGGAGCCACCGCGCAAGGAGTGGGGCTGCTTCTACCCGCCGACCCTGCTGACGGCGATGCGGCAGGAGATGCTGGCGTTCCAGGAGGAGACGTTCGGGCCGGTGGTCTCTGTCGCGTCGTTCCATTCGGAGGACGAGGTTCTGGCGCTTGCCAACGGCACGCCCTACGGTCTGGCCTCCTATCTCTTCACCCGCGATGAGGCGCGGGCGGCGCGGTGCGCGGAACGGCTCCAGTTCGGGCATGTAGGCATCAACACCGGAACCGGCCCGACGCCGGAAGCGCCGTTCGGCGGTATGAAGCAGTCGGGCATCGGGCGGGAAGGCGGCCTGGAGGGAATGCTGGAGTTCTGCGAACCGCAGGCCGTCGCGAAGGCTTGAAGAGCCGATAGCGGCGGTTGAAACCGCTGCTGCCAATGCACAAAACCCGCCTGCGCGGGTTGGTGAGTCGGCGCAGGCCGACTTTGTGCTTTTCCAGCCGCGAATTCATTCGCCGGACTGCTTTGAGAAAGGAGGCTGCAAACTGTGTCCGCAAACAGCGCGAACGAGGCCCAAGTCCCTTCCGTGCGCGTGGCTCTGTGCCAGGTCTACACGGAAGCGTGGGACAGCGCGGGCAACTTTCGCCGCCTGATGGAGGGCCTGGAAGAAGCGGCCCGCCAGGGCGCGGAACTCGCCATCACGCCGGAGTGCGTGCTGCACGGCTACGGCTTCGCCGACCGGGAGGAACTGCGGCTGCGCACCCTGGAAGCGGCAGAGCCTCTGGACGGCCCGCGCATCGCCGCTGTGCGCGATCTGGCGCGTCGGACGGGCATGGATATCGTGTTCGGCTTCGCGGAGCGCGGCCCGGAGGCGGAAGGGCAAGACGGCCCGCGTCTCCACAACTCCGCCGCCTTTATCTCGCGGGAGGGCGCGCTGCTCTGGGTCTACCGCAAGGTTCACTGCCGGGATTTCGAGTCGGCGGAATATGCGGGAGCCTTTACCCCCGGCGACCGTTTCTATGTCTCGCCGCGCCGCTACGATGCGGGCGAGTTTCCCATCGGGGCCTATATCTGCTTCGACCGCGAGGTGGCCGAGGCGACTCGCTGCCTGCGCGCGCTCGGCGTGCAGTTCATCGCCTGCCCGCTCGCCACCAGCACCTTCCCGATGGATCAGCCGCCTGCCCGCGCCGACAACGAGATCATCACGCGGGTGCGCGCCGCCGAAAACGAGGTCTGCATCGCCGTCATCAACCATGCCGGGCGATTCAACGGCGGCAGCTTTGTCGTCGGCCCGATGGGGGAACTGATCTGCCGATTAGGAGAGGAGGCCGAGGTACGCACGGTGGAGGTTCCTGTCGGCGCGGCGGCGCGGCTTCAGGCCCATGCGCGCGGCTGGATGGGCTGGGGCTTCCGCCGCCCGGAGGTCTATGCCCTCTATCTGAACGCCTGACGGCTGCGCGAGGTTCTGCCGATGACTCTCAATGCCGCCCTTCCCGACCCTGGCCCCTCGGAAGGCCGTCCACCGGAGGACGAGGCCGACCTGCGCTTCTGGCTGGAAAACATGGCCCGGCATCATCGCTACACGCCGGAGGAGATGGCAGCCGCGACCGGCCTGAGTCCCGCGCAGATCGCGGAGCAGATGCAGCGATTCCAGATCACGCCGGAGAATCGCCCGCCGCGCGCCCCGAACTCGCCGCTGCTGGTTTTGCCGTATCCGGGCGGACGGCATCCGCGCATCGGGTTCCTGGAAGGCGCGATCCATCCGCAGCGCGAGACGAAGGTGAGCGTCTTTGCGCCCTGGAACGAAGGCGGCTATGCCGTCGCCGATGTGCCGGAAGCGATCTGGTCGAACCTGGGCCTGACCTATCTGGCGCACACGCACGTCCCCACGCTCTGGACGCAGCAGGGAATCACGCTGCCGCCGCAGGAGTGGACGCGCCACCCGGACGGCGCGCTGACTGCCACGCGCACGCTGCCCAACGGCATCGCGTTCGGAACGAAGGCGCTGCCGGGGAGGGACGGCGTGCGGATGGAACTGTGGCTGCGCAATGGAACGCGGGAACTGCTCTCCGATCTGCGCGTGCAGAACTGCGTGATGCTTAAGGGACTGGCGGATTTCACGGAACAGACCAACGCGAACAAACGGTTCGTCTCGCCGTTCGCTCTCTGCCAGAGCGCCGACGGGCTGCGCTGGATACTGACCGCCTGGGATCACTGCGACCGGCTTTGGGCCAACGCGCCCTGCCCCTGCCTCCACTCCGACCCGAAGTTCCCCGACTGCGCCCCCGGCGAGACCAAGACTCTACGCGGCTGGCTCTCCTTCTATGAAGGCACGGACATCGCAGGCGAGATGCAGCGCATCACGAACCTCGGCTGGCTGCAAATCTGATCCGGGTTCCCGGCTTCCTGCTCGCATCCTGCCAAAAAGAAAGCGCCTCTCCAGGGGGAGAGGCGCTGTTTCGTTCTCCGCCGGGCCAGGTGGGAACTCAGGCCGCGACAGCGATATTGGTAGCGCGCGTAGACGGTTCGGGTATCGGTTCCCCATGCAGGCGCATTCCCTCAATATGGAACTCGATAGCCTCCTTGATGCGCTGTTCTGTCTCCTCCTGTGTCTTTCCAGTGGCGACGCATCCGGGCAGGTCAGGCACGTAGGCCGACCAGTTGTTCGGGCCAGATTCCAGGATAACGGCGTACTCTTTCATGGTTCTCCCCAATCGGCTTGCTGATAGATGCTCTTCAAAGTCTTCGGGTGCAGATCGTCACTCGGATGTCCTGCTACCGTGACGGCTCTGAACGTCTGGTCGCCTACGGTTTCATGCCGGTTGCAAGAACGCGATGCGATTGTTCCAATCCAGACTTTGATAGGTCTGCCAATGCGCCAGCAACGCCCGCACCAGGCCGCCATAATCGTCAGAGCGGAGCGTGGCATCGTCCACAAACAGCACGCCGCTATGCGCTTCATTCTCGGCGGCAAATGCGGCCAGAAGGTCGGGAAAGGTTTTGAGATCGTAGGTAACGAGCGTCAGACCTTCCTGCGCGGCAGCGCGCAGCAGGAGCGCACCGGCTTGTCCCACAAAAGCGCCCTCCTGCCAGCGATGCACACTCGTCACCCTGATCTGAGGATTTTTGGCCTGAAGTTGCTCGGCCACCGCCGGGGAGATCTGTTGGTCGAGCAGATAGGCCAACATCGGTCGGCTAGACCTCCTCCGCAGGTGCGACCTCGTGCCGTTCCAACTGCGGCAGCTTGCGTTTGAGCTTCTCGAAGGTCATGCTGCGCGCCTCAGCAATCGCCGCATCAATCTCCTGTGGGAACGCCTCATAATAGTGCAGCGCCGCCTGGATCTTCCAGACGGGCAGATCGAAATGGGCCGCCGTCTTCTCGGCATCCATGCCATAGTTCTGTGCGACCATAATGATCTTCCACAGCCGTAAGCCGCCTTTCAAGCAGGCCAGACGCTCTCCTTCAATGGTGCGAAACTCGATCTCAGCGAATTCGCTCATGCGGCGAGCCTCTTCAAATAGAGTGGCTCCCAGTTCGCTGACCGAGCGCCCGGCGCGGCGCGCAGAAGCTTTTAGCCATTCAGAGGTCTCATCGGGCAGGCGCATCGTAACGGTTTGAGACATTAGACACCTCCGCTTACATTGTACACAACTCCTGCCGAGAAATCAAGAGGCCCAGACAACGAAGAAGGTTCGTTGCGCAGGCGGCAGGATAGGAGAGATTGAGAAAATGGGAAGTCTCTGGATTTATTGTATCCGTTTTACATCTCAATCGGGTAGAAACTCTGTCTTAACGACCCGCCCATTCTCAAATGTGACCTGCCCCCAATCGGAATCATAGCGTCCATCGCTGGCGTTCCATCGGTACGTCATCGTTCCGTTCGCCCGCATTCTCTCTTTGCCGTGAGGATACGTTGCCTCTGTAACCATCCCCCATTTCGGGCCAGCCCCTTTGATATAGCGTCCCATGACATGCTCTACCTCATCTACAGACATGCCAATCCGAAGCGAGGTCAGATCGTGTATGAAAACCTGGCGCGCAGGCGGGTCTTGAAACTGGTAGAGGAACCATCCACACCAGAAAAAGATGAGCAACAGAGAGAAAAAGCAGGCAGCCAACAAATAGTGTTTCCTCGGATGACTGTTCGACATGTGGTCTCTTGCTCCCGTTGAAGGGCTTGTTTTCACTGTAGCGCTGTCTAAAAACTCGAAACTCATCCAAGCCAGCCGAGTTTTTAGACAGTGCTGGCGAATTGATGCATGGGCTATGCTTTCAGCCCCTTCGGGATCATCGGCAGGGAGCGCAGGCGCGTGCCGGTAGCAGCAAAGATGGCGTTGCCGACGGCGGGAGCCAGGCCGACGATAGGCGTCTCGCCCGCACCGACGGAGGGCAGGTCTTTGCGATCTACCAGCACGACCTCGATGGTGGGAATATCGGTGAAGCGCGGAACGCGATAGCCGGAGAAGCGCGGGTTGAGCAGCTTGCCGTTCTCGAACTCCATGCCCTCATAGAACGCGCCGCCGATTCCCATGATGTTCGCGCCCTCGATCTGGTTGCGCAGGTGATCCGGGTTGACGACGGCCCCGCAGTCGAACGCCGTGACGACCCGCTTGATATGCACCGCTCCCTTCACGGAATCCACGCTCACCTCGGCGCAGGTCGCCACATAGCCGCCTTTTTCAAGGCCGCCCGCGATCCCGAAGCCCTGGCCGGGAGCCGGTTGCGCTTTGCCCCATCCGAAGCGGTCGGCTGCCGCCTGGAAGACCGCGCGCAGGCGCTCGTCCTGCAGGTTCTTCAGGCGGAAGGCTAACGGGTCCATGCCGACCGCGTGCGCCAGGTCGTCCATGTGCGATTCCCGCGCGAAGTGGTTGGCCGTCGCCGCCAGCGCGCGATACGATCCCTGGCGCAGCGGTGAGTCGGTCGGATGAAACTCGATGTGCTGGTGCGGGACGGCATACGGCGTGCGGATGGCCGCGCCGCCCGAATTGTAGTTGTGGAACTCCCAGGCGGTGAGCGTGCCGTCCTGCTGCACGCCGCCCGTCACCTCGATGACGCCCGCCGGACGAAAATAGGCCCAGGTGAACTCCTCTTCGCGCGTCCAGACCAGTTTGACCGGCTTCCCGGCGGCTTTCGCCAGACGCGCTGCTTCGATGGCCGACTCGCCGGTGTGCTTGCCGCCGTAGCCGGAGCCAGTATCCGGGACGATGACGCGGATGCGCGACTCCGGCATCTCGAACGCCTGGGCCAACTCGCCCCGCACCCCGAAAGGCCGCTGCGTACCCGTCCAGACGGTCAGCTTGCCGTTCTCCCACTGCGCGACCGCCGCGCGCGGCTCCAGCGGCGCATGGGCGATATAGGCGATGGTATAGGTCGCCTGAAGCGTATGCGCTGCCGCCGCCAGCCCGTCTCGGATCGCGCCCTGCGTCTCCGGCTCGCTGCCGCCCGGACGCTGCGCCTCCGCCGGATGTGTTTTCAGGTAGGTATAGAGTTCGCGGCTGGACGGCTGCGGCGAGGTCTCCCATTCGGCCTGGATCGCCTCAATAGCGCGCTCGGCAAGCTGCGGGTTCGGGGCCGCGACACCGACAAAATCGCCGTCCCGCACCACCGTCACGCCGGGCATCGCCTCCGCCTGCCGCGTGTCCAGAGAAAGCCGCTTTGCTTTGAACGCCGGAGGGCGCAGCACTTTCCCGTAGAGCATTCCGGGCAGTTTCATATCGGACGTGTACTTGTGCGCCCCGGTCACGAAGGCGCGTCCGGCGATTTTCGGGGCCGATTTTCCAGCGATCGTCCACTGCGCCGCCGGGGTCAGCGGAATCTCTTCGCGGACGGCCTTCGCCAGCTTCTGCCCTTTCGTAAGCTGGCCGAACGTCAGCGCGCGTCCGTTCTGGGGATCAAGGACTTTGCCTGCCTCCACGCGCAGCGAACCCGGCGCGGTCTGCCACTGCTGCGCGGCCAGTTCGCGGAGCAGTTGGCGCGCGGAGGCCGCCGCCTTGCGCAGTTGCGGCCCCATCGTCGGGGTTGTGCGGCTGCCGAAGGTTCCCATGTCGAAGGGCGTTCGCTCCGTATCGGCCATGACCATGCGGACGGAGGCCAGCGGAACGCGCAGTTCCTCGGCCACCTGCTGCGCCAGCGAGGTACGGATATTCTGCCCGACTTCCGTTTTGCCGGTGTAGACGGTCACGGCGCCGTCTTCGCCGATATGCAGCCACGCGCCGATCTCCTGCGGCAAGGCCCCGTTCGGCCCGCGACGGCGCCGCCCGCCGCCGGATTCCTGCGCCTCCGGCGTCATCTCCGGCAGCAGCGAGAAGATCAGGATGCCGCCCCCCAGCAGCTTGAAGAAGCGGCGGCGCGTCAGCGCGGACAGACCGTCAGGTTCGGCGAGCAGTTCGTAGCGTTCGGGTTCCAGAGTCTCGGAAAGCAGAGGCGTTTGGCTCATTTGACCGTCCTCCGTTGTAGCTCTGCCGCCTTGCGGATGGCGGCCAGAATGCGCGGATAGGTGCAGCATCGGCAGAGGTTTCCATCCATCGCGCGCACGATCTCCTGGTCGGTGGGATCGGGCTTCCGGTTCAGCAGGCCGACGCCCGCCATGATCATTCCCGGCGTGCAGTAGCCGCACTGCATCGCGCCGATCTCCAGAAAGGCTTCCTGGACGGGATGCAGCCGCCCGTTCTGCTCTAAACCTTCTATGGTGGTGATCTGCTTCGCCTCGACCGTGCCGACGGGAGTGACGCAGGAGTGCGTAGGGCGGCCATTCACCAGCACGGTGCAGGCTCCGCACTCGCCCTCGCCGCAGCCGTATTTCGTCCCGGTCAAGTCCAGATGGTCGCGCAGGGCGCTGAGCAGGCTGGTCTCTGCATCGAGATCGCAGGCGCGGTCGCTTCCATTGACGTGAAGTTTCTGTATCCTGGGCATAGACATTCCCTCCGCAACGCAGGAAGTAGGACAGGTCGTATGCCTCTTTTGTTCTCCAACAGAACGGAAGTTCCTGCCGATGGGTCGCCATGCTCTGCACTCTTCTGGTTACCGGCAGACAAAGCAAAGCCCCCTATCGCGAAGATAGGGGCCGGACTATTCAAGGCGGAGAATCGTTTTGTAGATCGTCATCAGCTTGAGGCGCACTTGGCCTGCCACAAGCTGGATGATGGCATAGTATTCCGCAGGCTGTCTGCCACGTTGTCGGGTCTGTTCGGGCGTTGCGTATTTCTCCCAATCGGTGGGCATTCCGCTTCCGGGAGTCTTGGGCATATTACGAAAGGCTCCGGTTAGATTACGCCTTATGAGCAAGAGACTTTGAGGTGTAAAAAAGCCTTCCTGGTGAGTGTACCAGGAGGGCTTTGAGATAGGATACAGCATTTTCTCGCGTTTGCCAACTGGCTGCGCCGGATAGAAGATTCTATCCATACGCGCCGGAGGGCAGGAAACCGAGCAGACGTTTGAGGCGCGGACTGGCGTCGGCGTAGACGTGTTCGGGCATCTGGTAGTTCATGAACGGATAGAAGAAGTGGTTGACCATGCGGCGTCCGTAGCTGACCTGTGTCATGTAGCGCGCGCGGTCGGTCTGGTTGGGGCCGCCCCGATGCCAGACCTGGTTGTTGAACATGACAACGGTTCCCGCTTTGCCCAAGCCCGGAACCACCTTCTCCTCCCACGGCGTCCCTTCGAGAACAGGCGGCGGCGACGCGCCGAAAAGATGCGAGCCGGGAACGCACTCTGTCGGCCCGAAGCGGCGCTCCTCCACATCGGTCAGATAGTAGTTGCAGGTGAAGAGCAGGACAGGCAGGCGCACGTTGGTCGGCGGCTCGCCATGCGTGACCAGGTAGTGTGGCGCATCGTCCTGGTGCCAGGTCGTGATGCCCTTGCCCGGCTGCACGCGGAACGAGTTGTTGTGGACGACATGGCAGTTTTTCTCCACCAGCGCCTCCGCGAACGTGACGATAGGCTCCATAGCGAACAGGCTCAGGTTCGTCGGGCTGATCTCGAACATGCGGGGATGTAGCTGAATGACGCCGTCTCCTTCTTCGTTATGCGCTTTGAGGGCGCGATCCAGGTCTTCCCGAAGCTGCGCGCACATCTCCGGGGTCAGCACGTTCTGCAAGACAAGAAATCCGTCCCGGTGAAACTGCTCCACCCACGCGCGAATCTGCGCCTCATCGGCCTTGCGGTGCGCCCAGTAGCTTTCTGTCTCCATCGTGATTGCGGCTCCTCCTCCGATTGCGCTCAGGATTTCCTCCTCGTTCGCTCCCGTCTGCGGCGTTTCCTGCCCCGGCT
>DASRGL010000513.1:0-5468 GCA_035651115.1 Chthonomonadaceae bacterium
CGCGCGACAGATCGCGGAGGCGCTCGACCTGCCCGTCGCCATCATAGACGCCAATGACCTCGGCGTGGAAGTCCTCGGAGCCAGCCCCGACGCCGACCGCGCGCTCGTTCGCGCCCTCTTTCGCGACAACCCGCTCGGCCAGGGCAGCGAGCAGACGCCGCTCTGCCTCCTCCGCCCGGTAGAACGATGAACGTTTTAGACCTAACCCCCCGCCCCCCTTCCCTAAAACGCTCGCAGGCTCGCTGGGAAGGGGGAGAGCGCAAATTGGTGGCTTCTCCCTTCCTTTCCATTCGTGCCAGATTGGAAGGGAAGGGAAAAGCCAGGAAGAGAGTTCCCCCCTTCCCAGTGAGGAACGAACGTTTTAGGGAAGGGGGGCGGGGGGTCAGGTCTAAAACGTTGATCTGTGGTTGGATTCTCCTGCTGTGTGCATTGCGCTGCGGCGCGCAGGAGGCGTTCACGCTGCCTAATGGCCTGCGCGTGGTGATGCGGGAGCGGCACGCCAGCCCGCTGGTCGGCATAGACCTGTGGGTGCGGGCGGGTGCGCGAGAGGAGAGCGCAGAGGAGGTCGGCAGCGCGCACTTTCTGGAACATCTGCTGTTCAAGGGAACGCGCACGCGCGGCCCCGGCGAGGCCGATGCGGAGATCGAAAACCTGGGCGCGACTTTGAACGCGGCGACCGGCCCGGACGCCGTCCACTTCACGACGACCGTCGCCCGTGCGCATCTGACGCGGGCGCTGGCGGTCTTGGCCGATGTCGTGCGGAACGCGACGCTGCCCGATGCGGAGGTCGAGCGCGAACGCGGCGTCATCCTGGACGAACTGGCTCAGCACGAGGGCGATGCCGACGCCCGCCTGCTCGACCTGCTCTATGCCCGCGCCTTCGACACCCATCCCTACCGGCGCTCTCCGGGAGGCACGGCAGCCGCGATCCGCGCGCGCGGACGCGACACGCTGGCGGCGTTCTATCGCCGTGTCTACACGCCGGAACGGTGCGTCCTGGCTCTGGCAGGCGATCTGACGCCGGAGCGGGCGCGTCAGGAGGCGGAACGCGCCTTCGGGGACTGGCAGTCCCCGACTCCGATACGGACTGCCGCTCTCCTGCCCGATGCGCGCCCTCTTGAGTCGGAACCGACCGCGCCGCGCAGTCTCTCCGCGCCGGTGGAGACGAACCGGGGACAGATAGGCATCGCATTCCGCGCGCCTGCCGCCGGAGACGCGGTCATGGCCTGCACCGCGCAGGTGGTCGCCGCGCTGCTCGGCGAGAGCCAACGCGCGGGCCGCCTGACCGCGCTCGCCGGAGAAGGTATCGAAGCTTCGGCCCGCTACACGCCCCGGCGCGATCCCGGTCTGTTCGTGCTGGACGCTGCGCTGCCTCCCGCGAATGCCGCCGATATTCCCGCGCGTCTTGCCCGTCTGGAGTCAACGCTTCTCTCCCTGGTAAACGCCCTGCAGACCGCGCCGCCGACCATCGAGGAGATCGCGGCGGCGCAGCGCGCGGTACTGGGCCGCGCTCAGTTCGATGTGGAGACGAACGCCGGTCTCGCCCGCGCCCTCGGCTATGCCGAGATCACCGGCGGCGACTCGCCGGAACGCTTCCGCGCCCGCGTACTGCGCCTGACCCGCGCCGACATCCTGCGCTTCGTGCAGCGTTATCTGGACCCGACACGCCGCGTCGCCGTGAAACTCCTCCCCACCCACACCGACGAGGAGTCCCGCCGCAAATGAACGGGAATAAGAATCCACAGATTAACACAGAGGATCACAGATCAGGGTGCAGGAATAAGGGAGCGGGCCGACTCTTTCTGCATAGGCTCTGTTCTATCCGGGCATATAATCTGTGCAAATCTGTGTTAATCTGTGGATTCTTGCTTTTTCCTGTGGTTCGGTGCGGCGCGCAGGTGGGAGAGGAGGGTGTGCGGCGTGTCGTTTTGCCGAACGGCGTACGGTTGCTCCTCAAGCCCGAAGCGGATACGGAGGTCGTGGCGATGGTGGCCTTCGTGCGAATGGAGGCGGACGCGACGGCGCTCGACAATGCGACGGGAGAACTGGTCGCCCACGCGCTTTTTTACGGCAGCCTCAACCGCTCGATGGATCGGGTCGCGCGCTCGGTCGCGCAGGTCGGGGGCGCGCTGGAGACGCTGCGCACGCGCGATTATATCGCCATCACCTGCGTCACGGTCCGCGAGCAACTGGACGAAGCCATCTACCTGCTCTGCGAGGCGCTGAAGAACGCGGATTTCGCGCCGGACGCCCTGGAACGCGCGCGGCAGGACATTCAGGAGGAGCGGCGCAAGCGGGCCGAGGACGCTTTTGAGACGGCGTATGCGGCGGTTCGAGAGCGCCTGAGCGCGCCGCCGGAGCCGGACGACAGCGCCCTGCGGCGGGTCACCCAGGCGCGCGCGCAGGACTATTTCGCCCGCCGCTACCTGCCCGCGCGCACGGTAATCGCGGTCGTCGGGCGGTTCCGGCAGGATGCGGCGCAGCACGCCTTCGACAACGCCCTTTTCGACTATGCCCGCCGCGCGGTGAACAGCCCCGGCGCGCTCTCTGAGGTCAAAAAGCCGGACGCAGCGCCGCCCGCGCTTGTCCTTCAGACCGGGGGGAACGCCGCCTATGCCTTGATCGGAACGCCTGCGCCCGGCGTTGCCAGCCCGGACTATCCGGCGTTCACGGTGCTGCACGCGCTGCTGGGAGGCGGCCATGCGGCGCGGCTGTTTCGACGGCTTCGAGAGGCGCAAGGACTCGGCTACGATGTCGGCGCGACCTATGCCGCCGACCGCTCCGATCCGCTCGTCGCCTACCTGCAATGGGATGCGCGCCGCGCCCTGCCCGCGCTGAATGCAAAGGCCGCGCCTCAGCCCGCCGATGCCCTGAAACTGCTTCAGACGCAACTCGACGCGCTCTGGACCGATCCGCCGACGGACGCCGAACTGACCCGCGCCCGCAACTACGCCATCGGACGCGACGCCCTGCGCCACGAGCGCGCCCGCGACCGCGCTTTCTTTCTCGGCTGGTACGAAACGATGGGCCTGGGCTATGCCTTCGATGCCGAACTGCCGCGCCGCCTGGCCGCCGTCACTCGTGATGACATTCTGCGTGCCGCCAAAACCTATCTCACGCCGCGCGCCGCCGTCCTCGCCCTTCCGAAGAGGGCCGAAAGCGCCGGGGAATAGCGTGCGGAGGCCGACTGTCGGCGCTGAACCAGCCTGTCATTATCGCGCGTTTCCCTCTTTTGCGAACATTTTCTTCGCAAAGTCCCCGCGCGCCGGGAACTTCTGCCGAAAATCTGTCCGTAACGCTGTTAGGAGGCAAGTGGAATGGACTTTGCGCGGATATTTCCCGGCGTTATCCGCAACGACCGGAAAGAGTTTGACGCTCTGGTCAACCGATGTCATCGGCAGGCCTATAATATCGCCTACCGCATGACCGGGAATCACGCCGATGCGGAAGACCTGACCCAGGAGTCTTTTCTGCGCGCCTATCGTTTTTTTGACCGCTACAACCGGGAGATGCCGTTCGAGAACTGGCTGTTCCGAATCATGTCCCGTGTTTTTATAGATGAGATTCGCAAACGTCCGAAGTTCAAGACGCAGTCGCTGGATCAACCGCTCAATACAGGCGACGGCGGCGACGCCGATGTGATGCTGGAGATACCCGATCTGGAGTCCAATCCCGCCCAGATGATCCTGAGCGAGGCGCTGGACGAGCGTTTGCAGCGTGCGCTGGATGCGCTGCCGGAAGAGTTCCGTGTCGCCGTCATCCTGGCCGACATCGAAGGTCTCTCGTATGAAGAGATCGCCGACACGATGAACTGCTCTCTCGGCACGGTGCGTTCCCGCCTGCATCGCGGTCGGAAGCTGCTGCGGCACAAAGTCAACCAGCTCATGAATCGGCCCGAATAAGGGCCTGCGGCGTCTTTTGATGTTGCTATTGTAAACTTTTCATTTCGGCTCGTGTCCCACGCAGGACGCGACCTCAGGAGATCGAGCGTGAACTGCCGTAAAGTGAGTCATTATCTCTCCGCGTATATGGACGGAGAACTGCCCGGTGTCGAACACCAGATCATCCATCAGCACCTCAGTCAATGCCGCGAGTGCCATGCGGAGTATCTGGGGCTGCTGCAGGTCAAGCGGCTTCTGGCGGGAATGCGGATACAGGAGCCGCGCGCCGAACTGCCGGGGATGATCCTGCAGAGGGTGGCGGCGGAGCGGAACCAGCCCTCCGGCCTGTCGCTGGCCGAGTGGTGGCGGCATTTCAGCCTGTGGTGGCATCAGATCGCCCCGCCCCCGCCGATGGTCGCCTTCGGAGCGGGCCTGGCGGCGGTCGGTATCCTGTGGACGCTGCGCATGACCGACGCCCCGGACGGAATCCAGTGGACGCCTGCCAGCAACGTGGCGATGGGCTTGCCGTTCCGCCCGCCGAAGGCCGTTGCCGATCTGCCGTTGCTTCCCGGCGTGGCTGCGTCGTTCAACTCCAGCAGCCAGGACTTCAGCCCGGTGACTCTGGAGAACTCCCCTCCGATGGTCTTCTCGAACGAGGGACGACCCTCCCGCCAGCAGCCGGGACCCTCGAATTTCGGCCCTCTCTTCTCTCCGGGCCGACCCTGATACGGCTTTGTGTGCGAAGCGTGTTCTCCTTTCTGCATAGATCAGCCTGTCCTGTTCCGCTCGGCCCGGCGTTCCGCCGGGTCTTTTTTTTGGCCTTCTCACGCCTGATAGCAGGGAGTCTGCGGTTCGCCGTGCGATTGCGTTCCGGCGCGGGCGGTGCTATAATGACTCGCAGCGAACCCGGACGCTGCCCGTAACGAAAGTCAAGGAGGCGCTTCACCATGCCGACACGTCGCACTTCCGGTCCGAAGACCGGCCATCCGACCGCATCCACGCATCATCCCCTGACCGAACGCCTGGACGAGCATCTTGCCGATCGCCTGCTGGCCGAAGCCCTCGCGCGCGGCGGCGATTTCGCCGAGATCTATGGCGAACGCACCGAAAGCACGCATATCCCCCTGGAGGAGAACAAGATTCAGAGCGCGGAGACGCGCCAATCGCTCGGCGTGGGCGTGCGCGTGATTCATGGGGAGCGGCAGGGCTATGCCTATAGCGACGACCTCTCCCCGGAAAAGCTGCTGGAAGCCGCGCGCGTGGCCGCCTACATCGCGGAGGGCGGGAAGGCGACCGCGCCGGTCGCCGTCTCGCGCCGGACCGGGCCGGACTACTATCCGATCCGACACGCGCCCTCCGCCGCCGATGTGCGCGATAAGGTGCAGATCGTTCAGCGCGTCAACGCCGCCGCCTTTGAGTACGATCCGCGCGTGCGGCAGGTGCAGATCGGCTATCTCGACGCCGCGAAAGATATTCTGGTGGCGAACTCGGACGGTCTCTATATCACGGATCATCAGACGATGCTGCGCCTCTCCGTCGTCGTGCTGGCGGCGCGCATCAGGCTGGCGTTGAGCCGGTCGTGCATAT
>DASRGL010000514.1:0-25083 GCA_035651115.1 Chthonomonadaceae bacterium
CAGGTCATGAGACGTAAACGCTGGAAACGCCTACGCAGGCTCCGGGGCTTGTGGCGCAACTGGCAGCGCAGGTGGCTTTTACCCACAAGGTTCAGAGTTCAACTCTCTGCAAGCCCACCACTATTGGGGGTGTCCGCATAACGGTGAATGGAACCGGCTCTTATCCGGTGGATCGAGGTTCGAGTCCTCGTACCCCCATTTTCGATAAGCCGTCGTATCCGCTCTGGCTTCGAACCAGTCGAAACGGTAGCCCGGACACACGGGGGTTCAAATCCTCCCGGCGGCGTGAACTGTGCGCTCGTATCGGCTCCGGCTTCTACCCGGCTCGCCGTAAAATGGAGAATGGGGGTTCGAGTCCCTTCGAGCGCGTGTGCAGGTTGTTCGCGGGTGGTGTAATCGGCAACATGCCACTCTTTGGAAGTGGAGAGTCCAGGTTCGAGACCTGGCCCGCGATTGTGCGCTGATGGCAGGTGGTGTAACTGGCAACACCCGACGCTCTGACCGTCGAGACCGAGAAGGTTTATGGAGGTTCGATCCCTTCCCTGCCAGCCAATCGGATAGACCCTTGTAGCACAGTGGAGAGTGCGCAGCTCTGCGAAGGCTGAGACTCAGGTTCAATTCCTGGCAGGGGTTCCAATTTCGCCTCAGTACCGAAGTGGTCAACGGCTCTCGCAGCAAACGAGATGTGCGGCGGTTCGATTCCGTCCTGGGGCTTGCTCTGCTACCCTTCCGCCTTCTGCGCGTCGGGAGGCAGGTAGTATTCGAACGTGTTGTACTCCGAGCCTTGCCGAAAGAGGCCCAGCAGTTGCGCGCGGCGCGGCCCTTTGCCGTCTATGTACTGGCGCATCCGGTGGAACGGCGTCGGGCTTTCGGCCCAGGCGCACGGCTTCTGCCAGAAATGCCCGTAGTAGATAAAGAGGCCGCGCCGCGCATTCGGAGTCCGATTGTCCCCCGTGCGATGCCAGAGGCCGTCGCTGAAGGCCACCATCGTCCCCGCCTTGCACTCCACTACGATTTCGCCGGGCAGTTCCGCATAGCGTTCTTCCGGGCGCAGAGAGAAGGGGACTTTATGGCTGCGCGGCAGCAGGCGCAGCGCGCCGTTCTCCGGCGTCAGATCGTCGAGATAGAGCGCGGCGTCAATGCTGATAACGCTGGAACTGAAGAAGGGACGCGATGGTTCCAGGTCCACATGCCAGGCAAGGCTGCCGGAGCCGGGGAGACAGGCGCGCAGATCGAAGGAGAGCAGTTGAATATCGTCCCCGATCAGCCGCTCGATGACCGGAAACCCGGCGTGGCCGTCAATGAGGTCTTCATAGAGCGGCGAGAGCGCCAGCAGGTTGCGCACAACGCCATTCTCGCTCTCCCGCAACAGCGGCTCCGTCGCCTCCTGAAGCTGACGTAGATACGCCGCGCTGACCGCATTCTCGATCACCACATAGCCGTGATCGTGAAAAAACGCGGCCTGTTCCTCGACCGTCTGCGGATGCAAAGACATCGTTCCTTACCTCCTCGCGCGGTTCTGTTCCTGCCGTGCCTACAGGGAGCGCCTGACCGCACCCCGCCCTAACCCTCCCTTCGCAAGGGGAGGCAACCGGTTTGCCAGGCGCTCTTATAACAGCCTGCCGATTCTGCCGCCCTGATAGGTCGCGTGCTGCACCGTCTGCGGGAGGTTGGCGTCCCCGATGACGTAGAGTTCCGGGACCGCTTTGCGCAGCGCGGGAGCCAGGGTCGCCACCGACTTCGAGCCGACCGTGCCGACGACCGCATCCACGCCTTCCAGAACCTGTTCCTCCGCCGTCTGAACGTCCCGCAGCCGCAGATGCGTCGCGTCATCCCAACCGGCGATCTCCTGCCCCGGCCAGAACCGGACGCCGCGTTCCTTCAAGTTCGCCAATAACTCGTCGAGCATGTACCGATCCATGCTGCTGCCGACCGTCAGCAGAGAGGTGACGAAATCCAGGGATATGCCGCGCGCCGAGAGATAGTCCGCCGCCACCAGAGGCCGGCTGAACGCCTCCAGATCGAACAGCACGACGTGTTTTGCCCCGTCCGCCGCGCCGTTGAGGACTTCATGCACCGTCAGCGCAGACGGGCCGTCTCCAGCCACGTCCAGACGGGTCGGCACCGAACCCGTCGCGATCACCACCACCTCCGGCTTGAGCGCCAGCACGCTCTCCACCGTCGCCTCCGTGTTCAGCCGGACTTCAAACAGCCCTTTCCGGCTCTGCCTCTGGTAGAACTCGGCGATGCGCGCCCAGGGCTTGCGCAGCGGCGAAGACGCTCCGAGCCAGACCTGCCCGCCGACGCGGTCGGCCTTTTCCAGCACGAGGACTTCGTGGCCGCGCAGGGCCGCCGTCAGCGCGCACTCCATGCCTGCCGGGCCGGCGCCCACCACGACCACGCGCCGCCGCTTCGCTGCCGGTTGGAGTTCGGCCCAGGTCGCTTCCCGGCTTGTCACCGGATTGTAGACGCAGCTCAAAGCGAACGCTCGCCCATGACAGCCCTGCATACATCGGGTGCAGTAGCGAATATCGTCGAGTCGTCCCTCGAAGACCTTGCGCGTGAAGTGGGGATCGGCAATGTGCGTCTTGGTCATGCAGACGACATCCACCGCGCCCTCCGCCAGCGCCCGTTCCGCCATCTCCGGGGTGGAGATGCGGCCCGCGTGCATCACCGGCAGCCGCGTGACGGCGCGTAGCTCCTTGACGAGCGGCAGCCACTCCCCTTCCGGGCGGGGCATCGGCCCGTGATGGAACCGGCCATCCCCGGCGGTCAGGCTGATGTAGTCCACCAGGCCCAGCGCCTCGATCCGCTGCGCCAGTTCGCGATACTCGTCCGGCCCCATCCCGCGCTGGGCCACGTCGTCCGCCTTCAGGCGCACGCCAAGCGCCATGTCCGGCCCGATGGCAGCCCGCATGGCCTGCAGGGTCTCGACGACGAAGCGCATCCGGTTCTCCAGCGAGCCGCCGTACTCGTCCGTGCGCGTGTTCCAGTGTTGGTTGAGGAACTGGGCGTGCAGGAAGAACTCGTGAGCGTGCAGTTCGACGCCGTCCACGCCGCCCGCCGCCGCGCGGCCTGCCGCCGCCCCGAACGCGGCTACCATCTGCCGAATCTCCTCGACGCTCATCTCATGGCGCGGCCCCTCCTCCCGGACGGGATGGATCTTCGGCGCGGTCGGCACGTCGTCGGTGATGGGCGGGCCGGGCAGCGGGAAGTAGCCCGGATGGAACAGTTGGGCGAAGACCGCCGCGCCGTGCCGATGCCCGGCCTCGGCCAGCGCGCGATAGCGCGGGATGATCCGGTCGTCCACGTTCACCAGGCAGTTGTGTCCGCGCTCCGGCACCGTCGCGCCGATGACGAACAGCCCGATGCCGCCTTTGGCCCGCTCTTCCACATAGGCCACAAAAGCGTCGCTCGGCAGCCCCTGATCCACCCACCACCCGGCGATGTGGCCGCTGATGGCGATCCGATTGCGCAGGGTGACGTTCTTGAGGGTCAGGGGTCGGAAGATGTGCGGAAACTGCGGATGCGTGGCTTCGGTCATGGTCGCGCGTTCTCCTTGCGGGGTAGACTTTCCCTAATCATTCGCGACGCGGGCCGCCAATGCCTGCTGCACCCCCTGCGTAACTTGAATGGAAACCTGCCGTCTGCGCCGTAAGCCCACTTCACAGCGACACGGACAGCCCGGCCCACCGACCGTAGACAGCAGATGCCCCGGTTCCTTCCGAAAGGAACCGGGGCATCTGTAAATATCAGAGCGATGTTTGCTATGCAGTCTTCCTGCCCTGGCTTTCCCGTCAACCGCCCTCCTCGTCCGGATTCGCATCAGTCTGTTGCTCCGCGCTCCGGCTTTCCATCTGTGCCTGTAGCTGCAGGTCCTCGCCTTCCTCTGCGCTCAGTCCCAGCATCCCCCAGATATTTGGAGGGAGATTCAGCCAGGGGAAATTCGGGTCGGTCGGATCGTATCCGGTGATGGCTTCCAGAGTACTCCTCAATTCTGCCTGATGGCTTAGAGCTTCCGCCTCCTCGTTTTGCAGTTCTTCCTGCTGCCGCTCCGGGTCTGGGTCGGCCCGCTTGAAAACAATCACGGCGGAGACGGAGAGTTCTGCCTTATTTCCCAGGTCCACGAGCGCCTGCTCGATGGGCAACTGCTTGTAGGCGACATCATAGGTTCCGGCGACCGGTTTGGCAGTCTCCACCTTGCAGCGAATCGGCCTGGCGATCAGTCTGGCGGCCTGTTCAAAGGAGAGTTTCTCTTTGTGCGCCGTGACCTGGCCGACGGAGGCCAGTTTCGAGGCCAGCAGCATCGGGCCGCTCGTATCCCGACGGAACACGAACTCCTGGTGCCAATCTCCCTGGATCTGCTGTGCGATATGATTGAGCGCGCCCGCAGCAGACCATCGCCCTCTGGGCAAGAGGAGCGACACAGCAAGCTTTTCGGGCAGGCGGACCTCCGCGCCCAGCAGTCTCGACAGACGCCGGGCAAAGGCTTCCGGCGTCGCGCCGGTCAGAGCTTCTTTCAGCTCGAAGGTGTCTACAGAGGGGCGAGGAGGGGGAGTCTTGGCTCCTCTGGGCGGCCCGACTTTGGCCGGATCCACGGTCGGCAGGGTTGGCCCGGCGGGACGCCCTTTTTGCGGGGGCGAAAGATTTTTGGACGGCGCAGGAGACGGCTCCGCCGCCTGCCCCCTGGGCGGCGGCATCGGCGCGGGAGGCGCCTGAGGCCGTGCAACTGCCATCGAGGCGAGCAGGCCGGGAAGAATCAGCAAAGACATCGCTTCGCTCCTTACTTGAGAAAGGCGAGTGAGCCATCCGAGGACGGGGTACGCCGGGTCTGTTTCCCGCCAGACCTCTCTTGCAAAGAGAGGTCTGGCGAGAGGAGTGTTCTACCAGATCTCGAGGATCACGTAGGTGGCAGAGGATCCCCAATCGTTGTGGACGCGGAAACCACTCGGGTTTCCGGACCCGTCGAACGCCGTCTTCAGGTAGGCGTAGTTGGCGTAGGCGATGGTGAGGAAATTGCGTCCACTGCTATCGCCCGGATAGGTGTAGCCTTCCTTGGTCTCCGCCGGCGACGTGCTGTAGCTCGAGGGCGCATCGTTGCTGTTCCAGGAGAAGTAGTTGTAACCCGAGGTGTTATTGTAGTCGCAGACCGCATGGCCCGCTCCCAGATAGCCGCCTGCCGACCCCACGCCGCCCATCAGAATGAAGGGCGCCTTGGAGGTCGGGAAGGAGTAGAACCCGGAGTCGGCTCCCGACCCCAACGTGACGGTAATCTTAGAGGCATTGGGAACGGTCGTGGCCGCATAAGCGCGCTTCATAGACGCCAGGGTGAAGCTGATGACCAGCGCGGCGATCAGGATAGCCATCGGGCGAGTCAAACCTTGTGCTGCGCGTGTGTTCGTATCCACTGTTTTCCTCCTTTGAAGGAAAGACCTGCTAGAGAAATTCTGCGCTTCCCAAGAGGGAAGGCACAAGCACCTAGACTACAAGAAACATCTGTCAGGCAGTCTGCATCAGGTCTACGATAGGCCAGGTTCTCCTTTCTGTATAGTCTGTTCGGGCCGGCGGGGGAACAGCAAGTGGCGATAGTAGACCCCCAACCCGACAGCGGCCAAACCGGTCAAAAGCGCGGAGAGGTTCTGCATCCGGCGCTCCTGATCCACGATTTTATCCACGCGAACCGTTTTGGCTTTGAGGAATCGCTGTGGAATCACAAAATACTTCCCCTCGATGGGCAGATGCGGCGCAAATCCCTGGATCATCAGGCCGGCGCCAAGACACGCCCACAGCAGGGCGGCCTGCCAGAGTTGTCTCCGTGAGCGCTTGCACAAAAGGTAGAGCGAGATCGCCAGGGCGGCGACGCCTCCGGCGACAAACGGATAGTCCGGGTTCATGGGCAGCCTCCTCAGAGAGCGATGACTTCTCCATATCACGCAGAGGAATCTGGCGTGACAAATCCCCGAGTTCCAAGCCGGGACGACTTATGGCCGTTCGCTGGTTTCGGTCTCTTCGGTCATCGCCAGGAGCAGATCTACTGCTTCCCAAAGCGAACAGGCCGAGGAGCTTGCCAGTATATTCGATCAGGCTTGCATCACAGCGCGTGCGAGATTAAGGTGGAGCCAGGAGCAGGTACAGCGTTTGCTGATGTAGAGACAGCAAGTTTTGGGACCGTGTTGCTGGTTCAATCCGTGTCGTTAGAACAAGTGCAACTAAACGGGCCGCCTTCTTAAAGAGGTTCTGGAGGGCAGGTCGTTTGTGGATAGCTGGCGTGCGAGGTAAAACACGCCAAAGATGACGGGAGGCTTCGCGGCTGCTATACCTCTAAGGATTTCATTATACCCTGTCCTACTGCAAAATCCATGCCAACCCTGCCTTTATTTATAATTTTTTGCCGCTTTTTTTCTCGCGCGCTCGAATTTCTGATGGTCTTGGTGTGCAGAACCTGCGGCGGTCTTTAGCGTACCGCGCGCGTCAACTCTCGGTCTGCAACTCTCCTGTTTGAACGCGGTGCGTCTGTCGGCGGCGGAACGCCACATAGAGGAGCGGCGCGAACAGGAGCGTGAAGAGGGTCGAGAAGCTCAGGCCGCCGATGACGGCGATGGCGAGCGGCTGCTGCATCTCCGCGCCCGCGCCGAGGCCCAACGCCAGAGGAACCAGCCCCAGAATCGCAGTCAGCGTCGTCATGAGAATGGGACGCAGGCGCACCCGCCCCGCGCGCATCACCGCCTCTTCGAAGGAAGCGCCTTCCTGTTCCGCTTTTTGCGCCTGATCCAGCAGTAGAATGCCGTTCTTGACGACGATGCCCGCCAGCATGATCGCGCCCATGAACGAAGAGACGTTAAGCGCGGTTCCCGTCGCCCATAGCCCGAACGTCACGCCGAACAGCGAGAGCGGCATCACCAGCAATAGAATCGTCGGAGCCGTGAAGGAGCCGAACTGAAACACCATGACCGCAAAGACCAGCAGGATCGCCAGAGCCAGCACCGTCAGCAGGTTGCGGAAGGACTCGGACTGGCTCTGAAACTGGCCGCCCAGCAGATAGGTGACACCCGCTGGCAGCGGAGTGGCCCGCATCATCGCGCGCACGTCGCGTTCCACGCTGCCCAGATCGCGCCCGGACAACTGCGCGGTGAGGGAGACGACACGCCGTTGATCTTCCCGGTTGGTCTCGGTCGTGCCGGGGACGCTCTCGATACTTCCCAGCGCCGACAGGGGCAGAGTGAAGCCGCCTGGCGCGCGGATGGGAAGCTGCGCGAGTTGGGCGCGGTCGGCGCGAAACGCGGCAGGATAACGCACGCGCACGCCGATCTGCCGGTCGCCCTGCAAAAGCTGCGTGACCACATCGCCGAACAGAGCGGCGTTCACCTGCGTCGCAATGGCGTCCGGCGTCAGCCCGGCGCGGCCCGCCTTGAGAGGGTCTATGTGGACGACCAGTTCCGGCCCGGCCTCGATAGCGGACGACACGCTATCCACGACGCCGGGAATCTTGTCGAGTTTCGCTTTCACCTGCTCCGCCAGCGCATTCAGTTGCGCCTGATCCTCGCCGAACAGCTTGATCTCGACGGGGGCGGGCGCGCCGGACAGGTCGCCGATCAAGTCCTGTAGCACCTGAATGAAGTCCACGTCCAGGCCGGGGACTTCCGACTGTATCCTTGCGCGGACGCTGTCCATGACCTCCTCGATAGGACGCCGTCGGCCCGGCTTGAGCAGGACGGCGAAATCGCCCCGGTTCGGCTCGGTCATGGCAAAGCCGAGTTCCGTTCCGGTGCGCCGGGAGTAGGAGAGGACTTCCGGCGTCTCCTTGAGGATGTCTTCGACCTGGCGGAGCAGGCGGTCGCTCTCGGCCAGCGAGGTTCCGGGCGGCGTCCAGTAGTCCAGGACGAACGCGCCCTCATCCATCGTCGGCATGAACCCGGTTCCCAGGTGCGTGACGAAGAACAGAGTCAGGCCAACAATGACGACGATGGCGGCGGGCATCAGTCCGCGATGGCGCAGCCCGAACCGCAGCAGCTTTTCGTACCCGCGCAGGGCGCGCTCGAAGAGCCGTCCGTGTTCGACAGGGTGGCCCCCCTCCCCGTCCCTCCCCTCCGACGCGGCGGCGCTTGCACCGGGAAGCAGAGGAAGCACAGGGGGAGGGAGCAGAGAGCGTGATTTCTCCCCCTCTCCCGCAGCGTGGGAGAGGGGGCTGGGGGGTGAGGGCCGGGTTCGCAAAAACGCCGCGCACAGGCTCGGACTGACCAGCAGGGCCAGCGCCAGCGACACCAGCAGGGCCAGCGTCAGCGTGACGGCGAGCGCGGTGAAAAACGCGCCCGCAATGCCTTCGAGCAGCACCAGTGGCAGGAACACGACCACAGTCGTCAGCGTGGACGAGATCATCGGCGCGGCGATCTCGGCGGCGGCGCTCTGCACCGCCAGTGTCCGCTCCTCTCCATGCGACAGATGCCGGAAGGCGTTCTCCACCACCACGATCGCATCGTCTATGACCAGGCCGATGCCGACGGCCAGCGCGCCCAGCGTCATCAGGTTCAGCGTCAACCCTGCCAGGCGCATCAGCAGGAAGGTGATCAGGACGGTCGCCGGGATGATGGCCGCCGTCACCAGCGTCGCCCGCAGATTCCCCAGGAACAGCAGCAGCACGAGTACCGACAGGACGGCGCCGATCAGGACGGCGTCGCGCACGCTGGCGACCGCCTCGCGAATCAGCAGCGACTGGTCATAGAAGACGCCGATTTTCGCCCCGGCAGGAAGCGCAGGCCGCAGCGCCGCCAGTTCCCGCCGCACCCCCTCCACGACGGAGACGGTGTTGGCCTCCGGCTGGCGCACGATGTTGAGCAGCACGGAGGGCGCGCCGTCCGCCGTCACCACCGTTGTCTGATCCTGAACATCCGGTCGAATCTCTGCGACCTGGCGCAGCGTGAGCGGCACGCCGCTGCGCTGCGCGATGACGACCGCGCCCAACTGCGCCGGGTCGGTCGTCTCGCCGGAAACCAGCGCCTGGTACTGCTGAAACTGGCGATCCATGCGCCCGACCGCGCGAATCACATTGCTCTGCGTCAATGCCTGCTCGACATCCAGCAGGGAGAGTTTGAACGCGGCAAGGCGCTGCGGGTCTGCCTCGACGGCGATCTCCGGCACGCGCCCGCCCTGCACGACGACGCGCGCCACGCCGGGAACGCGGGTCAGGCGCGGGCGCAGCGTATAGGTCGCGATATTCCACAGTTCCGCCTGCGAGAGATTCGGCGCCCGCAGCGACAGCCCGACGATGGGAAACACGGTCGGATTCATCCGCTCCACGCTGATCTGCGTGTCCGGCGGAAGCGTCTGCCGGGCTTCGTTCACCCGCGTGTTGACCAACTGCTGCGCGACCAGCATATCAGTTCCCCAGGCGAAATCTATCGAGATCTCCGCGCCGCCGCGCTGCATTTTCGAGCGGATGCGGGCCACGCCGGGAACGGTGGCGATGGCCTCCTCCAGCGGGCGCGTGATGCCGGCCTCCATCATCCGTACCGGGCGCTCGCCCGATTCGGCAATGACCACGATGCGCGGGAACGTTACATCAGGCAGAATGGAAACCGGGAAGGAGCCGAGCGTCCACGCGCCAATGGCGCAGAGAATGACCGTCACGAACAGCACGGCCTTGATATTCCGGGTGGCGAATCGGCTGACGTTCATGGCTTCTCGTCCCGGCCTCCCTCCGCCTTCTCTTCTGGCTTCGCCGCTTCTAGCACCTTCGCGCCGTCCGTCAACTCATACTGGCCCAGGCGTATCACCCTCTCGCCTGCCGCCACGCCGCGCACGATCTCGACCTGATCGCCCTGCTCCGCGCCGACCACCACCTCTTTCTGATGCGCCACGTTGTCGGCCCTGACGACAAAGACGACCGGCTTGCCCTCCTTCGTGATCAGCGCCTGCTTCGGAACGACGACCGCGCGGGGGTTCGTGCGCAGGACGATCTGCGCCGTCGCGAAGGCTCCCACTTTGAGGCGTTCGCCCGCATTGACGACGCCGATCCGCACGGTCAGCAGATTCGTCTGCGGGTCTATCTGTCCCACGCTGAGAACGCGGCCCGCGAACGTCCGGCCCGGCAGATCGGTGGTTGTGACGTGAACCGGCATCCCCACGCGCACGGCCATGCCGTCCTCGGCGGGCAGGCTGGCAAGCAGATCGAGGGAGCGGACGTTCGTTATCTCCAGCACGGGCGTGGCCGGGTCCGCCATATCGCCGGGATTGAGGGCGCGTCGGGTCACGATGCCGCTCAAGGGGGCGCGCAGTTCCGCGTATCCGGCGGTCGCCTGCGCGGCGGCCAGGTCGGCGCGTTTCTGGGCCGCCGTCTCGCGCATCGCCCGCGCCTCCTGCTGCTTGGCGGCTACCTGCAGCGCGCTCTGCTCGGCCTGGCGCAGCGCGGCCTGCGCCTGCCGCACTTTCGCATCGCCGCTCGTCTGCGCCTGAGCCAGCGCCTCGCGCGCCTGCCGGACACGCAGTTCCGCCGCGCGCAGGTCTTCCGCTCTGGCTCCGGCCCGTACCAGATCGGCCTGCTGCCGGGCGCTCTCCAGGGCGGCATCGGCGACGGCCAGCGCCGTCTGCGCATCGTCCAACTGGCGCTTCGAGTCGATCCCTTTCTCATAGAGGAGACGGACACGCTCCAACTCTGTCTCTGCCCGGTCGCGCGTTGCCTTATCTTGATTAACCGTCTGCTCGGCCTGCGCGATCTCCTGCGGGCGGGCGCCTGCGCGCGTCTTGCGCAGGTCGGTCTCGGCGGCATCGAGCGCGGTGCGCGCCTGGGCGATCGTGTTGTCGCGGTCGAGCCGTGCGGCGTCCAGCGCAAGGCGAGCCAAATGGACGGCGTTGGCCTGGTCGGTGGCGGCGGCGCGGGCGGCGAGTTCGGCTTGCTGCGCCTGCGCTTCTGAAGCGGTCAGCGCCGCCGCCGCGCTGCTGGTCTGCGCCTGCTGGGGCCGGTTCTCCAGAGTGGCAAGCGTCTGGCCCACGATGACTCTATCTCCCTCGCGAACGCGCACCGAGACAAGCCTTCCGGGGACGACGGCGGCGACGCGGGCGCTCGCCCCCGCGCCTGGCGCGAGCGTCCCCTGTGCCATCAGCGTCGTCTCCATCGGACGCACGACCGCCGTTACCATCTCGACCGTGACCTGATTGGGGCTGGCGTCCGATTTGGCCTCCTCTCCTCCGCCCTTCCCGCATCCCGCGAGAAGGAGCGCCGCCAGGATCAGCGCGAGGCAGAGACTAAACCAGGCGAATGCATTCGCGGCTGCCAAAGTACCAAGTCGGCCTGCGCCGACTCCAATGCCGAGTCCGCGAAGGCAGACTTCGTGCTTTGGCAGGAGCGGTTTCAACCGCCAAGTGCAAACTGGAACGCCGGGCATCACGGCAGCGTTCCTCCGACCGCGCGCTGAAGGGTGGCCTTCGCGATATTGTAATCCGCCAGCGCGCGCGTATAAGCGGTCTGCTCATTGCGATAGACCTGCTGCGCGTCCAGCAGTTCCAGGTAGGTCGTTGCGCCCTTGTCGTAGCCAATCTGCGCCATCTCCAATAGCTCCTTCGCCTGTTGCAGACGGCCTGCCTGAAACGATTCGACGGTTCGACGCGCCTGCTCCAGATTGCGGACAGCGGTTTCGACCTCCAATCGCGCCGTGCGCGCCGCCTCCCGCGCGAGGGCGTCCTGCTCCTGCAAGGCCGCCTGCGCCGTCTGGATGTCGGCCCGGTTGCGGCCCAGATCGAAGAGCGGAAACAGCAGCCCGATGCGCAGTGAATTTCCGCCAACGGTGGGATCGAGCGTGGAGTGGCGGGCTTCCAGGAACAGATCGGGCTGCGACTGCGCCCGCGCGCCGTGCAGCGCCGCTTCCCGCGAGTCGCGCAGCCGTTGCGCAGCGAGAAGATCGGGACGGTTGCGCAGCGCCAACGCGCGCAGGTCTGACAGGCGGTAGGAGAGGGGAGCGTAGGCGAGGGAGTCGGTCAGAACCAACGCGGTATCCTCCGGCAGTCCGGTCAGGCTGCGCAGGGCGGCATAGCGATTGGCGCGTTCGGTCGCGGCGGCGTCCAGAGACTGTTGCGCGCGGGCCAGTTCGATCCGGCTGCGCAGGACATTGCTTCGCGCCACATCTCCTGCCTGAAACTGCGTCTCGGCGGCTTGAGCGAATGCCTGGGCCGCCGCCAGAGCGTCCTCTGCCAACTGGCGTTCGGCGTCGGCGCGCAGCGCCTCGTAGTAGGCCGTCTGCGCGGTCAAAACGAGGTCGGACGTCGTCGCGGCGCGTTCGGCAAGCGCCGCCTCCCGCTCCGCGCGGGCTGCGCGCCGCCTCTGTCGCTGCTTATCGCCCAGTTCGACCGTCTGCGTCAGCAGGATGTCTTCATCCGTGCCGCCCGTGTTCTTGCCGAAGGGCTGGGCCAGGCTCAGGGCAGGGTTCGGCAATGTGCCGGCCCCCCGCAGATGCGCCTCCGCACCCCGCGCCCGTGCCTCCGCCCCCTGCGCCAGCGGGCTATGTTGTAGCGCCAAGCGCACGGTCTCCGCTAGGGAGAGATGTCGCGCTTCCTGCGCGTCTACTGAGCAGAGACTCGGCGCACAGAGGATCACGAGGAAAAGGAAAAGAGGATAACGCATCTGGGCGAAGTCTCCTTACGTTGAGGATATTTGTGCGCCGGCAGCAAATCGCACCCTACACACGACCCTGCCGGCCTCTTGCCGCAGGCTTAACGACCATCCATAAGCGTCGGCAATCGCTTTGCAGAGCGCCAACCCCAGTCCGGCGCCGCCTGTCTGCGAGGTACGCGAGGTGTCGAGGCGATAGAACGGCTCGAACAGCCTCTCCGCATTCCAGGCGGGCAGCGCCGGACAGGTGTTGCCAATCTCCAGGCAGACCTCCCCGCAGGAGGCAGTCAGACGCACACGCACGCAGCCCCCCTCCGTCGCATATTTGACGGCATTCTCTATCAGGTTACGGACCAGGATGTCGGCGTGCATGGGGGCTGCATAGATGACGCCGTCTGTGGCCCACTCCTGTTCCAAGCGCAGATGACGCGCTGCGAGCAGGCGCGCAAAGTGACCTAGCGCCCGGTCACAGACATCCGCAAGGCTAACCGGCTCCCCTGACGCCGGGGCGTTCGCGTCGAGCTGGCTGAGCAGGAGCAGGCTGCGCGCCAGAGAGATCAGCCTTTGAGTCTGCTGCTGCGCCTCCCCGATGACGGCCCGATACTCCTCCTCCGTGCGCGGGCGTTGCAAGGCCAGTTCCAGGTGGCCGGACAATGCCTGGAGCGGCGTTCGTAGTTCATGGGAGGCTGCCGCATGGAACCGGCCTTTTGCTGCCGCCGTTTCGGCCAGGCGCGCCAGCAGGCCGTTGAGCGTCGTCACCAGTTCCACGATTTCGGCATCATGCGAGGGTAGAGCCAGATGAACGCGCAGATTCGCGGTGGAGGCCGCCTGCGCCTGGCGCGCCAACACGCCGATAGGAGACAACGTGCGGCCTACCAACAGCCAGGCTCCGCCGGAGGCGACGGCCACCACGAAGAGACAGAAGCCGCCCAGCATCTCTGCCTGACTGCGGAGGGCATTCTCTGTGGCCCGCCAGGGCAGCCCAAAGACCAGTGTCCTGCCGCGATAGCGGCGGACGACGACGCGCCAGCCGTCGTCGCGGACACGAGGCCACACAGGAACGGCCTTCTGCGTCTGCTCCACCACGCGGCCCCGCGCGTCCACAATCAGCAGCGCCACATTGCGCGCCTTCAACTCCTCGCGCGCCTCAGTCCTCCATTCCGGCAGGGTGTGGCGGGTCTCCGCTGTGATGCGTTCCTCCAACTCCTCGTTCGCCATTGTATTCAGCAGCATGTCCGCGTTCCGCGCGGCGGAATGTCTGGCGTACCAGAGGAGGCTGCCGCAGGCGCAAGCCATCAGGAAGGCAATACTCAGGGCAAAAACCAGCGTCATGCGGGCGCGGATCGAATCAGGTCTCATCGCTGCCGGTGTCCATGCGAAAGCCCACGCCGCGCACGGTACGGATTAGCGCAGGATTTCGCCCCCGATCTATTTTGCTGCGCAGATAGCTGATATATACATCCAGCACATTATCATTGCCATTGAAGTCGTATTGCCAGACGTGTTCCAGCAGCATCGCGCGCGTCAGCACGCGGCCTGCATGGCGCATCAGGTACTCCAGAAGCGCGTACTCCGTGGCGGATAGCCGAATCGCCTTCCCCGCGCGGGTAGCCTGCCGAGTCTGCGGATCGAGGGTTAGATCGGCGACGCGCAACGCCGTGGGCCACGACGCGCTGCGCCGCAACAGCGCCCGCGCGCGGGCCAGCAGTTCGCCGATCTGAAACGGTTTCACGACGTAATCATCTGCGCCGCTATCCAGTCCCTCAATCTTGTCTTCCAGTGTATCCTTGGCGGTGATAATGAGGATAGGCGTTGTAACCTTGGCGGCGCGCAGGCGGCGGCAGATTGTGAAACCGTCCAGCCCTGGCAGCATCACGTCCAGCAAGATCAGGTCGAAGGCGTCGGTCATCGCCTTGGCCAAAGCCGTCAAGCCATCCCCAATGGCCTGAGTCGCGTAGCCTGCCTCGTCAGTCGCCTGAGTCAGGAACCGCGCCACGCTCGCGTCATCTTCCACGATCAGCACCCTCATACCATGGCCTCGGCAGGGCCGAACGCAAAGCTCTGCTCTCCGTCCGGCCCGCAATGTCCAACCGTACAAGAGGAGACGTTACACCATCGTCTAAAGATGGGGATGGAAAACCGTTTTATGGGCCTTCTGTGCTTTTGCTTCGGCTCGCGCCTCTTTCTGCTCTTCCGCTTTCGTGGTCACCTCCGCGTGCGCAATTTTGCCTGTGCTGGCGTTGACCATGATCTCGCGCATGGTTCTGCCGGAGCGGATGTTGACAGCATACTGCCAGGAGCCTTCCTCCTTTTCCAGCTTGATTTTGCCTTCGACTTTGCCGGGATACTTCTTGAGGGCGATCTTGCGGGCCTGGGACGCGGAGATTTTTATATGAGAATGCGCGCCCTGTGCCTGAGCGAGTGGAGAAAATCCACCTGTCAGAAGCACGCAAAGACTCAAACCTCCCAGTCGCACACCGATTTTGTGTTTTCTTGACTGCATCCGTTTTCCTTCCTTCATCATGCTTATGTAACCAGATAGCGCGCGCTTTTCCTTTCCCTTTACGCGGTGATTTTCCCGGACGTTTCTGAGAAAAAGCTAAGAATCCAGCCTTCCTGCTCCGCTCGCCGCCTGCGATCTGAAACAGGAATCTGCCCTGAAGGGCGCGAACCTGTGACGCAGCTGCACGGGCAGCCCGATAAATCGGCAAGAATGAGAGGACGAGGGACGCATGGAACGCCTGAAGGTGGCGCTGGTCGGGTGCGGGATCATCAGCGGCAACCATATCGAGGGATTTCGCCGCAATGCAGAGCGGGCGCGGATCGTGGCCTGCTGCGATACGGAGGGCGAGAAGGCGCGCAAGGCGGTCGAGGCCGTAGGGGAGAGCGAGGCGCGGGCGGTCACGGACTATGCCGAGGTTTTGGCCGACCCGGAGATACAGGCGGTAGACCTGTGCCTGCCCCATCATCTGCACGCGGAGATGGCGATCGCCGCCGCCCGCGCGGGCAAGCATATCCTCTGCGAAAAGCCGCTCGCGCTCACGCCGGAGGACTGCGACCGGATGGCGGCGGCGGCGCGAGAGGCGGGCGTCGTGCTGATGCATGGCGAGAACCTGCGCACGGCGGAGAGCGTGGAGAAGGCAGCGGAACTGATCCGGGCGGGGCGCGTCGGCACGCTTGTCGGGCTACAGGCGACCTACGCGCACTGGCAGCCGGAACGGCTCAACCAGGACTGGCGCGCGCGCCCCGGCGAGTCGGGCGGCGGCCATCTGATAGATGGGGGCATTCACTATATTGATGTGCTGCGTCATCTGGGCGGGGAGATCGCGGCGGTGCAGGCCATGATGACGCGGTTCCGCCCGGAACTGGGCGCGGAGTCGGAGGATACCGCCGTGCTGAATTTCCGCTATGCGGGCGGGCATCTGGGCCAGTTGTTCGCCACGCACGCCTCGCGCGGGCGCGGCGCGTCTTCCATGCTGACCGTCTTCGGCACGGAGGGCTGCCTGAGCCTGGACGCCTTTGGCAGCACGCACTCCGTCACCCTGTTCTCGCCGGGGCAGCCGCCGGAACAGTGCGTCGAGCGCAAACAGTGGCAGGAGAGCTTCGCCCGCGAGATTGCCCATTTCCTCGACGTGGTGCAGAAAGGCGAGCCGCTGCGCGCCACCCCGGAAGATGGCCGGGAGAACCTGCGCGTCGTCCTCGCCGCCTACGAATCGGCGCGCACAGGCCGCGAAGTCGCGCTCTAAACCGTGCCGCTCCCTTGATAATTTTCCTGAAATGTGGTATTTTCTTGAATAAGAAAAATGAGGATTTCAGGAAAATGAGAACAGAACAGGACGTTTTGGAGCGACTACGGGAGGATGGCATCACTCTTCCTCCGCTTTCCTTCCAGCTTATCGAACGGCAGCCAGAGGGCAAGCCGGGGCTACGCCTCGATGCTATCGTGCGTGCCTGCTGGCAAAATCGCTCCTACGACTTCGGCCTCGAGTACAAGTCGCTATCCACGCCAAAGGCGTTTCAAGGAGCAATCTATCAGACACTTGAGGGCAACAGGCTGACCGGTACATACCCGATGATCATGATGCCCTACCTCTCGGATGCCCAACTGCGCGAACTGGAAGCCCGCCAGATAAGCGGTCTCGACCTATGCGGCAATGGCATCGTGACCGTTCCTGGTGAACTGTTGGTATTCCGCACTGGCGCACCGAACAAGTTTCCCAACTCTGCGCCTATTAAGAATGTCTACCGCAGGGCGAGTTCGATAGTCGCCCGTGTTTTTCTGTTGCATCCCACATATCCAACTGTAAATGACATATTACAAGAAATAGCTCGACGCGATGGGCATGTTAGTGTTGCTACAGTATCGAAGGTCTTGAAGACCTTAGAGGAAGATGTGATTGTCGGACGGGAGAAAGGCAAGATTCGACTGCTGCACCCCGAAAAACTATTGAACAGGTTAGTAGAGAATTATCAGCCGCCCAAAATTACGCGATTTTTTGAGGGTAAGACTTCCTTGGATGTGGACACGCTCATAAAAAGACTCATAGGTAAAGCCGCCCGCTTTCAGCTACCGCTTGTTGGAACGGGAGTAGGTTCGACCAATGTTTACGGTGTAATGGCACGAGGCGAGATTTTATCTATCTATTGTCCACAACTTTACAAACTATTAGCGGGTATTCCTGCCGAAGAAACGACTCGGTTCCCTAATATCGAAGTGATAGAGACACACGACGAAACTGTCTACTTCGACGCAAGATACCAGCAGGGCTTTCCCTGGGCTTCGCCCATTCAGACGTACCTTGAACTAATGGCCGGTGACGAGCGGGACAAGCAGACAGCCGAACAGGTGAAGGAGATCATTTTCAGGGAGATGGAGGCGCAAACAGCATGACTTTGGAGTTCCCGATGTTCTCCCTACTGGAAACAAGCCTGCTCGATCTGCTTTATGAGTTGCGCGAGACAGACATGCGGCTCATTCTCGGCGGCGGCTATGGCCTCTACCTCAAGCAGCGCTACCTTCGGGAGATAGAGCCGCGCACGCTTCTGGCAACATTCCCGGCTGCTCGCTCGACGAACGATCTGGATATCTTTCTGCGAACGGAAATTCTGACCGACGCTGACCGCGCACGGCAACTTGCAGGTGTGCTTCATCGCCTCGGCTATACTGTCGTCGAGATCGCCAGGTACTACCAGTTTGAGAAGGCGTTCGATACGAAGCGCGTGAAGATTGATCTGCTTACCGGGCCGGAAAGCCTGTTTGATAGGAGTCTGGTCAGGATAGAACCCGGACGAGGCAGCCGTCGTATCAAGCCAAGACAAAAGGGTGTCGGCCTCCATGCCCATAGCACCGAAGAGGCCATAGCCATTCAGGATAGTCCAGTTGAAATTCCCATAGAGGGCTATAGGACAACAGGCGAGCAGTACAGTGGCTCCATCTGCCTGCCTCATCCCTTCACCTATGCTTTGATGAAGCTGTTTGCGACCCGCGACAAAGACGACAGGAATGAGCCGGATAACGCAAGTAAGCACGCGCTCGATCTGTACCGCGTCATGGCAATGATGACGGAACCAGAGTGGGAAACGGCGAAGCGGCTCAGCGCGCAATACAGTGGCGAACCAGTCGTTAAAGAGGCGGGAGAGATCATCGGAGCGTACTTCGCTCACACGAAGGCACAGGGAGTTCTGCGGCTGCGAGAACATCCGCAGTTTACCCGCGATATGAATCTGCAAGAGTTTCTGGCGGTTCTGGCGGAACTATTCCCAAAACAATAAATCCAAATCCTGCTCACACGCCCTCGAAGGCAGGTGAGAAGATAACTGTGCTGCGCACGCTATCCAGACTATCAGAACGAAGGGGACAGCCGCCGGAACAGTGCGTCGAGCGCAGACAGTGGCAGGAGAGCTTCGCCCGCGAGATCACCCATTTCCTCGACGTGGTGCAGAAAGGCGAGCCGCTGCGCGCCACCCCGGAAGATGGCCGGGAGAACCTGCGCGTCGTCCTTGCCGCCTACGAATCGGCGCGCACAGGCCGCGAAGTCGCGCTCTGAGCGGCGGCGCTTTTTGCTGATTTGCCGGAATCGGGAGGTTCGCCGGGTAAAAAAGAGGACTCGCCGGGGTACAATGATGGCGTGGATATTTTTGCCCGCATGGAGTCACTTGCTTCGTGATAACAGAAGCCTCCCCCAATCAACTTCTCAGCGCAGCGCCACCGGCGCGGAAGCGGCGATGGAACCGACTGGCGCTGCGGGCGCTGGCCGCTCTCTTCCTGTGCCTGCTTCTCCTGCTCTGGTACATGGGACAGTTCGACGGCAACGTGCGCGCCGTTGTGCCGGGCCGTGTCTATCGCAGCGCCCAGTTGACCGGCGGATCGTTTCAGGCGATGACGGCGCGCTGGGCCGGAAACTCGCTGGATTCGGTGCTGGGATCGGATCGGATACGCACGGTCATCAATCTGCGCGGCGGCTCGAAGGCCGACGACTGGTATCGCGCGGAGCGCGCCATCTGCGCTCGCCGGGGCATCACCTATATAGATGTGCCTTTCAGCGCGGTACGGATGCCGCCTCCCGCACAGTTGGACAGGCTGCTGGCCGCCTTCGATAGCGCCGCCTATCCTATCCTGTTTCACTGTCGGGGCGGCGCGGATCGCTCCGGCCTGGCCGGTGTCCTCTATCTCCATCTCTACCAGAACGTGCCGCTGGACGAGGCGGAGGCCCGGCAGCTTACCTGGCGCTACGGCCATCTCAGCTGGGGACAGGCGCGCGCCATGGATCGCTTCTTCGATCTCTATCGCCAGACGAATCGCGGCCTCGACCTGCGGCAGTGGATCGAGACGGCCTATCCGACCCTCTATGCGCGCCTGCCTGCCGCCGAGAAAGCGCCCGCGCCCGACGTAGCGCCCGCCAGCCCGGAGCCGGTCGCGCCGCAACTGCGCGCCGGACGCGCGGTCTTGCAGGCGCGCTGAGGGCCGACCACGATGCGAACGCCTCGTCTCTTTCTCCTCGGCTTCCTGATGCTCTGCGCGGGCGGCAGCCTGCTGCGGACATCGGTAGGCGCGCAATCGCCCGGCAAAGAACGGCCGGGCGATGCCAGGCTGCCGAGCAAGAAGCCGCCGGTCGCGCCGCCGAACGCCTCTCCGACCTACACGCTGCTGGCGAACCTCTCCGATCCGCGCATCACGGAGAGTTCCGGCATTGCGGCCAGCCGTCGCGCGCCCAGCGTCTTCTGGACCCATAACGACTCCGGCGACGGCCCCTACGTCTTCGCGATAGACCGCAAGGGCCGGACGCTGGCCCGCTACACCGTCACCGGGGCCAGAAATGTGGACTGGGAGGATATTGCGGTCGGGCCGGGAACCGATGGGCAGCCCGCGCTCTATATCGGCGACATCGGAGACAATGGCCGCAGCCGCAACGATACCGCCGTCTATCGCGTGGCCGAGCCGAAGCCGGACATCCGCAAAACGATGCAGGAGGAGGCGACGGCTCCCTGCGAGAAGCTGCCCTATCGTTACCCGGACGGCCATCACGACTGCGAGACGCTGATGGTGCATCCGCAGACCGGCGAGGTCTTCCTGGTCACCAAAGAGGGCAGCGGTCTCAGCGGGGTCTATAAATTCCCCATGCCGCTCACCCCCGGACAGCAGGCCACGCTCGTCAAAATCGGAACCATCACCTTCCGCAGCAGCTTTCTCACCGGCAGACTGGCGCTGGCTGAAAAGATGGCGACCGGCGGCGACATCGCCCCGAACGGACGCCGCTTCGTCGTCCGCACCTATCTGCAAGCCTATGAATGGCCCCTTGCCTCCGGCCAGTCCCTCTCCGATGCGCTGAAGGCGCGGCCCCGCGCGTTCCTTCTGCCGCTCACCGGCCAGGGCGAGGCCGTCTGCTATCGCCTCGACAGCCGCGCGCTCCTGACCACCAGCGAAGGCGCGCACTCCCCCCTCTATGAGGTCTCCCTGCGGTAGCGACCCAGGATGAGTTGCGCGAATTTAAGCGTAACATGAACCTGCCGCGTAAGCAAGCTGGAGCCAGGCTTCTTTACCCGGAGGTAGCGTGAGCCTGACAATCTTTCTGGATACAGGGCCGCTTGGTCTGATTACCAACCCAAATCGTATACAAGCCGTAGCCCCTTACCGTGCGAGGGATGCTTTGATAGCGATATGAGAGCGGCCTCGCCTTCCAGGGCGGGAGCGGCCCTACCGAACGTCTGCCCCCTCTGCCGCAGTCTATACCAGGTGAAGGCAGGTTCTTCCCTCCTCTCCTTCTCGTGTGAACCCCGCGCGCCGTTTCTGCAACCAAATAGATGCGAGAAACAACTTCTGAGGCTGACTTTCGGCGGAACGGGCAAAAAAACCGCGCGGAGAAGGAAAGGAGGTGTTGACAGCACGCGGCAAAACTGTTACAATGCGCCGTAACGTGCAAGAATAGTCCTGTCGCCTGCCCGCAAAGCAGGCGCGGATCGAATAATCGAGAAGCCATCGCAACCGAAATCGCGAATGGCGGCTGCTGGGGGTAAATAGCGTATGGCAGGGGGACCCACCGTCGGTTTGGACATCGGTTCCAACCTGATGAAAGCGGTCGAAGTGCGGCGAAGCGGAAGCGGCGTGCAAGTGGCGGCCATCGGGCTGGCGCCGACTCCGCAGGCGGCCTTCGAGAACGGCGTCATCGTAGATGCGCAGATGCTCGGTCAGGCGGTCAAAGACCTGCTGCGTCAGGCGGGCATCTCGGCCCGGCAGTGCGTCAGCTCGGTTTCCGGTCAATCGGTGGTCGTGCGCGTCATTGACGTGCCGCAGATGAGCGTGACCGAACTGGCCGCCACGATGGAGTATGAAGTCCAGCGACAGATTCCGTTCCCCGCGAGCGAAGTCATCATGGACTACCAGCCCATCGAGCGACCAGGCGAGGCGGGCGACGGGCAGAACATGGAAGTGCTGCTGGCCGTCGCGCAGCAGGATATGATAGATCGCCATGTCGAGATGCTCTTCGCCGCCGGACTCAAGCCCACGGCGATTGACGTGGAACCGATGGCGGCGGCCCGGTGCCTGCTCGAACTGCCCGCGCAGGACGCGCACCAGCCCGGTCACACCGTCGTCATCGTCAATCTGGGCGCCAGCAATACCGACATCGGCATCTTCCGCGATAAACTGCCCGCCTTCTCCCGCACGCTGCCGCTGGCGGGGGACAACCTCACGCAGGCGATCTCGACGGCCCTTCAGGTGGACCTGACGACCGCCGAGAATTATAAACGCGAGTACGGCGAAGTCATTCTCGATCAGATGCAGCAGGCTGTGCCGCAGTTCGGCGCAGAACCGGGTGGAGATTTCGGCGGCGGCGGGTTTGTAGACTTCACGGCCCAGCCCGCGCCTCCGACGACTCCCGCCACGCCCTCCGGCGGGATCGGCAAGATGCCCTTCGACTTCTCCACGCCCGGCGAAGCGCCCGCTCCCGGCGGGCCAACGCCTTTCGATCTGAGCGGGAATCCGGCGCCTGCTGGGGAAGCGTCCGCACCCTCCGAAGAACCGGGCTTCATCCAGCCGCCGTCGGCTCCGCCGCCCGCGCCCAATCTTCCGGCGCAGGTTCCTGTCTCCGCCGGGGATGCCGCCCGCGACAACTTGACCGTTCAGGTCTTTAATGCGATGTCGCCCGTGCTGATAGACCTGGCCCAGGAACTACGGCGTTCGGTGGACTTCTATCGCGGCAAGGTCACGGATGGGCAGGTGCATGAGATCCTGCTGATCGGCGGAACCGCCAAGCTCCGCAACCTGGCGCAATACATCGAAATGGAACTCGGGATTCCCACGCGCATCGCCAACCCGACCAGCGCCGTACCGGTCACCTCGAAGAATTTCTCGCCAGAGCATCTGCAGGAGATCGCTCCTCTGTTCCCCGTCAGCATCGGATTGGGAGCCTACGACCTGTTTGCAGGACGGGGCAAGAAGCGCTGAACATAGTACGGCGTCGGCGAACACGGAGACAGGCGGCAGGCGAACCTCTGCCTGGCTATGTCTTGCGAACGAAGACTCCGTTCCGGGAGATTTTATCGAATGCAACCCATTAACTTGCTTCCGCCCTATATCTACGATAAGCAGAAGAAGACGGCTCTGGTCGCCATCTGGGGCGCGATAGCCGCCGTTCTCCTTATCGGGTGCGTAGCCTGGGGCCTCAATCTCAGCAGCAAGGTGAGTCAGGCGCAGTCCGAGAAAGACCAGGCGCAGAGCTACGCGGATCAATGGTCGAAAGCGGACAGCGCGATTACGCAGGCCAACCAGGCGGTGGCCGACGAACGGCAGAAGCTGACCTTCATCACCAACGCCAAAAAATGGAACGATACCTGGCCGGAGATATTTGAGATGATGCGCGACTGGACCAGCCCTCAGATACTCCTGCGCGCCATGTCGCTCGACCCGGCCCAACATAGAACGATCTCGCTGAATGGTTTTGCCGAGGATGAGCGCAAGATCATCCAGTGGTGGATGCTCCTGCGCAACAATCCGAAGCTGGAGGCGCCGAACTTCTCCCTGCCGCCACATGACTATGCACCCGCGAATGCGCAGGCCAATACGGGCGGTTTCCAGGGCGGCGGATTTGGAGGCCGTCCCGGAATGATGGCCGACCTGGGAATGATGGGCGTTCCCGGAATGCCCGGCGGACGCGCCGGTATGATGGGGGCGATGGGGCCGATGGGACCGGGCGGTTTTGCCGGACGCGGCGGCTTCGGCAGACCGGCGGGCTTCGGCGGTACGTCCGGCAATGTGGGTCAGACCGAGATCGAAGGCCGACGCGGAATCGAGTTCACTGCGACCGCCATGCTGCGAGAGCCATTCGCGGGCGGCATTCCCCTTCCGACCTGGCCTCCCAGTGGCGGGGGCGCGGCAGGCGTGGGCGCAGCCGGCGGTTATCGCGGTATGATGGGTGGAATGCCGGGAATGCCGGGCGGTATGCCCGGTATGGGGCCGATGATGGGACGCGGCGCGATGGGGCCGATGGGGCCGATGGGGCCGGGCGGCCCGCCGCCGGGCGCGGCTCCTTCGGCGGCGATTGGCGGTGGACGCAGAGGCGAAGAGTAAAGGAGACCCACCATGCTATCGAAATTGACGACGTTACAGATTCACCTGGTCGGTTTCTTTACCTCGCTGATCGTCCTCGGACTGCTCTTCCTGCTCTTTGTCAAGCCCAAGCAGGAGCAGTTACAAAAGGTGCAGGCCGAGACCAAAGACATCCAGACCAACCAGCACGGCACGCAGGAAGACGTCACCAAGCATAATGCCGATCTGAAGAAGGCGCAGAACGATCAGGCGAAGGTCAAGGCCGAATGGCAGCTGGCCTCCGCCGAGTATATGCCCAACATCGTGTGGGGTACGGATGTCCTTCAGACCTATCAGAACGTCATCGTCAACCTGCCGCGCCAGTGGGGAACCTTTGTCACCTCCTGGTACGATGTGCAGCGCAATCAAGGAATCGCGCGCGTGCCGGGAACCGAGTTCCCGATCCCCTCTTTCCCGACCGATCCGAACGCGGCGGTCGCCAGCGTGCGGACTATCACGTTCCCGCAGGGCGCGCCCTGGAATGTGACGGTCGAGGCCAAGAGTTTCGATGCGTTGATGGCGCACCTGCGCCGCTTCAACCGCGAGATGAAGCATCACGGAATGCCTGTGATTGACAACGTCTCGCTGTCAGGCCAGAGTCCCAACCTGATCGGCAGATATACGCTGGCGCTCTATGTCATTCCTCCGACGCCTCCGCCTGGCGCGGACCCGCGATTGGGCGGCGGCGCGGCGGCTGGGGCCGGCGCGGGCGGCTTCGGCGGCGGACGCATGGGAATGCCCGGCTACCGGGGCGGCCCTGGCATGGGGCCGATGATGGGACGCGGCGCGATGGGGCCGATGGGGCCGATGGGGCCGGGCGGCCCGATGCCGGGAGCCGGCGCGCCGCCTCCGGCCGCCTCGTCGCCTGATCCGGGAGACAAGTGATCCTGCAAAGCGGGCCGGGAACGCGCGGACGCTGAAGCAAGAATGAAGAAGGACCAGTTCGCACCGGGAACGCTCCTCTGCGGGCGGTAAACGGGAGACATAGAGATGAAGAGACAACAACCGTGGATTCTGGCTGCCGCTATCGGGACGGTGGCGCTAGGCGTGACCGCGTGCAGCAAGCCTGCCGAGGACACGACCACGCCCACCACAACATCAAGCGGCAAAGTGGATGATAGCCCGAGGACGGCGGCTGCGCCAGGCGCGCCGGGAATGCCGCCCGGTATGCCCGGTATGCCCGGAGGCCCCTTCGCCAGTGGCGGACAGGGCGGGATTTTTGGCAACACGCCCGCCGCGGCCACTCCCGCGAATGCGGCCAAAAAACCGCTTCCCGCTTACACCGGGCCGCTGCCGGGGAAAGGACGCGATCCTTTCCTGGTTACCTGGGCAGGCCCCAAGCCTCAGCCGCCGGTCTTCGCGACCGTGCAGCCGATACGCCTGGCGAGCGCCAACATAACCG
>DASRGL010000515.1:0-4181 GCA_035651115.1 Chthonomonadaceae bacterium
TGCGCCTCGCCTTCGGCCTGGGAACGAATGCGCAGGCCGCGCATATTACCGTGCGCTGGCCGGGCGGCGCGACGGAGACGTGGGGGCCGGTCAAGGCGGATCAGGCCGTGATGCTGACGGAAGGAGCCGCGCCTGATGTCAAAGCCCTGCCCTCGGCGGCTTCCGCCGCGCATTGAAAAATTCCGGGATTTACCCCCTTGACAGGTGGCGCAATTCTTGTTACCATGTAGCTGCGCAATCGTTTGCGCTAGGAGAGTTGCGATGCCTACCCTCCGGGAACTCGCGCAGGCTATCGGCGTGTCCCCCACAACCGTCTCCCGCGCCATGCACGGCAGAGGCCGCATCAGCGACGCCACGCGCCAGAAGGTCTTGCAGCGCATTCAGGAGGCCGGTTACACGCCGAACGTCCATGCGCAGCGCCTGAAGGTCGGGCGGACGCAGATGATCGCCCTGGATTTCGGGTACTGGTCGGATGTCCTCTCGGATATGTTCTTCGTCGAACTGACGCGGGGCATCCAGGACGCGCTGGAGGAGCGCGGCTATGGCCTCCTCCTGACCACACGGAAGACTGCGCTGCAACAGTGGGTGAACTCGCGGGCCGTAGACGGCGTCATACTGGTGACAGGAGGGCCGCGCAAGGAGAGTATGCCGCGCGAGATCGCCGCTTCCGGCACGCCCTGTGTGGTCATCGGACACGAGGCGCTCACGGGGATCGCCGGGGTGGGGACGGTGGTCGTGGGGCTGCAGAACGGCGCGCAGCAGGTGGCGCGACTGCTGGTGGAGTACGGGCATCGGCGCATCAGCTACCTCGGCAGCGGAGAGGAAGGGGACATGGTGCTTGCGGCCTTTCGCGAGGAGTTGGAAAGGCTGGGGCGCTCTCTCCCTTCGGAGTTGATCCGCATCGTGGGCTACACCCCGCAGAGCGGCGCGGACGGTATGCGCGCTCTGCTGGCTCTGCCCGATCCGCCTACGGCGGTCTTTGCGCGCACGGATGCGCTGGCCGCAGGCGCGCTGCAAGCGGCGCGGCTCCAGGGCATTCCGGTTCCTGAAGAACTCTCTATTGTCGGCCATGATGACGTGCCGTTCGCCAGCCTGGCCGAACCGCCTCTGACGACCGTGCGGGTCAACTGTCTGGAACTGGGCAAACTGGCGACGGAGATGCTGTTCGCTCTCATTGAGCAGCCGGAGATCAGCCCGGAACCTCGTGTCGTACAGACGGAACTGGTGATGCGCGAAACCGTTGCCGTGCCGTTATCACCAGGATAAGTCGTTGTGTTTGCGATTTCTTGCTGGCCCAGGCGAAGAGATCGGAGTCTCTCGAACCAACCCTGCCTTCTGGAGGACGGGCCGGTTCGAGAGGACTCATGTAAGGCAAGTCAAGGGCAATCCTGATTTCTCTTGAAAGGAGAAAAGCAATGTTTTCGTCCTCTGCTCGAAGCCCGCAGCCACAGAAAACGGGCTTCACGCTGATCGAACGCTCGTCGTTATCGCTATCATTGCGATACTCGCCGCTATTCTGTTTCCTGTCTTTGCCCAGGCACGGGAGGCTGCACGCAAAACCACCTGCCTCTCGAATATGAAGCAGTTGACCCTCGGCTGGATCATGTACGCGCAGGACTACGATGAGGCCAGCCCGATGACCGCGCAGTGCTGCACCCCGGAGGGCAACCAGACCTACTGGCTGACCAACATTGATCCCTACGTCAAGAGCGGAGGCAGCAACAGCAACGACCTATCCGCCAAGACCAGCATCCTGGTCTGCCCGAACTATGGCGTTGCCGCGCCTCTCGTGGATGAGGCCGGGAATCCGGCCACCAATATCGGCCCGGATTTGAATCAACCGGTAGGCCGCTGGCCGCTGACCTCCTATGCGCCGAACTTCTCCGTGACGACCGCCTGGTGGGCGCTCGGCCAGTCGTGGGCCGGAGAGAACGCCTCCATCGGCACGCTGGCCTCCATCGGCAAACCGGCGTCGCAGATCATGCTGGCGGAGAATCACGACTGCTGCGTGGAGACCTGGGGCGGCGGCGGCGACAACAACTGGACAGAGTCCCGGCGGCACTCCGAGGGTATGAACTATGCCCTGATGGACGGTCATGCCAAGTACTACAAAGGACCGAAGCCGCAGTACGGAGCCGAACCCAACGGCGAGGCGATGGGGACACCCGTCGCAACGCAGATACGGAACCGGCCTAACGCGCCTGCCTTCTTCTTCCCGCGCGCAGGCGAGTAGGATATGGCCCTCACCCCCGGCCCCTCTCCCTGCAAGGGAGAGGGGCGACTAGTGCAGGTGCGATGGAATGAATTCCTTCGCTCGGTGACCTGCGGCCCAGTATCCGCCTACGCGGATACGGTGCAAACTGCCAGTCTCTACCGTGTCCGCAGGACACTGGGCGGAACGCTACTCAGCGAAGGAATTCATTCCGTCGGCCGGAGCGGGGCCGGGGGGATGAGGGCCACTCATTAAGGAGTAACCAATCATGAAGGAACGCAAAGACCTTCCGCCTCAGCTCGTCATCGGCATTATCGCGGTGGTCGTGCTGATTGTCGGATACGTTCTGTACTCACGCACCGTCGTGCCGGAGCCGACGATTCCGCCCGACCAGACCATCCAGAATCCTCTGGGAAATAACGCGCCGCGCCGGGCGGGCGGGCCGGGCGCGAATGGCGGGATACCTGCAACCCCGGCTCCAGGGACATCCGGGCCGCAGGGGTTCGGCCCGTCCCGAGGCGCGCCTATTCCGCGCTGATACACAGTTTTCGAGTGGTTCATGGAGAACGTCCGTCCTAATCCGCTCCGCGCCTGGGCGGTCTGGATCGCCGGAATCGGCCTGCTGCTGGCCTTCCTGATCTTCATTTCGCGGGAAGAACCGGCTCCCCATCCACAGCCGGTTCCCTCGGCCCCAATGACCGCGACACCGGCCCCGGCCTCCGCAGCGGCCCCGCCTGCCGCGCTGCCTGCCGAACGCGACCCACAGGCCGAGGCCGCCCTGCGGCAGGGGTTGGAGGCGATGCAGCAGAAAGACCTGTCCGGGGCGACGCGCGCCTTTGCGCGCGCCGTCCAGTCCGACCCGCGCTCCGCCCTGGCGCGCGACTACCTGGGCATCGCCTACCTCCAGCAGCGCCGGTTTCCCCAGGCCCTCCAGCAGTTCCAGGAGGAGGTGCGTCTGACCCCGAAAGTGGCGACCGGGTGGGCGCGCATCGCCGATGTCCACTATGCGCAGAACGATCTCAAGGGCGCAGCGCAGGCGTTGGAGCGGGCCGTCGCGATCGAGCCGAACGTGGCCCAACTGCATTTCAACCTCGGAATGCTCTATCCCCGCATGATGGAACTGAACAAGGCGGTCGAGTCCCTGAAGCGGTGCGTCGCGCTGGAACCGGCGAACCATAATGCCCACTTCCTGCTCGGCAACCTGCTGCTCAAGCTGGCCCGCCTGGACGAAGCCGAGCAGGCGATGCAGGCTGCGACCCGCCTGGCCCCGAACGTCGGCGCGTATCATTTCGGGTTGGCGGAGGTCTACCTGAAGCGCGCGGCGACCCCGGAGAACACCGAGAAGGCGCGGCAGGAATTGACACGCGCCCTGGAACTCGGAATGCCGGAGGCCGCCGCCATCCACTACGATCTCGGCCTCTGCTACCAGAGGCAGGAGAAATGGGAGGAGGCGCGGCGCGAGCTGGAAACGGCGGTCAAGCTGTCGCCGGACTCCAGCGCGGCCTACTATACTTTGCAGGAGGCGCTGCAACGGCTGGGACGGACGGAGGAGGCGCGGCAGGCGATGGCGCGTTTCCGCGCCCTGCGCGCCCAGGCCGATGCGCAACGGCAGCGTGATTTCTATTTTCAAGAGGTACAGCGCAACCCGGACAGCGCAGACGCCCGGTTCCAACTCGCGGACTATCTGGAGCGCGCCGGCGACCGGGCGCAGGCCCGGCAGGTCCTTCAGCGCGCCCGGCAGTTGGCCGCGCAGGGGAAGGGCGGGCCGGGTCTGCAACAGCGTATCGCGGCGCTGGCGGCCAGGCTACAGACCGATGGCAACTAAGCACGGGCGCAGAGGAGGGCTGGCCGGGCTGCTCCTCCTTGCGGCGCTGCTTCCCGGCTGCGCCCCCAAGTCCCCGGCAGCCAGGCCGTCTAACCCGACGCCCGACGCCCAACGCCCGACGCCTGAAGCGGAGCGCCCAACCCC
>DASRGL010000516.1:0-10966 GCA_035651115.1 Chthonomonadaceae bacterium
CCGTCGCCGGTCTGCCGCTCGACCAGCCGTTCGCAGTGAAGGCGGAGGGCGATCAGCCGTTCTGCGCGCAGGTGTTCGGGCGCACTTTCACGCGAGGTCTGCCGCATTCTCGCGCCATGTACTCGTTCCTGGGCGTGCCGATGCGGTTAGCAAAATAAGGAGCCGCCAAACGTGAGTTTTACCATAGAGACCTACGACCGGAACTATCTGCCCGGTATGACGGCCCTCTACAACGCAGAGACGGCCTACAACGGGCATATCGCCCCGCTCGACCCGGAGCGGTTCATCAGGCTCGTGGAGAAGAAGCAGGCTTTCGATCCGAACGGGCTGTTCGTGGCTGTCGAAAACGGCGCGGTCGTGGGGTGGGTTCACGCCTGCCTCGCGGCGGGTTCCGAAGGCGGACACGATCCTGAGAAACGGGTCCCGCGTATTCGTATGCTGATCTTTCCGCGCGACCGTCTCCGCGTCGGCGGCGCGCTCGTCGCAGAGGCGACCGCCTGGCTTAAAAAGTCCGGGCAGCGCGAATTCGAGGCGCTGCACGCCCGATACGGCTACCCGTTCTATCGGGGACTGTGGGCAGGCGGCGAACCGATGGGGCCGGTGACCATGCCGCACGTGCAGATGGCGCTGGAGACGAACGGCTACAAGAACACGCAGGAATCCATCTTCATGGTCGCGGAGATGGACGCCCTGCCGCCGGAGCGCAAAGCCGACGTGCCTCTCGAACTGACGGAGTCGCCTGCCGAGATGCGCCACGAGCCGATGCGCGAGTCCTGGACAGGCTTCGAGCCGAGAGTGACGCGGGCGCGTCTGGAGGGCGAGGATGTCGGCGGTATCTCCTGGGTCGTGATCCCATATGTCGCCGAGCGCCTCGGCGCGCCCTGCATGAACATCTGGGGCCTCGGCGTCAAGGAGGCGCACCGCCGCAAGGGGATCGCCGCCGCGCTCATCTCGCAGGCCATGCGGCGCAGCTACGCGGAAGGGGCGCGCTCCTGTTCGGTCGGCACGCAGCTCTGGAATGCGCCCGCGCACGCCACCTACGCCACGATGGGCTTTTACCCGCATACCATCGTCGTCGGCCGCTCGCTCCTGCTCGAAGAGGAAGCGAAATAGGCACGCCTTTCGGGAGGACGCCATCGTTGCGAATCTGGCTCTATGAGGAGGGCAGCGCGCCGCGGCTCCATCTGGAAACGGTCGCGCAGCGGTTGAAGGCGGAACTGCCCGGCGCGGAGATCGCGATTCGCGGCGCGTTCACGACGCATCATCTCGGCGCGGCCCATCGCGAACCGGAGCGCCTGGATACACTGGCGCAGGCGCTCGCCTCCACGCGCCTGAACGATCCGGCGATTCGACTCGCCAACGGACGGCCCTACTGGAAAGAGGTCGTGGCGGAGCGGAGGCTGCTGGAAAATCCGGCGTTGGGCAGCGATGGGGCCATCTACTCAGGCTATGCGTTTCAGGAGGCGCTGCAAGGTCTGCTGCCGCGCGAAGAGAGCCGCCGTGCCTGTCTACATATCGTCCCGACAGACCGCCTGATGGTCTACTGGTGGGAGGAAGACCGCTGCTACTACGGCTCGACCGTCCTCTGCGGCAATCCCGCCGTTATCTCTCTGTCAGGCTGCCTGGAGGGGCCGGGCGTCTCCGAGGCGTTCAGCGCGGAACTGCGGCAACTCGGCCCGGTCACGCGCTCCAGCCCGGAGTTCCGGGCGCTGATGGCGCGCTTCCGTCACACGATGCTCGACTATGACGATGACCGCATCAGGGCGGTCGTCACGGCGCTGGCCTGGCAAGCGGTCTTTTATCACTTTTTCGGCGTCGCTTTCTGCGAGGATACGGGCTGCCGCCTCTACAACTCGCACTGGCAGGACGGCCTCCTGGCAGCCGTCTTGCCGGATGGCGGCAAACTCTGCCCCGCGCACGCCCAACTACTGCAAGATCGAGCCAGAGTCTGACGCGCTTTTCCCCACCCTGGAAAAGGTGAGCAAAGCCCGGCAAATAGGCATTTCGTCCGCGAGGACGATTGGCCGTCAGGCCCTCGAGACGGGTACTTTCAGTACCCGGCATAAGGAGAGAAACGATGAGCCTCACACCGGAACAGATCGCAAAGTTTCACGAGGATGGCTTTCTGGCGCTGGACAGGATTTTGACCGAGGCGCAGGTGGAGAAGGCCCGCGCCGCCGTCCATCGCCTGTTTCGCGGCGAGTATACGCACGACCGCCGCCCGCCGGAGTACCGGACGCCCAGGCGGGTCTACAAGGAAGGCGAGACGGTCGCGCGGCATACGGTGAACGGGCGCTTCCTGGACGCCGACCTGTGGGACATCTCCACCGACCCGCGCATCGCGGAGATGGCCGCGCAGTTGCTCGACACGCCCAGCCTCTCGCTGATGGAGGATCAGCTTGTGGAGAAGGTTCCCGGCGGCGCGCCCATCGCCATGCACCAGGACGCGCCCTATCTGACCTTCCTGCGCAGTTGGGACGTGATGAACCTCTGGATCTCGCTGGTAGACCTGACCATAGATATGTCGCCGCTGCTCTGCATTCGCGGCTCGCATAAGTGGCCCGTCTCCGCCAAGCCGAAGCATTTCGCGGACGGGACAGACGCCGACCTGATGGAAGTCGTGTCCGACGCCTGCCCGCCCGGTGAGACGGCGGAGGTCGTTCCGGTCCTCGTTCCGGCGGGCGGCGGCGCGTTCTTCGGCGCGCTGACCATGCACGGCAGCGAATGCAATCGGTCGGATAAGACGCGCTACGCCTACACGCTCCACTATGCCGCCGAGACGACCACCGCCGACATACACCGCTGGCCCGCCAACTACGAGCCGTATGTGGTGGAGGGCATCGCCGACGGCGGGCGCGTCACCAGCAAGTTCATGCCTATCGTCTATCCGCCACAGCGGTAGACCGGACTCCGCGATGAAAGAGGCCCTGATGGAGGAAGCCGCGACCGGGCAGGCGGTCACGTGGAGAGCAGCCGAGATGCACGCGCCCTGGCAGATTCCGTTCTACTTCGGAATACTGACGATGGCGCTCGGCCTGGGGAGAACGGATGCGCTGGGGTTGGCGCAACTGCCTATCCAACACTTCCTTCAAAATCGCTTCCATCTCGACGCGGTGGGGATGGCGACCTTCGGGTTCCTTGCCAGCATTCCCTACTATGCCAGCTTCCTTTTCGGCTATCTGCGGGATCGCTGGCAGCCCTTCCGCATGGGCGACCGGGGTTATCTGCTGCTGGCGACGCCCATTGCGGTCGGCGGCTACCTCTGGCTGGCGAGAAGCGCGCTCACCTATGAGCGGATGCTGGGCATCGTCCTGCTCACGGCGTTCGCGTTCCAGTTTCTCTTTGCCGGGACGCAGGGAATGCTGGCGATGGTCGGGCAGCGCCGCCAGATGACGGGGCGTCTGGGCGCGATGTGGATGTTCGCCGCCGCCCTGCCCGGAACGGTCGCGGGGTTGGGCGGCGGCTGGCTGGCCGCGCACGTCTCCATGCAGGGAACGTTCGCGGTTCTGGCCGGCATTACGACGGCGCTGCTGGTTCCGGTCTTCTGGCGGCCCGCCGCTGTGTTCTCCGGAGAGGCTCCGGCGCGCGTGCCAGGCGGAGAAACGGGGCTGATGGCCCTGCGCAGGCTGGCGCGGCATCGTCCCTACTGGCTGGCGGCGGGCGTGCTGCTCTGCTGGAACCTCGTGCCGGGCTGGTTCACGCCGCTCTACGTCTTCCTGAGTACGAAAGTCAAGATGCAGCCGGAACAGATCGGCCTTTTCAACGCGCTGATGGCCGGCTTCAACGGCGTCGCCATCATCGGCTACAGCTTCCTCTGCCGCCGCGTTCCCCTGCGCCCGCTGCTCTGGATCGGCACGGTCTTCGGCATCATCCCGGAATTTCTCCTGATGATCATGCGCACGCCGGGCATGGCGATCGGCCTCGGCGTCCTGATCGGGCTGCTCAACGGTATCCCGAACGCCGCCTTTATGGACCTGCTGTTGCGCTGCTGCCCCCGGAAACTGGAAGGAACCGGCACGGCGCTCATTCTCTCCATCGCCGTCGTCGGCGTTGCGGTCAGCGACCTGTTCGGAGCCTGGCTGTATCAACACGGCGGGTATATCCTCGCGTTCGGCGTCAGCGGCCTCTGCACCTCAGGCGCCTTCCTGTTTCTGCCCTTCCTGCCAAGACACCTGATCGCCCGCCGCGATGGAGAAGACGCCTCTGCGCTGGAGGGAACGGCGGCATGAATCTGGCCCCTTCTCCAGGAACCGGGCAGACAAGAGCGCAGGCGTCTACCCTCACCCCCGGCCCCTCTCCCTGCAAGAGAGAGGGGAGAGCGTCACCGGAGGCGTTGCGCTCCGATTGAGAGGTAGACGCGCAGCGAGCAGCGCCCTCGATAGAGTGGCAGCGTCCAGCTTTGAAGCAGCGCGCAGGCGAGTGTCTGTCTCCCTTCTCCCTTTGAGGGAGAAGGGCCGGGGATGAGGGTAGACGCCCGCGCGCAGGAGGAACGAATCGCGGCTATGCAGGCGCGTCCGATAGACATAAGTGAGGAGACGGAACAGCCGATCCCGGCTCCCCAGCGCGCGTATCTGGCTCCCTGGCGGGCCATGGCGCTGGGGATGTGCGGCGTGGCCCTGCTGTGCGCCGTCACGCCCTACAACGACTACAAACTCAAAAACACGCCGCTCTACGGCAACCATCTGCCCATCGGCGCGCTGTTCCTGTTCGCCCTGCTGACCCTGGCGCTCAACCCGCTGCTGCGCCGCTGGCTGCCCCGGATGGCCTTCCGTCCCGGCGAACTCCTGCTCGTCTGGGCGATGCTGACGACCGGAGCGGGGCTGGCAAGTTCCGGCCTCTGGCGCTGGATCGGCCCGATGGTCGTCGCGCCCGCCTACTTCTCCGGCGGGGCGGGCAAAGAGTGGATCGGGCTGTTCCAGGGCGCTCCCGACTGGCTCCTGCTCTCCCACGACCCGAAGAGTCCGCTCGTCCTCTGGTTCTACGAGGGACTGCCGATGGGCCGGGCCGTCCCCTGGGCCGCCTGGACGAAAGTGACGGTCGCCTGGGGCCTCGCCTTCGCGTTCGTCGTCGCCTTCTCCATCGGCCTGTGCGCGCTGTTCCGCAAGCAGTGGGTCGTGCGCGAACGCCTCTCGTTCCCGCTCGTGCAGGTTCCGCTGCAGATCGTGACGGATGCGCAGCGCAAACGCTCGCTGCTGCAAAACCCGGTCTTCTGGGCGGGCTGCCTGACGGTGATCGTGCTGCACGGCATCAGCACGGCCCACTACTTCTGGCCGAGCTTTCCCCAGTTTCCCGACCAGACCGATGTGCGCGGGCTGATGACCACGCCGCCCTGGAGTGCGATGGCGCTGCCGCCGCTCAAAATCTTCTTCGCCATCATCGGCGCGACCTTTCTGCTGCCTGCCGACGTGTCGCTCTCGCTCTGGTTCACCTATATCGTCTTTCGCCTGATTCGCGTGGCGCTGGTGGCGCGCGGCTACGAGCCTGTCATGATCGGCCCGATGAACAATCACGAACACGCCATCGGCACGGGAGCCTTCTTCGTGCTGGCGATCTGGCTGTTCTGGATCGCGCGCCCGCACTGGCGGGAGGTCTGGCGGGCCGTGCGGCATCCCCGACAGGTGGACGAGCGCGACGAGCCGCTCTCCTCCCGCGCCGCCGTGACGCTGGTCTTGCTCGGCGTGGGGGGCCTGACTCTGTGGCTGCACGCGGCGGGCGCGCCCCTGCTCCTCAGCTTCTGGATGACGCTGCTGTTCTACTCCCTGATCCTGGTGCTGACGCGCTTCGTGGCCGAGTCGGGCCTGCTCTTCCTGGACTCGACCTATATCCCGACGCAGGTGCTGGCGATGTTCGGGACGCACAACTTCACGCCGCTCTCCGCCGGGGTCGCCTTCGAGAACGACATCGTGATGGTCCACTATCCGACGGAACACGTCATGCCTGCGACGGCCAACGCCTACTCGCTGCTCGGCGAGGCCCGAATGCGCCCGCGTATGTTCACCTGGGGCATCGTTCTCGCCGTTGTCGTGGGCTATCTGGTCTCGTTCGTCTCCTCGCTCTGGCTCAACTACCACTACGGCGCGATTCGCCTGGACGACTACGGCGCGCGGCAGGCTCCGCAGTGGTCGCTGGATCGCGCGCTGGAGTTCGTCAACACGCCGACGAACCTGCATCCGGGCCATCTGGAGATGGTCGGGCTGGGCGCGTTTCTGGCGTTCGTCTTCCTGCAACTGAAGGCGCGGTTCCTCTGGTGGCCGTTCGGGCCTATCGGCCTCGCCATGGGTTCTACCTGGGCGATGGATCACATGTATTTCTCCATCTTTATTGGCTGGCTTTGCCGGGAGACAGCGCTGCGAGGCGGCGGTCTGCGCTGGTATCGGGGCGGGCTGCCCTATTTCCTGGGGCTGCTGCTGGGCGAAGGGATTTTCGGCGGGTGCGCCGTGCTGTGGGGAATGTTTACGGGCGTCAGCACGCCGCCCTTCTTCCCGACCTCATAACAAAGCCCGGAACCGTTCTGGCTCCAGGCTTTTCTGCTGTCGCTGTCGGCAAGGACAGGCTCAAAAGGCGGAAGGCATCGGCTGCGCCTGGGGCAGCGTCGCGGCAAAACCCCGCAGCCACCGCCGCGCCAGTTCGCTCGTCGAGGTGCGATAGGAGCGCGCATCCGCATTCGTCACCGTCAGGATCAGGCGATTCCGCGCCATGATGTTGCGCTCGCCGTTCGGCAGGGCGACGATATGAAAGTCACTGCGGCGCATCGTCCCGTGAAAATCTGTGAAGGTGTCCACCATGCGCTCATAGAAGCGATTGATGCGGGACAGCACGCTGGGATAGCCCGCCGTTGTACGCAGGATCGCGACATCCCGACCGACGTAGGCGATAGAGTTGGGGCTGGACTGCGCCTTTGCCCCGGCAGTTCCGGCAAACAGCAAGGCCGCCAGAATCGCGGCAGCAAACATACCCTTCAGCTTCATGGCATTTTTTCCTCCGAGTGAACCCCCTGAGCGCACGCGGCAGGCCAGGGGTCAGTGGCTAGTGACGAAATCTCTGCGCGCACGCGGCAGGCTCAAAAGCAGCGTCGTTGAACGGCCCCGATAGGTTCGGGGGGCGGGAACGGCCGCCGATCTGTCGGCGCACAGCCGAACCCTGCGTTTCAGGCTCTGAATGGACGATTCGCCAGCCCGGTTTTGTTCCCAAAATATGCCCGCCTTCTTCGGAGATTTTGCAGGGGCGCGTGGCGGAGGGGTAGAACCGTCTTACGGAACCGAGGGCGGCAGGAGGAAAACGCGGGCCGGAGCGCCGTCGCCACCCGCCAGCTTCAGCGCGCCGCAGACGAGCGTATAGTCGCCGGGTGGAACGTCGCGCAGGTTCAGTCCCTCGATAATCAGGACTTCGGCGGCCAGAAGCGTGCGGTGCGTGCGCTCGTCCTCGGTGTCGTAGGTCTCTACGGAGAGGTAGTCCACGCCGACGGTCTTGACGCCGCGCGCGACCAGCCATTCCGCGCCCTCCGGCGTCACCGCGACATAATCGGTGTGAAAGAAGGTATCCTCGAGCAGACGGCGTAACGTATTGCGCGTCTTGAAGAGAACCCGCTCCGTGCCGGGCGGCAGCGCGCCCGATGCGGCCAGCGTCTCCAGCGCCGCCGCGCCGATGTCCTGTTCGCCCGCGACCTCGACGACCCGCGCCGGGCCGACCAGCCGATCCAGGGGAACCTGCTCCAGCGTTTTGCCGTTTGGGAAATAGTGAAACGGAGCGTCCACATGCGTGCCGCTGTGCGTGCCGAGGGTCAGCCGCGCCACATTGCAGGGATCGCCGCTGAGCGTGGAGAGATGCGACTGAAGCGCGGGTTCCGGGTCTTCCGGCCAGACGACCATTCCCGGACGCAGCGCGACGGACAGATCATAGACTTTCATCCTGGATCGCTTTCGGTCTCTTGATGCAGAAAGGTGGGCTTTATGAAACCCTCGTCGGCTCTACGCCTGAGCGCGCTGCTGCTGTTCCCGGCTCTGCTCGGCGCGCTGATGGGCTGCGCCTCACGCGCGACCGCCCCGGAAGGCACAGCGACCACGCCTCCTGGTTCCACCGCGCCATCCAAAGCAACCGAAGCGCCGGCGGGCGGCGGATCGCAAGAGGTCTCTTTCCGAACCTCCGACGGCTGGACTATCGTTGGCGACCTCTATGCGCCTGCCGGGGCGTCGCAAGGGGCAGTCGTGCTGCTGCACCAGCGCAGCGGCTCGGCGAAAGACTGGCAGCCGCTCTGCGAGGCGCTGCAAAAGGCGGGGATCATCGCCCTTGCCATTGACCAGCGCGGCGCGGGACGCTCCACGCAGGGGCCGGGGCCGACCGGCGACAACGCGCCCTGGCCGACCTCGGAAGACATCGCCGCCGCCATCGCCAGCCTGAACACGACCGGGCCGGTCGGCCTGGCCGGGGCTTCCTATGGGGCGAACAATGCGCTGATCTACGCCGCCGCGCACCCGGAGCAGATCAAGGGCGTGGCCCTGTTCTCGCCCGGCGCGAACTACCAGGGCCTCGACGCGCTCACACCCGCCCGCGCCTATCGCGGCGCGCTGCTCATTTTCCACGCCAGGGGGGATGGCATCGCCGGGGACGGCCCGCAGCAGATCGAGGCGGCATCGGCCTCCTCCGACCACACCCTGAACCTCTCCGACGGCAGCGAACACGGAACCGCTCTGCTGCGTCCCGATACAATCCAGAAGACAGTGGAGTTCTTCACCCGCATTCTAAAGCCCTGAGAGAGGAAGCGAGGAGCCGCCCGATGTCGCCTGCACATCCGATCCGAATCGCGCTGATGCTTCTCCTGGCGCTCTGGGGCGGCTTCCATCTGATCGGGCTGCTGCGCGGGCGCGATGTGCCGACGCTGCGCCGGGCGCGTCTGCTGGCCGGTCTGAGCGGGATCCTGCTGGCGCTGGCGCTATGGAGCCTAGCAACGGAGTGGACGGGGCTGCCTCTGGCGCTGGGCCTCGGAGGGCTGGGCTGCGGCGCGGCCTGGCTCACCATTCTCTACCGGCAATCGCTGCACAACACGACGATGTGACGTTTGGCCCTCCCCCTGTTCTTGTAGTTTAGCAATCGCCGCTGTGACGAGGCACGAGGGAATGAATTCCCTCGCTGGGTAGCCTCCGGCTCAGTGTCCTGGGACACGCACAAACTAACCGTCTCCACCATGTCCGCAGGACACTGGGCGGAACGCCACACAGCGAAGGGTTTCAACCCGTCGTATACTGTCCGCCCCTAAACCACAAGAACAGGGGGAGGGCCAGGGAGGGGGGCCACTATTGCGGGCCGGGCGCGGGCGGCGCGCCATCGGGCGGCGTGGTCGGGGTCTGCGTGGAGGGCGGCGTCTCCTCGGTCGGGGGAGGCGGCGCAGGCCGCGCCTGCGGCGTCACCTCCAGCGTCTTGACCGTCTTGTTGCCCAGACTGTCGAAGGCCGTCAGCACGAACGTCGTCGTATCCAGGATCGGCGTGGGAACCTCCAGGCTGCCGCTCGGAGACAACTCCGCGCCCAGTTGATCGCCCCGGTCGGTATCAATGCGGACGCTGCGCGCCAGCCGCGTCTGCCACCTCAGCTTGATCCTATCCCCGAAATAGACCGGACTCGGCGCGGAGAACCGGACGATCTGCGCCAGCGGCGTCTCTTTTCCCGCCACCTTCACCGTAATGGTCTTCGAGGCAGGCTTGACGGTCTCATCGGCTCCGAGCGCGCGCAGGGTAAAAGTCGTGTCCTGGTCGGGCGTTATCTGCCGGGTCTGCTCGAACTGGCTCAGGTGGATGCTGCCGGGATCGAGGATGAACTCTTTCACGCCGGTGGCTTTCCAGGCGAGCATCACCGGCTCGCCCTGATGGACGACCGGCGGATCGGCCCGGAAGAACTCGATGCGCGGCGGCACGGGCTTCGGCGGCCTGCCGACCTCTACCGAGATCTCTTTCTTGACATCTTTCTGGTTGCCTGTCCCGCGCACCACCAGCTTGTAGGTCGTCTGCGGGTACTCCGGCTTGACCTGGATGCTCCCGACCGCCGCAGGCAGTTCGCCCTGCGGCTCGGCCACGTCCACATCCTGTCCCTTTACGCGATGGAACAGGATGATCTGCTTATAGTTCTTGGAGACGTCCCACGTCAGCGTCACCGGCTGCCCATAGGGGACACGAGTGGCGGAGGCTTCAAACGCATTGATCTTCAGCGGGGGCAGCGGGCGCGGGCGGAACAGCCACCATCCGCCGCTGCCAAAAGCCAGCAGCAGCAGAAAGATGCCCAGCAGCGGAGAGATGAGCGCGTGCTTCTCCATCTGCCCGTGCGCGTTCGCCGCAACGTAAGAGTCGTCCACCGAGCGGGCCGAGACGGTGAATCCGTAGAGGCGCACGCCGCCCAGCAGCGACAGCACCTTCGGGCGCACCGCCAGAGGCACGATCTGCGCCTGGCCGGGCTTGAGCGAGATCCGGTCGGTGTCGAACTCGTAAGCGCAGCCGTCCTCCGGGTCGCTGGCGAAAAGATCGAGCGTCTCGTCCGTGTTGCCGAGGTTGGTGATGGTCACATCGAAATCGTTGAGCGGATGGAAGAAGGTGGCGACGGCGCGTTTGGGGTTGAGTTCGACCTGAAGCGCATTGAACGGCTTGACGACGAGCGTGGCCTGCGCGACCCCGATCTCGCCGGTCTCCATCGCCTGGACGCGCACGAGGAAAGGATACGAACCGGCCTGGTTCTCGCTGCTGCGCGCCACCTTGAAGAGGATGCGTTCGCTGGCCTGCGCGCCCGGCGCAACGTTGACGGCAGGCACGGGAATAGCGTACCACTCGACATCTACGCCTTCCACTTCCAGCGAGAGACGGTCGGGCGTCTCCTGCTGGTTGGTCATGGTCACCACAAGCTGGGCGACGCCGCCCGGATCGATCACGACCTCCGGTTCGGAAAGCGTGACGAGAATCTTCTGTACATCCATCTGTTGCACATCGG
>DASRGL010000517.1:0-7150 GCA_035651115.1 Chthonomonadaceae bacterium
CTCGGTGAAGTCGGTTACCTCATACGGGGTCGTGGCGCGCTGGTTGGATGCGGCCTGGCAGATGGCGAGCGCCAGCGGGTGTTTCGACCGGCTCTCCATCGCCGCCGCCAGCGACAGAATCTCCGCGCAGGTCAGGCTGCCGAACGGCACGACATCCTCCACGCGCAGCACGCCCTGCGTCAGCGTGCCGGTCTTGTCGTAGACGACGGCTTTGACCGCGCCGATGGCTTCCAGGTAGGCGCCACCCTTGATGAGAATGCCGCGCCGCGAGGCCGTTCCCAATGCCGTCACGATGGCGACCGGCGTCGAGACGACCAGCGCGCACGGGCAGGCGACGATCAGCAGCGTGAGCGCGCGATGGAACCACTCCGGGAAGTGCCACCAGAAGTCGCCCGCCAGCATCAGCGGCGGCACGAACGCCACCCCGACCGCCAGCCAGAAGACGATGGGGGTATAGGCGCGGGCGAAGCGGTCAATCATCTGCTCGGCGGGCGCGCGCTGCGCCTGCGCCTCCTCGACGCTATGCAGGATGCGGGACAGCACGGTATCGCGGTAGGGCCGGGTGACGCGGATTTCCAGGGCGCCCTGCCCGTTGAGCGTTCCGGCGTAGACGGGCGCGCCCTGGCTCTTCTCCACCGGCACGCTCTCGCCCGTGATGGGAGCCTCGTTGACCGCGCTGGCGCCGTTCGTCACCTCGCCGTCTATCGGAATCCGCTCGCCCGGTCGGACGATGAGCGTATCGCCGAGGCGCACCTGCGCGACCGGAACGGCCTCCTCCTTGCTGCCGCGCCGCACGCAGGCGGTCGGCGGCGTCAGAGACATGAGGGCGCGGATAGAGCGGCGCGTGCGGTCGAGCGCGGAGTTTTGCAGCGACAGGCCGACGCCGTAGAGCAGCACGACGGAGGCCGCCTCGCCCCAGTCGCGCAGGGCGACGGCCCCCAGCACGGCCAGCGTCATCAGGACGTTCATATCTACGGCGCGGGCGCGCAGGGAGGCGAGGGCCGCGCGCCACGTACTCCACCCGCCGAGGAGGATGGAAGCGGCCCAGAGCCAGCGGCTCACCGGGTCGCGGTCGCCCCAGCCTTCGAGAAGATGCGCGAGGAGCGCCAGGGCTGCCAGCGCCGCCCCGACCGCCGTCTGCCCGGTGCGCGTGCGCAGGAATGCCAGAGGCGCGGTCTTTGCGCGCTTTCCCTCGGCGGCAGGCACGATCTGCGACACGACGGCGCTCTGCATCGCCTCGCCATCGCGGGTCAGTATCTCGACGGAGACGCCATGTCCCTGGATGCGCCGCATGATGTCGTCGAGCGAGACATGGCCGCGCTGATACTCGACATGCACCTGCGCGGCGGAGAAGTTCGCGCCGACCCACAGCACGCCGGGCAGCGCGCCGACGGCGCGCTCGATGCTGCGGGCGCAGTCCGGGCAGTCCAGCCCTTCGAGCAGGAAGGTGGCGTGCGCGATCTGCGCCTGTATCTGCGCGCCGATGCGGCGGGCCTCGCCTTCGATGCGGGAGAAGGTGACGAGGTTGGGGTCGTAGGCGATGTGCATGGCGTTGTGGGCGTTGTTGACCGCCGCATCCTCCACTCCCTTGATGCGCATCAGGCCCTCCTGCAAGCGCCCGATGCAGCGCACGCACTCGTCGCCCGCAGGCAGCAGAACCGGTACATCCAGACTTCGGGTATCCATACTAAAGACTTTCTTGCTCCCGAATGTGTTCTAATCCCTGCGTCACCAGCCGGTAGACACAGTCATCCTCGAGAGAGTAGAAGACGGAGCGGCCTGTGCGCCGGGGCTTGACCAGGCGCAGGTCGCGCAGAAGGCGTAGTTGGTGTGACGTAGCGGACTGGCTCAGGTTCAGTGTGGCGGCGAGTTCCCCCACGCAGAGTTCCCCGCAAGCCAGCGCCTCCAGGATGCGCAGCCGTGTCGTGTCGGCCAGCGTCGCGAACAGATCGGCCAGCCGCCGCATGGCCTGCGGTTCGGTCAGCGTGCCACACCGTTCCGGTATCTTCGGACAGGCGGCCAGAGAGTCGGACGGCGCAGCACGGTTCTCATCCCGGCTTGCGGCAGAGGGCGGTAGGGGAAGAAAAGCAGTAGAAACGACCGCATGAGTTGCATCGGCCAGGTTCGACATCGAAAGGATCCTCGATACAGGGTCGAGATCATGCGCGAAGAAGACGGCGTCCTGCACGAAGCCGGCGTGCGCTCTGTAACGCAAGCCACAGGAACACATGAACGTCTATTCATACATCAGGGACATTCTAGCAGGTTTTCGAGCAATTTGCAATGGCTGTTTGGCAGGGAATCTATGCAGTTTTTGTCATTCTGCCTGTGGCTTCGGTCACAACACCAGGTATAGCACAGTTACGCCGCGGCCCCGGCCCTAAGAGTCCCAATTCACACATTCGCCGCCTACGGGTCGTATCTCCGTGCGACAGGGTTCATCGGGCCGGGAAGAAAGGTGTCAATGCTCTATGGAAACGGGCCGGTGGGTGCGGCCCGACTCGTAGGCGGCCTGAACGATCTGCACCATCGCCAGCCCGTCCTCGCCGGAAATAGGCGCGGGCTTATTTCCGAAAACCGCCGCCACAAACTCCTCGATATAGCGGGTACGCGCCTCGGCATCGCCTCCGGTCAGTTCGATCTCGCGCCATGTGACCTGCTCCGACCCGGCCTCCGAGGTCGCCAGCGCGATCCGGTGCGAATAGACGAGCGTTCCCTGCGTGCCGTAGATATGGTCACCGCGCGCGGCGCTGCCTTCGCCCCAGCTTCCTCCCGGCACGCACGAAGCGGCCTGGACGGAACCGATGGCCCCATTGTCCATGCGCAGGATCACGGCGATGGAGTCCTCGACTTCGACCGGCGTAGCGAAGGTGTCGTACTCCGCATAGACCCGCACGGCCTCCAGCCCGGTGATGTAGCGCAGGCGATCCAGATTGTGCGTGATATTGATGTTCAGGATACCGCCGCCGCTCGTCTGCCAGAACTGCCGCCAGTCGGTCTGCGCGCGGCCCGAATAGCCTCCCTCCCAGTAGCTCGCCCTCTTTTTGAACACCTCGCGGATGGAGAAGCCGATCACCTTGCCGATAGCGCCCTCGCGCACGAGTCGGCGGGCCTCCAGAGTGGCGGGCATATAGCGCATCACATAGCAGACGCTCAGCCGGACGCCCGCGCGCTGGCAGGCGGCGATCATCTGCCGGCCATCCGCAACGGAAGTGGTCAGCGGTTTCTCTACCAGAACGTGCTTGCCCGCCTCCGCCGCCTGGATGACCTGCGGGGCGTGGAGGTGGTGCGGGGTGGCGATGTAGACGGCGTCCACTTCCGGGTGGCGCAGTACGTCTGTTATCTCGGTAGTCGCGGCAGCCTGCAGGCGCTCGCCCAGCGACTCGGCGAGTTCCCGCTTGGTATCCATGACAATCGTTACCGTCGCGTTCTTCGCCGCCTGCATCGCATCGGCGGTGGCGACCGCGATCTCGCCACAGCCGATAAAGCCAAAACGCAGCGTCTGCTCCTTCGTCACTGTCAACCTCCTCTCCGCGTGTTATTCCGGTCGTCGTCACGGCCCGCGCTGGCCGGGGAGACCGGCCCCAGCCGCCTGGTTCCGACGGCCAGTTCGTCTATCCATAGCGTCTGCGCGTGCGGCAGCAGGCCCGGGCCGAAGTAGGGCGTCAGCAGGAACTGGTTGAACTTCATCTGGGGGAAATCGGCGGAGCGCAGGATCACGTCCGTGCGCTCCACGACCAGCTTGCCGTCGAACCAGCCGCGCACGACGCCGTCCGCATTGGGTGTGCCGCGCTTCGCGTCCACGCTGTTCAACTGGAACATCGCCTCGACGCAGTGCCATCGGTCGTCGCGAAACAACGCCTCGCGGCTGTCGAAGAACGTGCCGTTGTAGCCGCCCCGGAGCGGCCCTTGAGTCAGGCCGTGCGGCGCGTTCTGGTTCTGAATGTCCTGCGCGGCCAGACGCAATCGGCCCTCCTGCGGCTCGATATAGACCGTCAGGTGGCTGGCTGCGGGGCCGTGATACTTCTCGTTTTCAGTGGTCATGAAGTGCATGAGATGCGGATGGTAGTTGCGCCCCGTCCAGCCCCAGCCCTTCGACAGCCGGATATAGAAACGCAGGAACACGGTCTCGGTCGGCGGGAACAGATGGCGTATCCCGGAGGAGCTATCGGGATTGGTGGTGTTCGGCTTCCAGTGGTATTCGATGCAGCCTTTCCCGGCATAAGGGTTTTGATGCGAAATCTGAAACTGGCTGCCATCGTACCAACCCCGCTCCAGCAGGTTCGCGTTTTCAAATCCTTCCTGGAAGAGAACGCCTCCCGCTTTCTGGGTCGGCTTTGCTACGCTCACGACCAGACTCAGCGCGGCAACAAGCCCGCAATAGCTGTAGAGCCTCATTGTGCTTCCCCTTATCCTTTACTGTTCGAGAACCGGCGATAGAAGGCGCACAGCCCTGGACTAACTTCGACGCTGCTGTGTGTCTTCCCTCTCTTGCGAGACGCCGCCTGCGCCTGTAGCCCACACAAACAGGCTGCTTGAATGCCCGGTCGCGTCAGTAATCTTCCTGCCTGGCGAGTGTGAGGCACAGGCCGACAGGTTCGACGGTCATCTTGCCAAGTTTATTTTCCAAAACGCCCGGCGAACTTTACATCTGGAAGAGTTTTGTGGTACTCTATGGATGAGGAGGCTGTGCCATGAGAACGAAACCCCGGCTTGCTAACCGACTGAAGGTCGCACGGGCAGAAAGGAACCTCTCTCAAGAGGAGTTGGCCGCAAGGGTCGGGGTGACACGCCAGACCATCAGTTCCATCGAGACGGGACAGTACTGCCCGTCCACACTGCTGGCCCTTTTGTTGAGCAGGCAACTCGACAAGCGCGTGGAGGATCTCTTCTTTCTGGAAGGAGGCGACTCATGAACGGCGACGAGGTTGTGCGCGATGAACGTACCATTTTCATCGAGAACGCCAGTTACCGATGGGCGTACCTGTTTCTCTCTTTTGGGCTGCTTGGCATCGTAGCCTACCGAAGTTTTTCCGAGCGCCAGAGCAACTGGGACATGCTGATCCTTGTGATTGCAGGCGGCCTGGTGACCACGCTCTATCAGGCTGTCCACCGCGTGCTGACACGGCGCTGGCTCTGGACCGCTATCGCGACATTCCTGGTCGCCGTAGCCGTCGCGATCCTGATCGCGTTGAATCTGAAGTGACGCCGCGATGACAGGGGCCGTGTTCCCGTCGGCTCTGCGTAGGCAGGGCCGTCGGGTTACGCACCCTGCCTTATCCGGTCAGGAGATCGTGGGGAGCGCCCTGTGCGTGCTGTTCGCCGCCGCGCAGCCGTTCGTAGAGCCGGGAGGCAAGGATCGCGCCGAGGGCCGGGCCGAGAAGGTAGACGCCATAGTGGGAGAGGGCGGAGCCGCCTGCAAAGAGCGCGGGGCCGAGCGAACGCGCCGGATTCATCGAGCCGCCCGTCACCGGCCCGCCGATAAGCACATCGAACACGACCGTCAGGCCGATGGCGAGGCCGGGAGTTGCGCCGTCCACGCGCCTGTCGGTGGCGACCGCGATGATGACCAGCATCAGGAAGAAGGTCAGGACCGCCTCCACGCCGACGGCCCGCGCGAAACTGCCGGTCGCCGGGACATGCGCGCCGTGTCCTCCGCCGAACAGCAGCGCGCACAGCCCCGCCGCCGCGATGCCGCCTGCGAACTCGGCGATCCAGTAGGGCAGCAGATAGCGCCAGGGAAAACGTCCGGCCACCGCAAAGCCCAGCGTCACCGCCGGGTTGAAGTGGGCGGCGGAGATGGGGCCGAGCGCGTAGATCATCGCCAGTACCGCCAGACCCGATACCCAGGCGGCTGCCATCAGGTCGCCGTCGCCACCCTGCCATTTCCCGGTGGCGGAGAGCGCGACGGGCGCAAAGACGATCCCGAACGTGCCGACGAACTCGGCCAGATAGCGGCGCATCATGCCGTCTCTCACGCCTCCTCCTGCATCGCGGCGAGCAGCGCGTCGCACTTCGCCACGATCTGATCGCGAATCTCCCGTATCTTCTCGACAGGCTGGCCCTTCGGATCGTCCAGGCCCCAGTCTTCGGTCACGAGAATGCGGGCAGGGCAGGCTTCCGCATCTACACCGCAGCCCATCGTGATGATGCAGTCGGCAGCGTCGGCCATCGCCTGCGTCAGCAGTTTCGGATGCTGGCCCGCCATCGAGACGCCGATCTCCTCCATCACCTGCACGGCGACCGGGTTGAGCGTTGCGCTGCCCAGAGTCCCCGCCGACTCGGCCCGAACCGACAGGTTCTCGCGCCGCGCCCGATGGTTGAGATAGGCTTCGGCCATCTGCGAACGGCCCGCATTGTGGACGCAGACGAAGAGGACGGTCTTCATGGGCTACTCCTCCGCCGCGCAGCAGGTCGGCGCGCAGCACCCGGCCTGCTCCTTCGGCTTGACAGCGCGGATAAAGGCCCCCATGATGCGCCCGTCCAGCGCGTTCCGTTCCTCCGGCGAGAACGCGGCGACGGCTTCCCCGCTGCAAGTCGCGCCCTCCAGGTCGGCAAACCGGTAGCGGCGCGTCGGCTCGATGGACGCCTCGACGAATCCCGCCTCCGCCAGCCGCCGCAGGTAGTCGCTCTTCTCCAGCGCGCCCGCTACGCAGCCGACATACGCCTCCATATCCGCGCGCACGGCCTCCGGCAGATCGCCCTCCACCACGACATCGGAGACGGCAAACCGCCCGCCGGGCTTCAGCACGCGAAACGCCTCGCGCAGCACGGCGTCCTTATCGGCGGACAGATTGATGACGCAGTTGGAGATGATCACGTCCACGCTGTCGTCGGGCAGAGGAATCGCCTCGATATGCCCCTTGAGGAAGGTGACGTTCTTCGCGCCCGCCTCCGCCCGGTTGCGCTCGGCCAGCGCCAGCATCTCATCGGTCATGTCCAGGCCGTAGGCGAAGCCGGTCGGCCCGACCCGCTTCGCGGAGAGCAGCACGTCTATACCGCCCCCGCTGCCCAGGTCCAGCACGATTTCGCCGGGGTTCAGCGCGGCCAGCGCGGTCGGATTGCCGCAGCCGAGGGAGGCCCGCAGCGCGGTTTCTGGAATAGAAGCCGCCTCTGCATCCTCGTACAGATTGCCGGTGATCGCATCCTC
>DASRGL010000518.1:0-4703 GCA_035651115.1 Chthonomonadaceae bacterium
AACCGCCCGCGAAGACCGCCAGACGCCGCAGCAGTATCCGCTCCGGTTCCGAGAGCAGATGATAGCTCCAGTCCAGCGTCGCAGCAAGCGTCTGCTGGCGCGGAGTAGCGATCGGGGCATCGCCTGGCAGGAAGAGAATGCTCTCCTCCGGGCGCGCGGTGAGCGACTCCACCAGGAGCGTACCCACCTGCGCTGCCGCCAGTTCCAGGGCGAGCGGAAGGCCGTCCAGTCGGGAACAGAGTTGGGCGACGGCAGGCGCGTTCTCAGAGGTCAGGGCAAAATCGGGCTGCGCGGCTTTTGCGCGCTCGACAAAAAGCTGCACAGCGAGACTGGTTTGCACGTTTTCGACAGTTGGCACGGTCTGTGCATCGGGTATTGGAAGGGGAGGCACACGCCACGCCGTCTCGCCCGCGATGCCCAGCGCCTCCCGGCTTGTCGCCAGTATCTGCAGCTTCGGACAGGAGAGCAGCAGCGCGTTGGCGAGCGCGGCGCACGCGGCGATCAGAGGCTCGCACGTGTCGAAGAGCAGCAGCAGACGTCTGGGATAGAGGAAATCCGTGAGCGCGCTGACCGACGAACGGCCCGGCTCCTCGCGCACGCCGAGAGCCTGCGCGACGGCCTGCGGCACACGGTCGGGATCGGCGATCTCCGCGAACTCGACCAGCCAGACGCCGTCGGGATAGGCTCCCAGCAGGTCGGCGGCAGCCTGCAGCGCCAGGCGCGTCTTGCCGCAGCCTCCCGGCCCGGTCAGCGTCAGCAGGCGCGTTCCGCCGCCGTTTGCGGGGAGACTGTGTCCCGCCGCCCGGTCGGACTGCCGATTGCCGGAGGCGGAACTGCCGGTCAGGAGCCGCCGGACTTCGGCCATCTCGCTCTCGCGGCCGATGAAGCTGGAGGGTTGCGCGGGCAGGTTGTTGGGCTGAATGTCCAGCGAGCGGAGGGGCGGGAACTCCGCAGGCAGGTCCGGCGCGACGACCTGAAAGATGCGTTCGTGGCGGACGAGGTCTTTGAGGCGATGCTCGCCCAGGTCGCATAGGGTCACGCCGGACGGCAACGCGGCGCGCACCTGCTCCTGCATCGCTTCGGAGAGAAGGACCTGCCCGCCGTAGCCCGCATCCAGCAGGCGATCCGCCCGATTGGTCGTCGGGCCGAAATAGTCGCCGTCGTGAGGTTCCGCCGGGCCGGTATGCAGCGCGATACGCACGCGCAGCGGGCCGGTCGCCCCCCAGACTTCCGCGTGCAGCGCCCGCTGGATGTCCAGAGCGGCGGCGAGGGCGTTCCCGGCCTCCGCAAACGCTGCGCAGAAGCCGTCGCCCATCGTGTTGAACACGAAGCCGTTCCAGCGCGTGATCGCGGCGGAGAGCAGCGCGTCGTGGCGGGTGAGCGATTCCCGCATGGCCTCGGGAAACTGCTCCCAAAGCCTGGTGCTGCCCTCAATATCCGTGAAAAGAAAAGTAACCATATCCGTCGGCAACGCAGGCATAGCGGGCTTCCCGGTACAGATTTTGGGCCATAAACCAACAATGAACCAACCACACGCACGCGCACGGTTTTTCGACAGAGCGCGTTGCGACTCCTGCGAAGGGCCACAACAGGTGAGAAAGCAGCCATGTCCAGCAGAAGGGAACCGGCGGTCACAGCAGAGCCGAGAGACAGCGCAGACGCCCAGTTTGAATCGCTGACAACCGAATACCTGGCGATGCAGTACGCCGCGCACCCCATCATGGCGACGGCGATGGGCGTCCACGACTACGATGACAGCGTGGACAACTTCAATCGGTTTGCGCTGCGCGACGACCGGGACGCCATTCGCGCCTATCTACACGCCATTGATAAGCTGTCGCTGGCTGACCTGAACGCGGACAATCGCCTGGACTATCGTCTGGCCCGCAGCAGCGCGCAGATGGCCCTCTCCGCGCTGGAGCGGCAGCGCTGGCCGGAACGTCAGCCCGGTCTCTACGCCGACACCCTCTTTCACGGCCTGTTCCTGCTGGTGGCTCGCAACTTTGCTTCTGCTGAGACGCGCGCGCTTGGCCTGCTCGGTCGCCTGCGCGCCGTGCCGGGCGCCCTGGCCGAAGCGCAGCAGAATCTCAAGAACCCGCCCCGACTCTTCACGGAGGTCGCTATCGAGAGCGTGGAAGCGGGCGATACCTTCTTTACGGAACTGCTGCCCGCGTTTGTCGCCGCGCTGCCCCACTCCGGCCTGCAAAAGGCGCTGCACGAGGCCACGACCGCCGCCCGCGCCGCCTTTGCCGATTATGCCCGCTTCCTGCGCGAAACCCTTCTCCCGAACGCGACGGACGACTTCGCGCTCGGCAAGGAACTGTTCGACTATCACCTGCGCATCGGCCATCTGATGGATAAAGACCGGGAGAACAGCGACGCGCTGCTGGAGATCGGGCAGGAGGCGCTGGAGGAGACGAAGCGGGAACTGGCGGCGCTGGCCGAGAAGATCGCGCCGGGGCGGGAATGGGCCGAGATCGTCGCCGAACTGAAACGGGACCATCCGCCTGCCGAGGAACTGGTACGCGCCTATGCCGAGGAGATGGCGCGGGCCAGGGAGTTCGTGCGCGACTGCCGCCTGGTGACGCTGCCGGAGAACGAGACGCTTCGCGTGATGGAGACGCCCGGCTTTGCCCGCAGCCTGCTGCCTTATGCCGCCTACCTGCCGCCCGCGCCTTTCGAGGCGCGACAGGAGGGGCTGTTCTGGGTGACGCCCGTTCCCGCCGACGCCGCGCCCGCACAGCAGGAGACGCTTTTGCAGGGCCATTCGCGCTACACTATCCCCATCATCGCGCTGCACGAGGCGTTTCCCGGTCATCATCTTCAGATGGCCCGCGCCAGCCAGACGCCCTCTCGCTTCCGCCGCCATTTCGCCAACAGCAACCTGTTCATCGAGGGCTGGGCGCTCTACTGCGAGGAGATGATGTGGGAGCAGGGTTTCTACACCGATCCGCGCGTCCGCCTGATGCAGCTCAACGCGCGGCTGTGGCGGGCCTGCCGCGTGCTGCTAGATGTCCGGCTGCATACCCGCCGGATGCCGCCTGCCGAGGCCGTCCGCTTTCTCATGGAGGAGGCCCGTCTTGAGGAGGCGCACGCCAGGGCGGAGGTGCGCCGCTACGCGCTCACGCCCACGCAGCCGATGACCTATATCCTGGGCAGGCGCGCGATCCTGAGCCTGCGCAGCGAGGCGCGGCGCCGCCGGGGGGCGCGCTTCGACCTGCGCCAGTTCCACGATCAGCTTCTCTCCTACGGCAGCGTGCCGCCTTCGCTCCTGCGCGACGTGCTGTTTTTTACCCCCTGAGAATGCGTCTCTCTAGCGGCAAGAGGCTGCAAAGCTAACGCGCGCCTTCCCATAGCGCCCGCTCTGCGGCGCGCGGATCGTCCACGACCTCCGACGCCGTGTTGAAGCGCATGGTGGCCCTGCGCTCCAGATTGTACTTCGGCCAGCCGGGGGTTCCCCCGGCAGCAAAGGCGCACCAGGCGGCGTGCATGGCATCCGCGAGTTGCTGCGGCGGATCGGTTCCCAGCAGCGGTTCTGTCCCCTTGCCGAGCGTGTCGAAGACGAAGGCGATCTCAAGCGCATGGCACGCGCCGAGGAGTCCGCCGAACTGCGGGGAGCGCCAGGCGAACTCGTACATGTAGGTGGCCGAGGCGCTCTTCGCGTGGGCGTCTGCCAGGCGGATCGCGGGGATGCGCCAGAACCAGTCGGTCTGGATAGCCGCCAGCAGGTCGCCGGCGCTGGCATTCGGATAGGCCGCGCGATAGGCGGCCAGTGTGGTTTCGACCGGGAGGCCGTAGGCGGACACGGCCCCGGCGAGGGCCTCGGCGGTGATCTGGCGGATCGCGCCGCCGGGAACCAGGAACAGCCGATGCTCGTCGGCATTCGTGCCGACCAGGAGATCAACCTCTGTTCCAGCCCCGGCAGCAAGGCGCTCCATCGGATGCGCGGGGAGAGTTTCCCCATCTATCACAGGCTGCCACAGCATCATGGCGGCCGCCACCTCGCCGCCCCACCGCTCCGGGTCGGGATGCGCAGCCAGTTCAGCCTCCATCGCTACCTGGGCCTGAAGCAGACACTCCATGGGAACCGCCGCCATCGCCTCTCGGATGGCTTCGACGCCAAGCTTCTCGGCGAGGCGCTGACCGACCCGCTGCGCGGTCGCGGCGGAGATCACATGATGCGCCGCCCCGCTCTGAGCGATGGCGCGTCGAAACAGCCCTGCGGCGCGGGGCATGGCAAGCAGCGTGCCGACGCTCATCGCTCCCGCCGACTCGCCGAAGATAGTGACGTTGCCGGGATCCCCGCCGAAGGCGGCGATATTCTCCCGCACCCATTCCAGGGCGGCGATCTGATCGAGCAAGCCCCGGTTGGCATTTCCCTCACCCAGATAGAGGAAGCCATCGGCGGCGACGCGGTAGCCGATGGTCACGCAGACGATGCCATCGCGGGCGAAACGGCTGCCGTCATACCAGGGCGAGGCTCCCGTCGCGTGATACGCATAGACCCCACCCGGAATCCAGACCATCACCGGTTGGCCTGCCGCTCCGAGATCGGAAGACCAGATATTGAGGTTCAGGCAGTCCTCACCGGAGGTAGCAAGCTCTGGAGGAAGGAGCAGTTTTACTGTTGGGGGATAGGGCGGCTGAGGTGACTTCGGGCCATAGGCGAGGGCGTCTCGCACGCCGCTCCAGGGTTCTGCGGG
>DASRGL010000519.1:0-9450 GCA_035651115.1 Chthonomonadaceae bacterium
TTACGCGGCTGGCCTGCGCCGAAGCCAAAATCCACGCCACCACGCCGGAGAGCATCCATTTCCATGAAGTCGGCGCGGTGGATGCCATCGTGGACATCGTAGGCGCGTGTATCGGATTAGAAATGCTCGGCGTGGAGAAGGTCTACGCCTCGCCTCTGCCCCTCAATCGCGGCTGGGTCGAGTGCGCGCACGGCACGATGCCCGTCCCTGCCCCGGCCACCCTCGAACTGCTGGTCGGCTTCCCCTTCCGCCCGGACGAGCGCCCGAAGGAACTCATCACGCCAACCGGCGCGGCGCTGCTGGCCGAGTTCGCCGAGCGCACGCCGGAGGGCGACATCGCCCCGGTTCCCCCGATGACCCTGCGCGCCATCGGCTACGGCGCGGGTCGGCGCGACTCCTGGATACCCAACCTGCTGCGCGTTCTCCTCGGCGATACGGACAGCGCATCCGGCAAAACGCCCTCCGGCACGGCGCGCGTCAAGCCGCTCAAAGGGCGTAAGGGACAATAGTAAGCGAGAACGAACATGCCGCTCTATCTGACCGAACAGGATGTCGCGCAACTGCTGACGATGCAGGAAGCCGTGAACGCGCTGGAAGAGGCATTCCGGCGTCAGGGCAGCGGCGAGGTCGTCAACCAGCCGCGCCGCCGCCTGCACCTGCCCGCCGGAACCTATCACACGATGGTTGCGGGCGACATCGGGTTGCAGACCTTCGGCATCAAAGCCTACGCCTCGTTTCCACCAAAAGTCCGCTTCCTCTTCCTCCTCTATAGCGCGCAGAACGGCGACCTGCTGGCGCTGATGGAAGCGGACAAGCTCGGCCAGATGCGGACGGGCGCGGCCTCTGGCGTGGCGACACGCCATCTGGCGAAGTCGTCCGGCCCGCTGCGCGTCGGCATCTACGGCACGGGCTGGCAGGCGCAGACGCAGTTGGAAGCCATCTGCGCCGTGCGCGAGGTCGCGGGCATCGTCGCCTATGGCCGGGATGTGGAACGCCGCGCCGCCTTCTGCGCCGCCATGACCGAACGATTAGGCGTGCCGGTCACGCCCGCCGAACTGCCTGAAGAAGCCGCCCAGAAGCAGGATGTCGTCATCACCGCGACGACGGCGCGCGAGCCGGTGCTGCGCGGCGAATGGCTTTCTCACGGCGCGCACGTCAACGCGGTTGGCAGCAACCTGCTGATGAAACAGGAGATAGACGACGAGACGGTGCGGCGTAGTTCGGTCATCGTCGTGGACTCGATAGAGCAGTCCAAGAGCGAGTCGGGCGACCTGCTGCCTCCTTTCGAGCGACGGCTGTTCCGGTGGGAGCAGGTGGCGGAGTTAGCGGAGATCGTGGCGGGGCGGCGGGCCAGGCGCACGGACGACGCGCAGATCACGCTCTTCAAGTCCAACGGCATCGCGATGGAGGATGTAGCGGTGGCGACGCGCGTCTATCAGAAAGCCATCGCCGCCGGTATCGGCACGCAGGTCCCGATGTGGCAGGAGTAGTAACTTGACCGGGTACGTTCTGTACCCGGTCAGGCGTTCGGTGGAATTTCCTTGCGAACGGTTGACATTTATGCCCCCTGCTGCTATACTTTAGGGCAGAGAGCAGCGTTGCCCTTCACCAGCCATCTTCACTCCCTCCGAGCATCCCGGACAGGCACGAGGACGTCGTCTGTCTATCCGAGCGTTCTTTGTCCCGGCGCACCAAGACGCGCCGCGCTGACAAAGGCGTTTTTTTATTGTCGGCCCTATCTCACATCCAACCCTTCAAAGGAGACGAGCGTACATGACGCCCAAAGACGTTATTGATCTCGCCAGAGAAAAAGAAGCCAAAGTCGTGGATATTCGCTTCACCGACCTGATCGGCCAGGTGCAGCACTTCTCTATCCCCGCATCCGCTCTGGACGAGGACAAGTTTACCGACGGCCTCGCTTTCGACGGCTCTTCGATTCGCGGCTTCAAGGCCATCAACGAGTCGGATATGCTGCTCATTCCCGATCCGAACACCGCCTACATTGACCCGTTTACCGATGTCACCACGCTCAACATCACCTGCGACATCGAAGACCCGATCACCCGCGAGATCTATAACCGCGACCCGCGCCAGGTCGCCAAGAAAGCCGAACAGTATCTCAAGGGAACCGGCATCGCCGACACCGCCTATTTCGGCCCCGAAGCGGAGTTCTATATCTTCAACGACATTCGCTTCGACCAGACCTCCCACTCCGGCTACTACTATATTGACAGCGACGAAGGCATCTGGAACTCCGGGCGCGACGAGAAGCCGAACCTGGGCTACAAGATTCCCTACAAGCGCGGCTACTTCCCGACTCCCCCGACCGACAGCCTGCAAGACCTGCGCACCGAGATGATGCTCAACCTTATCGAGGCGGGCATCGAGATCGAAATGCAGCACCATGAGGTCGGCACGGCGGGCCAGGCCGAGATTGACATGAAGTTCGACACGCTGCTCAGCATGGCCGACAAGCTTCAGAAGTACAAGTATATCATCAAGAACACGGCCTTCCAGAACGGCTACACCGTCACCTTCATGCCCAAGCCGCTCTTCATGGACAACGGCTCCGGGATGCACTGCCATCAGTCGCTCTGGAAGGGCGGGCAGCCGCTCTTCTTCGACGAGCGCGGCTACGGCGCGCTCTCCGAGACGGCGGTCCACTACATCGGCGGCATCCTCAAGCACGCGCCCGCGCTGCTGGCCTTCTGCGCCCCGACGACCAACTCCTATCGCCGCCTGGTTCCCGGCTACGAAGCGCCCATCAACCTGATCTACTCGGCGCGCAACCGCTCGGCCTGCGTCCGCATCCCGATGGTCAGCAAGTCGCCGAAGGCCAAGCGCATCGAGTTCCGCGCGCCCGATCCGTCCGCCAATCCCTACCTGGCGTTCGCCGCCATGCTGATGGCCGGCCTGGACGGCATCGAGAACCGCATCCAGCCGCCCGCTCCGATTGACAAAGACCTCTATGAGATGGAGCCGGAGGAGCGCAAGGGCATCCAGCAGACGCCGGGCAGCCTGGAAGAGTCGCTCAACGCGCTACAGGCAGATCACGAATTCCTGCTCAAAGGCGGCGTCTTCACCGCCGACCTGATCGAGACCTATATTGATTTCAAGACGACGCAGGAGTTCAAGCAGGTCGCGCTGCGCCCGCATCCCTACGAGTTCGCCCTCTACTACGACATCTAGGCCGCGCACGGCACTACCAGCAAAACCACCCCGGCCCTTCATTATGGAAGAGTTGGGGTGGTTTTATGTTGCCAGCAATTCCGGGTACAGAACGTACCCGTCTATGGGGCGCTGCGCGCCGAGCGTCCTTCGGATGCATTCATTTGGAAGCTTCTCTCTCCGTATGTAGCCGAGTACGACACGAAGGGGACGGACGCCAAAAGGGAGTCCGTCCGGCAGGACGATTGGCCGCAGGCCCTCCAGACGGGTACTTTCAGTACCCGGCAGGGCTATTTTCCGGGCTGGCAGAAGCAGGAGGAGGTCAGCTTCACGTCCGCATCGGCCCACACTTCCTGGAACCGGGCGGCTGCCTTCGCCGCCTCTTCATGCTGGCCCTGCGCCTCCAGGCAGCGCGACAGCCCGTACAGCGACCAGCCGTTTTCAGGCAGCTTCTTCAGATCGTCACGGTACACCTGCGCGGCTTCCGGATAGCGTTCCGCCTGCAACAGCGCCGCTCCCAGCGCATGGCGCACCGGAATGATCCAGCTTGGCGGCTCGTCGTAGCGCAGCATGTCCTCCCGGCGCACCGCTTCGCGCAGTTCGTTCAGCCCCTCCTCGACCTGCCCGGCGCGGAAGAGAATCTCGCCCGCCAGCATGTGGGTCGCCACCGCCAGAATATCGGAACCGGTGTTATTGCCGAATGTCGCCTCCTTCGGAACAAGCGCCGCCGCCTTGAGGAACGCGGCCTGCTCGGCGCGGGCCTCCTCGACCTGATTCCTGGCGGCATAGGCGATACCACGCGAAGCGCGCCACATCGCGCGGGCCAGAGGGAAGTATTCGGGCGGCTCGGGCGCGGCCAGCACCTCATCCCAGCGGCCGAAGCGCACGCGCATCTCCACCGGCATCGCTACAAACCCATCAGCGATGGCCGCGTTCTGTCGCGCCCACTCCTCCGGCACGCCCGCGATCATGGTGTCTACGGCCCGGATCGCCTCCGCGCTCTGTCCCCGCATGATGGCGGCATAGGCCAGCATGTGATGATTGTGGAGCATGTAGAGACGGTAGAAGCCCTGCCGGGGCCGCTTCTGGCGATACTGCTTATCCGCTTCGATGGCGCGCTCATTGGCAAGCACGGCCTCTTTCCAGCGGCCGCAGCGCACGTCAATGTGCGACGGCATGTGGACCATGTGGCCGAGCGCGGGCTGGAGATTACGCAGCCGGTCGGCGGCGTCCAGGGCTTTCTGCGGTTCCGGCGACGCTTCGACCGCATGGATATAGAGATGCAGTCCGAGCGGATGACTGCGATCCAACGTAAGAACCCGCTCCAGCGTCTCCACGATCTCCGGCGTGCCGGGCTGCGGCTGCCCGTCCTGCGTCCACAGATCCCACGGACGCAGGTCCATCATCGCCTCGGCGAAAAGCGCGCCCACGTCCGCATCCTGCGGAAACTTCTTCCAGACCTCCCGCATCGCCTGCGCATAGGCCGTGTCCAGCGGCTTGCGATCTGCGGGTTGCGGCTGAGCGTAGCGCGCCTGCGCCGCCTCGATCAACGCCTGCTCGACGGGGCTGGCCTGCGCCTTCTTCTCGACGGCTTCAGTCAGGGCTTGCCAGGCCGCCGCCGCGTGCGCCTCGTCTACCATCGGGTTGTTGATGTGCGGGCCGTTCGCGATAGCGATGCCCCACCAGGCCATCGCGCAGTTCGGATCGAGCTTGGCAGCCTGCGTGAAGGAGCGGATCGCCTCGTCATGGTTGAACGCGAACAGGAAGTTGAGTCCCTGGTCGAAATACCGCTGGGCCTGGGCCGACGCGGTCGTGACCTTGCGGCGGTGCTTCCCCAGTCCCTCGAACAGCAGCGATTCGGGGGCCGGGGCGTTTTGGGAGACAGCGGCGTTCCCTTGCGCGGGAATCGGGGCGCTCTTCTCCAGGCTCAGTGGGAGAAGATAGAGTACGTAGGTTATCATCAGCTTGAAACCCTCCTGGGCAGTGCAACTGCACGGTTGTCATCGTCCCGCTTTGCATTTTAGCACATCGAGCGGTTTTGCGCCCGGTTCAGACGCCCATTTAGTATCCGAATCGGCCGGTTCGGATACAACCGAATTTGGTCAGGCTGCCGCCCCTGTCAAAAGTCAGGGGGCCAAAAGCGCACGCGACCGGGTACAGCCGGTATCCGGCCAGGGGCAACGTCGGCTCTTTTAGATAGGGTACGCTATGAGAGAATTTTTGCGTTCCCTCTTTTCCGCTTCCCAGCCTCCGCAGGGAGTTCAGACCGGGAGAGGAACGTGCGGCCTTCTTCTGCTTTCAAACTCCCCTCTTGGCGCGAACGCGCCCCGGAGAATGCGATCATGGAAGACGTTCAGGCGAAATACGAGGCGGCCCTGCAAACGCTGATCTCGAAAGTCCAGGCAGACCCCTATATTCTGGCCGCCGTCCTGCTCGGCAGCCTGGCCTATGACACGGTCTGGCATCGGTCGGATATTGACCTGCTGCTCATCACGCAGGAGACCCGGCTCACGCGCGAGGGTCTCTGCCTGACAGAGTCGGGCATCAATATCCACGCTTTTCTGACCACGCGGAGCGAATTTCGGAAGACACTGGAAGGTTCCCTTCAGGGTTCGTTCATCCACTCGATGCTCGCCAAAGGCCGAATGCTCTTCTCCCGCGAGGAACCGCTTGTCGAACTGTTCGAGGCCCGCAAGCGCCTGAGCGAACGCGACCGCGCCATCCAGCTTCTAAATGCCACTTCCCGCGTCCTGCCAAGCCTCGCCAAAGCGGAGAAATGGCTGCAGGTGAAGCGGGATTTCGACTACTGCAGCTTCTGGATACTGAAGTGCGTGGACGCGCTCGCGACGATAGAGACGCTGCTGCACGGCGAGATTCCGGGGCGGGAAGTCGTGCATCAAGCCCTGGCCTATAATCCGGAACTGTTCCGTATCGTCTACAGCGATCTGCTGCACGGCCACGCGACCGAGGCGAACCTGGCGGAGGCGCTGGCCTCTATCCAGAGCTATCTTCATGCCCATGCCGGCCTCCTGTTCGCGCCGATCTTCTCCTACCTGCGCGAGGAGGGCGAACTGCGCTCGATGACCGACATCAACCACTACTTCAGCCGCCACTTCAATATCGAAAGTGTGGACATCGCCTGCGAATGGCTGGCGGACGAAGGCTTTATCCAGAAACTTGCCACCCCGGTGCGGCTTACCGACAAGAGCCGGGTGAACGTCGAGGAAGCCGCCTACTACATGGATTGAGGCGTTCAGGCAGGTAACACCTGACACCCGAATGCCTATATTTAAGGAGGAGGAGAAACGTCAGTGAGATCGACCCTCGAAGTCATCGGAGCGCGCACGCACAACCTGAAGAATATCCATCTGGAGATTCCCCGCGACAAGCTGATCGTCTTCACGGGCGTGAGCGGTTCTGGAAAGTCCTCGCTCGCCTTCGACACCATCTACGCGGAAGGCCAGCGCCGCTATATGGAGTCGCTCTCCTCCTTCGCCCGGCGCTTCGTGGAGCAGGTGAACAAGCCGGACATAGACTTCATGTTCGGGCTGTCGCCGGTCGTCTCCATCGAGCAGAAGACCAGCGCGCGCAATCCCCGCTCCACCGTCGGAACCCTGACCGACATCAGCAGCTACATCAATCTGCTCTTTGCGACGGTCGGAGTCGCGCACTGTCCTTTCTGCCAGACCGAGGTTCCGATCCGCACCACCGGCCAGATCGCCGAGATGCTGCTGGCGCTCCCGGCGGGAACCGTCGTGGAACTGCGCGCGCCCCTCTTCCGAGTCTATGACGAGGACTGGGAGTTCGTCTTTGCGGAGGTGCGCAAGGCGGGCTACCGCCGCCTGGTCGTCGAGGGCCGTGTCGTGGACATCGGAGACCTGAAGGAAGACCCGGAACTCTGGCAAGGCCCGGTCGAGGTGATCGTGGATAAGTTCGTCATCCGGCGCGAGATCGAGAAGCAGCTGAAGGTCGCCATCGGCAACGCCCTGACGGAGGGCGAGCGGTTCCTGAGCGTCGCCATCGTGCAGTCGCCTCCGGGCTTCGATCCGGGCGCGTTCACGGCGGAGTTCGGCTGCCCTGTCCACCGCCTGGTGATGGGCGATCTGCTGTCGGAACACTTCATGTTCAACAACCCGAATAGCGCCTGCCGGACATGCCTGGGCCTGGGAACCTACCGCCAGGTGCATCCGACGCTGCTGGTTCCCGACCCGAAGCGGAGTATCGCGGACGGCGCGTTCATCAAGGAAGCCTTCCGCTACAATGTGGAGACCTGGGACGGCAAGATAATGTACAGCCTCTCCCGGCGCTACGGGTTTTCTCTGGACACCCCGTTCGAGCAGTTGTCCCCGGAGGCGGTCGAGATTCTGCTGCACGGCACGCACGGCGAGAAGTTCCCGCTGCTTCAGCCACCCGGCGCGAAGGGGGAAAACAAATGGGTGGGCAACGAGATGCGGTTCGAGGGCATCATCAGCCGGATCGAGCGCGCCTATCGCCGCTATCGGCAGAAGCAGGAGGCCCACACGCACATGGAGTCCTACTTCGAGAAGGTGATGGTGGAGCGTCCCTGCCCGGACTGTCACGGCGCGCGGCTGCGCCCGCAGCGGCTGCTCGTGACCGTCGGAGGCCGCAACATCTATGAGTTCGGCGAGGTGCATCTGGCCGACATCCTGGAACAGCTCGATCAGGTGCAGGACGATCTGCGCAACAAGAACGCGGGCGCGCAGGTGCGCCGAGAGATACGCAACCGGGTCGAACTGCTGCTCGGTATCGGCCTGGACTATCTCAATTTCAATCGTCCTTCCGGCACGCTCTCCGGCGGCGAGGCGCAGCGCATTCGGCTCTCCACGCAGATCGGCTCCGGCCTGATGGGAATGCTCTACGTGCTGGACGAACCGAGCATCGGCCTGCATCCAAAGGATAATATCAAGATGATCGAGACGCTGCGGCGTCTGCGCGACCTGGGCAATACGGTCATCGTCGTGGAACATGACGAGGAGACGATCCGCGCCGCCGACCATCTGGTGGAGATCGGCCCCGGCGCGGGCGTGCATGGCGGCGAGATCGTGGCGCAGGGAACGGTTGACACGCTCCTGGATGACCCGCGTTCGGTCACGGGCGCATATCTGAGTGGGCGGCGGAGTATCCCCACGCCCACGACACGGCGGCAGGGCAACGGCACAACGCTGACTATTTGCGGCGCGCGGGAGAACAATCTCAAGGATGTGACCGTGACGCTCCCATTAGGCTGTTTTATCTGTGTCACGGGCGCGTCCGGCTCCGGCAAAAGCACGCTCATCAGCGACATTCTCTACAAGAAGCTGTACTCTGTCTTCTACGACAGCCGGACTCTCTCCGGGGAGCATGACGCCGTGCTGGGGATCGAGCATCTGAAGGACGTGATCGCCATTGATCAGTCCCCCATCGGTCGAAATCCACGCTCCAATCCGGCCACCTACGTCGGGTTCTACGATCTGATCCGCGAACTGTTCGCCTCGGTTCCGGAGTCGGTGGAACGCGGCTACACGGCGGGCCGGTTCAGCTTCAACGTGAAGGGCGGGCGGTGCGAGGAGTGCGCGGGCGATGGCACGGTGACGACGCATCTGGGCTTCATGCCCGATGTCGAGGTGGTCTGCGAAGCCTGCAAGGGCGCGCGGTACAACGCCGAGACGCTGGAGATCACCTACCAGGGCAAGACCATCGCCGAGGTGCTGGATATGTCTATCGAGGAGGGCGTGGAGTTCTTCGCCTCGCATCCCGGCATCGCGCGCAAACTGCGGGTTCTCAACGACCTGGGCCTGGGCTACCTGACGCTGGGCCAGTCCGCGACCACGCTCTCCGGCGGCGAGTCCCAACGGATCAAGCTGGCAACGGAGTTGAGCAAGCAGAAACGGGGCGGACGCATCCTCTACATCTTCGATGAGCCGACTACCGGACTGCACCTGGCCGACATCGAGCGGCTGATCGAGTGCATCAATCGGCTGGTCGAGGCGGGCAATACGGCGATAGTCATCGAGCATCATCTGGACGTGATCAAGCAGGCCGACTTTGTGGTAGACCTGGGACCGGAGGGGGGACACAAGGGCGGAGAACTCCTCTTCTGCGGCACGCCGGAAGCGCTGGCGCAATCTCCTCGCTCCTACACAGGCCGCTTCCTGCGCGAACATCTCAAGCAGGTCGTGGGACAGTAGACAGATGATGATCCTTCGGGCTTGTGTTCTACACAGCCGCGCCAACGACAGGATGGCCTATTCCGATGGGATACCAAGCAGTTGCTCCAACTGA
>DASRGL010000520.1:0-12833 GCA_035651115.1 Chthonomonadaceae bacterium
GCCTACGAGCATCAAGCCTATACGCTCGGCACGGCGGCCAAATTCAACGCCGGGACGCACTTCGCGCAGGAGGGCTACGAGCGGATGCAAAACTGGGTCGGAGGCACGCAGGACTGGCGGCCCAACTCGATGGCGCTCTCCGCCTTCGGCGTCGGGTTCGGCATGACGCTGGGCCTGCTCTGGCTGCGGCTGCGCTATTTCGGGTTTCCTCTGCATCCCATCGGCTACGCCGTCGCCTCGGCCTGGGCCATCAATATCGTCTGGCTGCCACTGTTCCTCGCCTGGGTGTTCAAAGGGCTGGCGATGCGCTATGGAGGGCTGCGCGTCTACCGGCAGTTCCTCCCGTTCTTTCTGGGCCTGATTCTGGGCGACTGTGTCATCGGCTGCGGCTGGGGCCTGCTCAGCCTGCTGCTGAATATGCGAACCTATAACTTTTTTGGAGCTTAACCATGACGACACCAACTCTCTCTGTGCCTGACCTTTCGAGCGAGTACCCCATCACCGCAGCGCAGCAAGCGGAATATCGGCAGAACGGCCATATCCTGCTGCGCGGCGTCTGCACCCCGGACGAGGTCGCCGCCTACCGCGAAGTCTGTCGGGAGACGATCCGCAAGCACTTCCCAAACCCGAAGCCGCTTGCAGAGCGCAGCGTGTTCGGCCAGGCGTTCCTCTCCCTCAGCAACACCTGGTTCCACGATCCCATCACGCGCCCGTTCCTCTTCTCGCGGCGCTTTGCCAAGATCGCCGCCGACCTGATGGGCGTGGACGCCGTGCGTATCTACCACAACCAGATATTTTTCAAGGAGCCGGGCGGCGGCCCGACCCCCTGGCATCAAGACCACTACTACTGGCCGGTGGACACGCCCCACATGGGAACGCTCTGGATGCCGCTCGTGGACATCACCCCGGAGATGGGCGCGCTGCGCCTGGCGACCGGCTCGCACAACTTCCCGTTCCTGGATGAGCAGGGCATCACCGAGAACGCGATGGCCTATTTCGACAGGATCATCGCCGAGAAAGGGCTGCCCGTCGTCACGCACGAGATGAAGGCGGGCGATGCCACCTTCCACGCCGGGTGGACGCTGCATTCGGCGGCAGCCAACGCCAGCGACCGCGCGCGCGAGGTGTCGGCGGTCTCCTACCATCCCGACGGCACGTATCTGATGCAGGAGTTGACGGAGACGCGCCGCCGGGACGCGGCGGCCTGCATTCCCGGCGTCGGCCCCGGCGGGCGGGCCGTCAGCTATATGAGTCCGCTGGTCTACGACAGAAGAAAAGCGGGCTGAAACGGGCTACATTTTCCCCTTTGGAACGTATTCAGCGTAGAAACTGGATAATGGATTCAGATTACGATAGATCGGAGGGTAGTACGAATGTCACTTTTTAGCATGGCAGCCTGGATGCTGGCTTTGCTCTACGGCGGCGTTCCGCATCTGGCGGCGGCCCAGGATGGCCCGCCTTTCCCGCGGATCGCCAACTCTCTCGGCAATCTCATCACCCCGACGGCGACTTCTAAGGACATTGCCGACGCGGCGCGCTACTCCCTGATTATCGCCGGGTTTCGCGGCGACTGGCACAACACGGGAGTCCGCAGGAAGCTGGAAGACAAGGTCGCGGAGGTGCGGGCGCGCAATCCGCGCATCCTCATCCTGGGGCCGACGGTCTCGATAGCGTATGCGGGGACGTGGGAGAAGGACTTTCCCCAGGACGGATGGCTGCTCCAGGCCGACGGCAAGCGTATCAAGGGCTGGCCGGGGACGGAGATGATCAATCTGCACAAGGAGGACGTTCTCGACTGGCTGGCGCAGCAGGCCAAATTGAGCGCGACGATGCAGGGAGTGGATGGCGTCTTCGTGGACAATATGACACCCCGGTTCGACGCCTGGGCCGCCAATATCGCCACGCACGAACCATATACGGTGGACGCGGACGGTGATGGCAAGCCCGACGATCCCAAATGGCTGAATCAAGAGTGGGGCAGAGCCAAGATGACGCTGGCGCGCAAAATACGCGAGGCCATCGGGCCGGATAAGTATTTTGTGGCAAATACAACCAGCGACGCGCCCGCCTCCTATCTCAACGGCGCGCTGCTGGAAGACTATATGGACTATGTCCTGGACGGGAAAAAGACCTGGGACTCGGTTTTCGGAGAGTATCAGCGCTGGATGCGGCAGGCCCGCCCGCCCGCCCTGACCACACTCCTCGGAAGTTCCGGCGTTACCCCACCCTTCAACGCGCAAAAGCGGCCGCAGAGCGAACAGGATGAACTGCTGAACAAGGGCCGCGCCCGGGTACAGCGTATGCGCTTCGGCCTGACGACGGCCCTGATGGGAGACGGGTACTTCGCCTATGACCTGAACACCCGCTGGCGCGGGCAGCGCTGGTGGTATCCGGAGTACGACGCGCCGCTCGGCTATCCGAAGGGCGATGCCAGAAAGCAGTCGGACGGAACCTGGCGGCGCGATTTCGATGGCGGAGTCGTGATCGTCAACCCCACCAGGCAGACGGCGACCGTCCGTTTTGCGAAGGACTACCAGGATGTCAGCAGCAGCACAAAGGACAGGACGTTCACGATTCCCGCGCAGGATGGACGCATCTTCCTGCCGGTGAAATCGTGACGCCTTCCCATCCACGCGGAATGGGGTTTTCCCGCCGCAACTTATAAAGGGGATTGGCCTGTTCCTGGCGAACACGCAGAGTACGACACAGTCCGGGCAAGCGGCGCAGGGCGCTCAAAGGCCGTGCGCCGTCTGCCTGCGGACACCATGAGGGAGAGAGACGATGCGTGTACTCGTTGTCGGCGGCTCCGGCCATGTCGGCCGCCTGGTCTTACCCATGCTGGCGCAGAACCATACGCTGCGTGTTTTCGATCTGCGCCCGCCCCACGAGAGTTCCCTGGAGTATGTGCAGGGCAACGCCTGCGACTTTGCCGCCGTCGAGCAGGCGGCGCAGGGTATGGATGCGCTGCTCTACATGGCGATGGGACGCTACGTAAAGGTCGGACTGCCCTACAATCAGAACATAGACGGCGTGACCAGTTCGCTGGACGCCAACGTGAAAGGTCTCTATATCGCCCTGCAAGCCGCGCACTCTGCGGGCATTTCGCACGCCGTCTATACGAGCAGTATGTCTATCTACCAGGAAGCGACGCTGCCGACGCGCTACTTCCAGGACGAGGAGATTACTCCCGACGCCACCGACCTCTACGGCTTCACCAAGCGCCTGGGCGAAGAGATCTGCCGCAACACCTGCCGGGAGCGCGGCATGACCATCAACGTACTGCGCCTGTGCTGGCCCGTCTCGAAAGAACGCTGGCTGGCGGAGACCCGCATCGGCGTGCCGACCTTCGCCACCGCCGATGAAGACCTGGCCCGCGCCCTGCACGCCGCGCTGGAACGCCGCTTTGTCGGTTTCCAGGCGTTCATGATCAGCGGGGACTACAGCCAGAAGTATATGAACCTGAGCAAGGCGAAGCGCCTGCTCGACTGGGAGCCGCTGCTGCGCCCGACGCTGGCGGCGGAGTGACGCTCCTGCGCGCAGGCGTCGCGACCGGCCCCGGCTTGCGCAAGTCTGCCCTAAATTCTCCCCTCCCTGTGCGAAAAGTCGGTTGACAAGGGGAAGAACTCGTGTTACTATAAACCAGGCTGTCCCTAAACGTTTTGGGAAACATCGGACGGACGATGAATATCAAGGATGTGGCGCGCAAAATCGGCGTCTCCCCCTATACCGTTTCCTGCGCGATCCGCAATCGCGGGGAACTCAGCGCCGAAACACGCCAGCGAGTCCTGGAGCAGGTTCGCGAACTCGGCTATATCCCCAATATCAACGGCCAGAGACTCGTGCAGGGGCGCAGCCGACTCGTCGCGCTCGACGACCGCCGCCCCGGCCTGTTCTCCGACATCTTCGCCATGCAGTTGGCGCGCGGCCTGCAATACGCCCTGCAAAAGCGCGGCTACAGCCTGCTCTTGAACACCGCAGACGAGCATGGCGAGGCAAACACCCAGCTTAAACAGTGGGTGCGCTCGCGCACGGTGGACGGCGTCGTGCTGGTCGGCCATGTCTCCTACGACAGCCTGGTGCGGGAGATCGCCACGCCGCGCGCGCCCTGCATCGTGATAGATACGCTAATCGAGGGCGTCCCCAACGTCGCCTCGGTCATGAAAGGGCGCACGGGAGAACGGCAGGTCGCGCGGCTCTTCGTGGAGCAGGGGCATCGCCGCATCGGCTTCCTGGACGAGCCGCAGATTCAGCAGAAGCCCAATGACGTGCTGGAAGCCTTCGCCGGGGAACTGCAAAGCCTGGGCGTTCCGCTGGAGGACCGCTATCTCCTCTCCGTCCCCAACGATCCGGCCAGCGGCGCGGAAGGGATGCGCGCCCTGATGCAGCAGAACCCGCGCCCGACCGCAGTCTTCGCGCGCACCGATGCGATGGCGCTGGGCGCGCTGCGGGAGGCGCGCAGTCTGGGCCTGCGCGTGCCGGAAGATGTCTCGCTGGCCGGGCATGACGACCTTCCTCTCGCCGAGTTCACCGAGCCGCCGCTGACGACCGTGCGCATTGACTGCGGCATGGCGGGGGAGGTGGTCGCGGAGGCGCTGTTCCATCTGCTGGAAGAGCCGGGCGCGATGCAGACCTGGTGGTTCGAGACCTCCCTGGTCGTCCGTCAGTCGGTCGGCCCGGCCCCGCGCTCCTGACCGCGCGGCGCTGCGGAGGCCAGGCCGATTTGCCCGGACGCCAAAAACGTTTTGGGCGCGTCCGGCGCGGAAAAGGCAGGAAGGTAGTTGACCATGTTCGGCAACGCGCGGCTGTTGGGATGGGCGCTGGCCCTCTGTGTCGGAAAGGAGGCTCTGTTCACGATGGCAGCGGAGGCGGCAAAGAGCGAACCTATCGTCTGGACGGTTTCCGGCATGGAGCGCGTGGGCCGCAGGGACGCGCCGGACCATTCGCGGCGCATCGAACTGTTCGCGGCGCGCGGCGAGTACGAGCCGTTCCAGATCGTCGTGCGCGCGCCGGAGGGCGGCCTGACCGACGTGCGCTGCGCCGTTTCCGATCTGCGCGGCCCCGGCGGCAGCGTCCTTCCGAAGGAGAACCTGACGCTCTATCGCGAACACTATATCGAGGTCAAGCAGTCCAGCCCGACCTGGAAGGGAGGCGCTGCCAGACCCCTGCCGCCCGGATGGTATCCCGACGCGCTGATTCCGTTTGTAGACCCGGCGACCGGCAAGCCGCCGCAAGCCGCCCGGTTCCAGGCCGTCCCCTTCACGCTCGATGCCGGTACGAACCAGCCGCTCTGGGTAGATGTGTTCGTGCCGCGCGACGCCAGGCCGGGAGCCTATCACGGCACGTTCACCGTCACCAGCGGCCAGGGCCAGGCGACCGGCGACATCGTTCTGAACGTCTGGAACTTTGAACTGCCGCTTAAGCCCTCGCTCGACTCCTCCTTCGGCATGGGCAGGGACAAGAGCCTGGCGGCTATCGAACTGCTGCTGCGCCACAAGATCATGCCCACGCAGGTTCCGCCGAGCGCGGCGCGGCGGCTGATAGATACGCTCGGCCTGACCTCCGTGAACACCGGGTTCTGGAGCGGCGCCTACTATGGGCATGGCACGATGAAGCCCGCCCCTTCCGTCCAGGAGTTGAAAGAGGCCGCTGCCCGCTATCCTGCCGACCTGCTGATCTACAACTACACCGCCGATGAGATCGTCGAGTTCCCGCAACTCTACCCGCAGGTCAAGCAGTGGGCGCGCGCCCTCCACCAGGCCGGCATCAAAAACCTGATTCCTATGGCTCCCGTCCCCGAACTCTTCGATGATGGGACGGGAACCGGGCGCTCGGCGGTGGACATCTGGGTGCTTCAGCCCAACTACTACAAGGCGTCCCCGGAGAATGTGGCGGCGGCCATGAAGAAGGGCGATCAGGTCTGGACCTATACCGCGCTGGTGCAGGATGCCGACTCGCCCAAGTGGGAGATAGATTTCGCGCCCATCCACTACCGGATCATGCAGGGCTTCATCAACCAGAGCATGGGCTTTACGGGCCTGCTCTACTGGACGGTAGACCACTGGAACAGAGACCCCTGGACGGACCCGGACTATCACGAAAGCGGCGCTTCTCACTTCCCCGGCGAGGGGCAGCTTGTCTATCCCGGCGCAGACGCGGGCGTGCAGGGAACCGTGCCTTCCCTGCGGCTGAAGTGGATACGCGAGGGCGTGGAGGATTACGAATACATCGCGCTGCTGCAAAAGCGCGGTAAAGGCGACTGGGCGCTGGAGGTGAGCCGGAGCGTGGGCCGGGACTTCAGCCACTGGACTCAAGACCCGCAGGCTCTGGAAGCCGCGCGCCGCAAGCTCGGCGTCGCGCTCGATCAGCCGTAATCAAGGAGGTGTTGCCCGTCCCGACGATTGTGCCGGTTTCGACTGTCTCTGGTAGATCACTCCGTCCTGAATGCCAGGTACGCATTTACCTTGAAACAAGGAGAACGCCATGCACCGCAACAAGAATGCCTTCACTCTGATCGAACTGCTCGTCGTCATCGCCATTATCGCGATTCTCGCCGCCATTCTTTTTCCCGTCTTCGCCCAGGCGCGCGAGAAGGCCCGCGCCATCTCCTGTCTCTCCAATACCAAGCAGGTCAACCTGGGCTGGCAGATGTATATGCAGGACTATGACGAGACCTGGATCTATCGTCCGGGCTGGGAAGATGCCATGAGCGGATACTGCGACTGGAAATACATCTGCGGCGACGACGTGCCTTACGAGAACTGGGTAGACATCGTGCAGCCCTACATGAAGAACTATCAGATCGTCGCCTGCCCCAGCGTGCCGCAGACCAATGACACCGGCACCGCAGGGAGCAAAGGCGCGCCGAACCTGGGCCTCGGTATCAATATGTATCCCAATGACCAGGATGACGGCAACGGCTATGGCCTCAGTTCCGGCATGACCCATGCCTGCGGCGATAGCGGCACGTTCCATGGGGTCTGTTTTGGCTATGCGCAGGCCGCGCTGAGCAAGCCCTCGCAAGTCGTCATGATCGGCGATGCCGGGCGCATGTATCGAACGGATGACTTCGCCCACCAGTACTGGGAGGAGTGCATCGGCATTCAGCACTGCCAGAGCGTCTCGCCCTGGATGGCGCCCCGCGAGGTGGATGAGTCCGGTTCGGAGTGGGGGCCGGAGGATCGGCACACCGGCACGGCCAACATCGGCTTCATGGACGGCCACTCGAAGGCCATGCGCCCTTCCGCTTTCTATGTCAAGTGGAACGGCATCTGGTTCCGTCCCGACCGCGATGAAGTCCGGCCTGAAGACCCGGCTTTCCAGCGTTAAGCCCGGGAAGCCAGGATACGCGAGTCCGTGTGCCGGGCCTATGACAGGCCCGGCACACGATCCAGGAGGTCGCCATGAAGCAAGAGATCAGCCCCAAGACCGCCGCCATCGTCCTCGGCATTCTGGCGGTCGTCGTGCTGGCTATCGGCTACAAGGTCTTTTTCGCGCGCCCCGCCGAACCTGCGGGCGGAGCCGCCCTCAAGCCCGGCAACGAGCGGTTCCGGCATCCGACGTTCGGGACGACGCGCCTGGCGCGTCCGGCTCAGCCCTCTTCCGGCCAGTAGGCCCGATAGCGGCCAGACAGGACAGGCTCGCAAATTGCAGGAGGAAGCCGTTCCCCCGGACGCTAAATGAAGCATACCCGCGCTGAGGCGGGTGTTCTCTCGAAAAGGGGATAACTTCACCATGCAACTGTTCTACCCGCACGCGCCGTCCGCCGGGCCGCGCACGCCCATCGTCAGCCCGCAGAACGCGCCGCTCAAGTACCTGCGCGTGGAATGGCTGCGGCTGGCTCCCGGCGAGGCCCCGGTCGAAATCGCGACCGGCCCGGACGAACTGGCCCTCGATATTCTCAGCGGACGCTGCACTGCGCGTCTCTCCGGCGCGTGCGGCCCGCACGCCTACGAACAGATCGGCGGACGCCGCAGCGTCTTCGACGGCCCGCCTACCATGCTCTACGTCCCCCGCGACTCCACCCTGCAGATCTCTGCGGCCTCGGAAGGCTTCGAGGCGCTGCTGATATTCGCGCCCGCCCGCAGCGCCCCTCCCGCCCGGCTCATCGGCCCGGAGGAGTGCATCCTCAAGACGGTCGGCAAGGACAACTGGCAGCGGCAGGTCGCCACCTCCATCGGCGAGAACATGGCCGCCGACCGTCTCATCATCGGCGAGACGCTCAATCCCCCCGGCAACTGGTCGAGCGCGCCCCCGCACAAGCACGACAGCTACGAGAACGGCGAGGTTCCGATGGAGGAGGTCTACATCTTCCGCCTCGATCCGCCGCAGGGCTTCGGCTTCCAGCGCGTCTACGCCTATGGGCCGAACGCCTTCGACTGCGCCTTCGCCGTGCAGGACGGGGATACGGTCGTCCTGCCGCGCGGCTATCATCCGGTCGTCGCCGGGCCGGGCTATCGTCTGGCCTACATCTGGGCGCTGGCGGGCGAAGCGCGGCGCTATGGGGCCTGGTCGGACGATCCGAAACACGCCTGGATCAAGGACTGAGGCGGCCCTGCCGATGGAGACGACGCGCCGCGAATTTGCGCAGTGGCTCGCCGCCAGCCTGGGCCTGACTCTGGCGGGCGGCGAGCGTGTGTCCGCCCTGCCCGCTATTCCCGCCCCGAAGGAGAAACGTATGGCCGCCAGTGGCCCCGATGTCGGTTCCCTCTATCCCTTTATCCAGAGCCAGGCCGTCAAAGGCGAGTTTCCGCTCTCGTTCCTGCGCGGCGAGTTCCACGATCTGAACGCCTGGAAGCAGCGGGTGCGCGGCAGGCTGCTGGAACTGCTCCACTACGCGCCGCCGAAATGCGATCCGCACCCGGAGGTCGTCGAGACGCGCGACCGGGGCGACTACCTGCAAGAAAAACTCTATTTCAACACGACGCCGGACATCCGCGTGCCGGCCTACGTGCTGATTCCCAAGAACGCGCAGCGGCCTCTGCCCGCCATCGTCGCGCTGCACGATCACGGCGGCTTCTATCTCTGGGGCAAAGAGAAGCTGGTGGAAGACCCGGACGCGCATCCGGCCTTGCAGGAGTGGCAGAAGACCTACTATGGCGGGAACGCGATCGCGGCAGTTCTGGCGCGGCAGGGCTATCTCGTCATTGTGATAGATATGTTCTATTGGGGCGAGCGCCGGATGCTGCTGGACGACGATCCCGCCGACTGGCGCGAGCGCCCAAAAACACTCTCCGCCGCGCGCATTCAGGAGTTCAACGCCCGCGCCTCGCGCCATGAGGAACTGGTGGGCCGCACGATCTATACCGCAGGCTTCACCTGGCCGGGCGTGATGCTCTGGGACGACATTCGCACGGTGGACTATCTGCTCACGCGCCCGGAGGTGGATAAGAACCGCATCGGCTGCGTGGGGCTGTCGGTGGGAGGCTTCCGCACGTTCCATCTGGCGGCGCTGGACGAGCGCATCAAGGCGGCGGTCGCCGTCGGCTGGATGTGTTCCACGCCCGCCCAGTTGCGCAACCGCACCATCCACACCATCGGCTACTCGATGGTCGTTCCCGGTCTCTTCCGTTCTCTGGACTACCCGGACGTGGCGTCGCTGGCGATGCCCCGCGCGCTGATGGTCATCAACGGCAGCCAGGACGGGCTGTTCGACCTGGACGGCGTCCGCGCCTGCTTCGACAAGCTGACCGCCTGCTACAAGAAGGCGGGCGTCCCGGACAAGGTGCGCGTGCGTCTCTTCGATGCGCCGCATGAGTTCAACGGCGCGATGCAGGCGGAAGCCTGGGACTGGCTGCGCACGCACGTGTAGGTTCCTGCGGGCGGCCCGACGCCGCAGCGCCCCGGCAGATCGCCATCAACCGGCAAACAGAAAGGACGTTTCCGCCATGCCCAACGCACAGATCACGCGCGCGCGGGCGACGCCCGTGCGCGTCACAGGCAAGCCCGACAGCCTCAACTCGCCCGGAATCGCCGATGAAGAGACCGGCTTCCTGGCGAAGTTCAAGGTCGGGAAAAGCTGGGATGATTTCGTCAATCAGACCAAGTGGATCGTCGAGTTGGAGACCAAAGACGGCCTGTGTGGTATCGGGGAGACCTATCGCAGCGTCGGGCAGGAAGAGGTCGAACCGGCCCTGCGCGCGCTGCTCGGTCAGGATACGCTGCGCCTGAACTGGCGCGCGCTGCCCGTCGAGTCGCCGCGCGCCTATGACGCTTTCGAGACCGCTGTGATGGACCTGGCGGGCCGTCTGCTCGGCGTACCGATCTATCAACTGCTCGGCGGCGCGTGCCGGGATCGAGTCGCGTGCAGCGGGTGGGCGGGACGGCGCACGCCCGAAGACGCTGCGCGCAAGGCGAAGGAGGCGCTGGCGCAGGGGCATCAGGTCTTCAAGTTCAAATGCGCCGATAACGATCCGATACGCGACTGGGCGGCGCGCATTCAGGAAGCCTGCGGAACCCAGATCAAGATACTGCTCGATCCGAACCAGCGGTGGAACGACGTGGCGACGACCCTGCGCCTGATGGAAGGCGTGCCGCCGGAGATCATGTACGGCCTGGAAGACCCGGTAGACCGGCAGGACTACGCCGCTTTCCGCGAGATCAAGCAGCGCCTCGGCATCCCGCTCTTTATCCACATCTCTCTGCCCTATCGCCATCAGGGGCAGCGCGCCGAGGACGCCCTGCGCGCCATTCGGGAGCAGTGCGCCGACGGCTTCAACTTCAACGGGCCGATGTTCGCGTTCGTGGAGTTGGCGAACCTGGCCGGGCTGGATGGCAAAGCCTGCTGGCACGGCAGCGAGGTGGACTGCGGCATCCTGGAGGTCTCCGCGCTGCACGCCTGCGCCGCTGCGCCCGCCTGCACGATCCCCTCCGATCTCTTCGGCGAACTGGTGCGCGTGGACGATCTGATCGAACCTGGCATCCGCTTTGAGCTAGGCAATGCGCTGGTTCCGCAGGGGCCGGGCCTCGGCGTGGAACTGGATCGGGAGGCGCTGGCTCGCCATCGCATCGGCCCCACGCTGGAATTCTCCCTGTGATTCCCCGCCGTGCGGCCTGGCTCGGTTTTCTCCTCCTTGCGCTGCTGATCGCCTACCACCTGCTGGCGCTGCATCGCTTCGGCCTGGCGACTGTAGGCGGCATCACCTATCCTCTGCTCGACGACGATGTGATGATCAGTATGCACTACGGGCGCAATCTTGCGCAGGGCGAGGGACTGGTCTATAACCGGGGCGAGGCGGTCGAAGGATTCACCAATCCACTGCTCACTTTTGTGGCCGCCGTACTGCACCTGCTGCCGGTTCCCCCGCCCGTCATCGCCTGGCTGCTGATCCTGCTAAATCTGGCGCTGAGCCTGGGAATCGCGCTGCTGCTGATGCGCTTCTGGGGCGACAGTCCTACAGAGAAAATAGCCGGGCTGATCGGGGCGGGCTTCTATGTGACGCTGCCCCACCACGCCTTTTTCGCCTACGCGGGCTATGAGGTCTACATGCAGGCGGCGCTGCTCCTCTTCGTCCTCCGCCGGATCGAGCGGATGGGCCTGCCCGAAGCCCTCGCGCTCGGCCTCCTGCCTCTGACGCACGGTCTCGGCCTCGTCGCCTGGGCGGTTCTGGTCGGCGCGCTCTGTCTCCTCCCGGCAGAATCGCTCCACAAGCGCGTCTTGCTGGCCGGACTCGCGCTCGCCCCCGCCCTCGCCTACGAACTCTTTCGCCTCTGGTACTACGGGGAACCTCTGCCCAACACCTACTGGCTGAAAGCGGGCAGCGGCTCTCTGGCGGGCGGAGTGCGCTACCTTCTCGCCTGGGGCGGCGTCGTTTCTCCTCTGGCCCTCCTCGGAGCCTACCCACTGATCGCGCGTTGTGAGAGGCGGGTCGCGCTGATGTGGCTCGTTCTGGCCGCGCACGCGCTGGCAGTGATGGCGCTCGGCGGAGACATCTTCCCGCAGTACCGCTTCCTCTTTCCCTGTTCGGCGCTGCTGGCCGCCTTAGCCGGGCGCGGCGTCGCGCAAATCCTGGCGTGCCGCCCTGCCTCCTCTCTCCGCTGGCAGCCCGGCGTCCTGCTGGCAGTCACGGCAGCCGTCGCCTACGCGGGCCTGTGGAAGCCCTTCAGCAGCTATCGCGATAGCCTACCGGAACTCGAAGAGAATAGACGCTGGATCATCCGGCATCTGGCGCTGGGGCTGGCGATCGGCAGGAATACGTCGCCACACGCGACCATCGCGGTCTTCGGGCTGGGATACCTCGGCTACTACGGCGGCCGCTACTGCATAGATATGCTGGGCAAGACGGATCGCCATATTGCGCGCGTCCCTCCGGTTCCGGAGCGGCCCATCGGACACAACAAGACCGATTTTGACTATGTCCTGGCGCGCTCGCCGGACTTCATCGAACTGGACATGGAGCCTCCCATTGACCTGGAGGATACGGAAGGGCTGCGCGAAGAGCAGCACGACCCGTATGGCTATAGCGCCGACCTGGCGCTGCATCCCGTGTTCCGGCGGGTCTATGGGCCGCATCCGGTGCGAGACGTAAAGGGCCGTCCTCTCTCGCTCTACGCCAAATCCCGCGCCGCAAGTCGTTCCTGGCGCGTGGCCCCTGCCTATTTCACCGGCGTCTCCGAAAACAGCCCTCACCCCTAACCCCTCTCCCACGCTGCGGGAGAGGGGAACAAGACGCCCGCTTGTACCGCAGCGCCGTCTGCGCGCCGTTCTTTGTGCCATACACGCTGCGGGAGAGGGGAACAAGACGCCCGCTTGTACCTCCTCTTTCAAACCGGGTACGAATTGGAAGGAACGGAAAAGCCGAGAGTTTCGCTCTCCCCCTTCTCCCGCAGCGTGGGAG
>DASRGL010000521.1:0-2432 GCA_035651115.1 Chthonomonadaceae bacterium
GCGCGCGGGGCATGTCGCCGCGCCTGCCGTTCAAAGCCTTCGATATTCTGATCGTGGATGAGATGGGGAAGAACATCAGCGGGACGGGCATGGATACACACGTCATCGGGCGCGCGCGGATGCCGAGCCTGCCCGAATCGGAGTGGGACGGCCCGGATATTCGCATCGTCGCCGTACTCGACCTCACGCAGCCCTCGCACGGCAACGCGGCGGGCCTGGGCCTGGCGGACCTCACGACGCGCCGCCTGATTGAAAAGGTGGACTGGGAAGCGACCTTCATGAACACGCGCACCAGCGGGGAGGGCGGCATCCTCAAAAGCTGTGTCCCGCTCATTCTCCCGACCTCCGACGACTGCGTGAAGTCGGCCATCGGCGCAAGCGGGCATGGCGACCACTCGCAGGTGCGGCTCGTCCGCATCCGCAACACGGCGGACACGCAGTTCCTGGAGATCTCCGCCGCGCTGCTCGACGAAGCCCGCCGCAACCCATCCCTGCGCGTCTCCGAGACGAGCCACACGCTCGACCTGTGCCGCCCGGTGCGCGCCTGACACTCTTCTGCTTGCAGGGAATGGCGCAAGGCGTTGCGAACCTACCCCAAATTGTGAAAAGGGAGGTCTGCATGGAACCATCGCCTGCGCAGGAACTGGCCGGGCGCGTCGCCATCATCACCGGAGGCGCGTCCGGCATCGGGCGCGCCGCCTGCCTGCTGTTTGCCGCCGCCGGCGCGAAGGTCGTCGTCGCCGATGTGGACGAGGCCGGAGGGCAGGCCACCGTCGCGCGAATCGGCGAGAACGCCTGCTTCGTCAAGACCGACGTCTCCTCTGCCGCCGATGCCGCTGCGCTCTCCGCTGCCGCCCTCGCGCGATTCGGGCGCATTGACATCCTCTACAATAACGCCGCCACCACCGTTCTCTGCAACGAACACGACCGCCCCGTGCATGAACTCGAAGAGTGGATCTGGGACAAGATGCTGGCCGTCTGTCTCAAGGGCGTCTATCTGTGCAGCAAGTATGCGCTGCCGCACATGATGGCGCAAAAGCGGGGCGTAGTCATCAACACGACCTCGATAGACGCGCTGATCGCCGAACCCGGCTACGACAGCTACACGGCGGCGAAGGGCGGCGTGATCGCGCTCACCCGCTCGATGGCGGCGGAATACGCCCCTTACGGCATCCGCGTCAACGTCATCAGCCCCGGCTACGTCATTACGGAGTGCCAGCAGTGGTATCACGACGACCCGCAGGCGCGGGCCATCGCCGACTCGCTGCATCTGACGCGCGTCGGTCGGCCTGAAGACATCGCGAACATGGCGCTCTATCTGGCCTCGGACAGAGCCGAGTTCATCACCGGCGCGCTGATCCCGGTAGACGGCGGATTTACGGCGTTCAAGGGCGCGGTTCCCGACACGCGCACGCAGGCATAGCGGAACCCACGCGCCTGTGCTACAATACCGCCATGCCAACACCCAGGAATTCCAGACCGGAAGAGGACGGGCTATTCCCGTCCGAAGACCTCGCCGCGCCTCCTCCGGCGGAGAGAGATACGAACGCGCCGCTTGCGGCCCGGATGCGCCCGCGCACGCTGGAGGAGTTCGTCGGGCAGGAGAGCGTCGTCGGGCCGGGAACGCTGCTGCGCCGCGCCATCGAGCGCGACCAGTTGACCTCCGTGATCTTCTGGGGGCCGCCCGGTTCCGGCAAGTCCACCCTGGCCCAGATCATCGCGCGCACGACCCGCGCTGCCTTCGAAAACTACAGCGCCGTGACGAGCGGAGTGGCGGACATTCGCAAGGTCATCGCGGCGGCGAAGGAGCGCAGGCGCAAACTCGGCCAGAAGACCATCCTGTTCATTGACGAGATCCATCGCTGGAACAAGGCCCAGCAGGACGCGCTGCTGCCGCATGTCGAGGACGGAACCGTTATCCTCATCGGCGCGACGACCGAGAATCCCTATTTCGAGCTGAACGCCGCTCTCCTCTCGCGTTCCCGGCTGTTTCGGCTGGAACGGCTCTCCACTGCGGCCATTCGCGCCCTGCTGGAACGCGCGCGGGCCGACCCAGAGCGCGGCCTGGGCCGACTGAACGTTCATGCCGACGCGGAAGCCCTCGACCATCTGGCCGAGATCGCGGGCGGCGATGCCCGCAACGCCCTGACCGCTCTGGAAGCGGCGGCGCTGGCGGCGGTTCCCGATGCGGAGGGCCGACGGCATCTGACGCTGGCTCTGGCGGAGGAGGGCGCGCAGGCGCGGCAACTCGGCTACGACAAGGACGGCGACGAGCATTATGATACGATCTCAGCCTTCATCAAGTCGCTGCGCGGCTCCGATCCCGATGCCGCCCTCTACTGGCTCGCCAAGATGCTGCTGGCCGGAGAGGACATCAAGTTCATCGCGCGCCGCCTCGTTATTCTGGCAAGCGAGGACATCGGCAACGCCGA
>DASRGL010000522.1:0-7440 GCA_035651115.1 Chthonomonadaceae bacterium
CCAGCAGTTCCAGCCCCGTCAGTCCCACCATGCCGTGATCGCTGATGACCATGTGACATTCGGCGGCGTTATCCCGCAGCCAGTCCAGCGCGTCGGCAGCGTCTACGGCCAGCGCCACGATCGCGCCGCGCGCCGTCAGAATGCGGGCCAGGCCGCCCAGGACGAACTCCTCGTCTTCGACCAGCAGCAGGCGCGCGCCGGTCAGCGTGGAACGGCCCTCTCCGGCGGAAGCGACCGGCGTGACCCGATTCGCCGGGGGCAGGCAGACACGGAACAGGGAACCCTGTCCGGGGGCGCTCTGCACCTCGATGCGCCCCTGATGCCGGTCTACGATCCCCCAGGCGACCGAGAGGCCCAGGCCCGTTCCCATCCCGGCCCGCTTGGTCGTGAAGAACGGCTCGAAGACGCGCTGAAGCGTCGCCTCCTCCATGCCGTGTCCGGTGTCGGCGATCTCGACGACGGCCTGCCCTTCCTCCGCGAAACTGCGCACGGTCAGCGTGCCGCCGTCCGGCATCGCATCTACGGCGTTGTGGAGGATGTTGACCAGTACCTCCCGCAGCTCGGAGCCGGATCCGATGGTCCAGAGGTCGGGCGTCAGGCCCATCTGCACATCTATCTTGGCTCCCCGGCCCGCCGCCTGGTTGTGCCAGAACGGGCGGGTCAGTTCGATGGCCTCGCGCGCCAGCAGAGACAGGTCCAGCAGGCCGTTGCCCGCCTCGGCGTCTTTACGGGCGAAATGCTGCATCCGGCGCACGATCTCCGCCCCGTCAATGGCGGCGCGCTCGATGGTGCGGGCATAGTGCCTGATCTCGGCGGTGGCGCTCTCCTCCGTCTGGATCAACTCGGCATAGCCCAGCACCGCCGCCAGCACATTATTGACATTATGCGCCACGCCGCTTGCCAGTTCGCCGACGGCGCGCAGCTTATCGGCCCGTACCAGCGCCTCCTGCGTCAGGCGCAGGTTTTCAAAAAGCTGGGCGTTCTGGATGGCGACCGCCGCCTGATCCGCAAACGGCAGCAGGCCCGCGATATCCTCCTCGGTGATCCGCGCCCCACGCAGCAGGTTATCCACAGCGACCACCCCGACCACGACCCCTTCGACCCGGAGCGGCACCAGCGCGTGCGCCTGGACGCCGTACATCGTGTTCTCCGGCGAGATGTCGTACTCCCCGGTGAAGTCCGTGGAGACGAAGAAATCGAGTTCGCCGCGCGCCATGCGCTGCATCGGCATCTGGCTGTCGGGGGTGATATGATGCACGCGCGCCGAAATATCGGCAGGCTTGCCGTCGCGGTCGGTTCCCCAGGTTCCGCGCAGAATCATGTTTTCGCGGTCATAGAGATAGACGGCGGCCCGGTCGAAGCCGCCCGCATGCACGATGGCGTCGCGTACCATGCGCAGGATGTCGGAGAGCGCGGTGCTGGCGCAGATGGCGGCGGCCAGGCTGGAGAGACGGCGCTGGCGTTCCAGATGCCGTTCCCGCTCCGCCAGCAGGCGCGCGTTGCGGATCGCGACGGCGGCCTGTTCCGCAAAGGCCAGCAGCGGCTCGATGTTCTCGGCGCGCATCGGCCTGCGCGAGATCGTATTGTCTACGCAGAGCAGCCCCACCAGTTCGCCGCCGGTGCGCAGCGCGACGACCGCGCGCGGTTCACGGGGCGCGTCCTCCGTATCGGCAATGGGAACCTCTCCCATGACGAAGGGAAGCCGACCGGCAGCCATATCTTCCGCATAGTCGCCCCAGTTGGCGAACGAGTCGACATAATCGTGTTCGGGACGGGCCTTGCCCTGAAGATCGGTTCCCCATGCGCCGCGCACCAGCTTGCCGTCCACCAGGAAGACGCCCGCGCGGTCGAAATGCCCCTCTTCCACGACCGCATCGCGCACATACCGCAGGATCTCGTCCAACTCCAGGCTAGAGTTGATGGCGGCGGCGATCTGCATCAGGCGGCGCTGCCGCTCGACGATGCGCTGGCGTTCTGCCAGCAGACGCACGTTGGCAATCGCAACGGCGGTCTGGTCGCAGAAGGACAGCAGCGCCTCGACCTGCGCCGGCAGAATCGGGCGACCGGAAAGGCAGTTATCCAGAAAGATGAGGCCGATGGGTTCGTCCCGCGCCCGCAGCGCGACCCCCGCAAAGAGCGGATGTTCCGCGTGGAACCGGTCGCCGAGTTCGGGGACATCCATCAGTTGTGACCGGGCAATGACATAAGGCTGCTCGCCGCAGAGCAAGCGATCCAGTTCCGGGGCGACGCCGACGCAGGGCGCATAGAGGCCGTGTTCGTCCCGCAGTTGCCCGTCGGTATCGGTTCCCCAGGCTCCGCGCAGATGCCCGTCTTCATAGAGCCAGACCCCGGCCCGGTCGAAGCCGCTGACCTCGATGACGGCGTTACGGATCATCAGCAGGATCGTATCGAGGTCGCCTGCGGCATTGGCGGCGCTGGCGATCTCGTGCAGGCGTTCGCGTTCGCGTTCCGCCTGGCGTTCCCGCGTCACGTCGCGGCCCATCGAGATGCCCGCCAGAGGCTGGCCTGCGGCATCTTTCAGCAGCGTACAGTGCCATTCGCAGAGGAGCCGACGCCCGTCTTGGGTCAGCGTGTCGGTGACACAGGTAAAGGGGGCCTGTTCCTCGAAGATCGCCTGCGCGACCTCCAGTGTCCTGTCCGGCGAGCAGGCCGGCAGAATGTCTTTGATCGGCATTCCCCGCGCCTCATCGGTCTGCCAGCCCAGCATCTGCGCGGCAGCCGGATTCCAGTGGAGAATGCGCGTCTCCCGATCCCAGGCGAGGACGGCCAGAGGCATGGATGCCGCGAGTCCTGTCGGCGCGAACAGGGCGTCGAGCGTAGAAGGCGTTGCTGGGGAGGCGGGCGACTCCTGCGCGACAGGCGAACGCGGATGGGATTTGGTACGGCGTATATTCATAGTGTTGGGCGTCTCCAGGCCGCAGCAGGCGGGCGGGCTTCATGACGGGACGCCATCCTCTCTGCCGCTATGCCGAACGCAGCGGGCCGATACGAGCAAGAACGCTCCTGTATTCCATGCTCCTACAGGCAATTCCTGCCCGGATATTGGCGCGGCTTCCTCTCCCCAAAACCCTCCCCGGCGCAGGGGAGGGAGCGATTCCTCATTCTTTACAAGAAGGGCCGAGGCAGGAGAATCGCCGCGCATCACGAAATGGTTCGGCGTGCGTATCCCTAGATTCTGAATCCGGGCGGAACGCCTCGCGACACGCAGGCAGGCCGGGCGAAAGCGGCATCATGCGTTACTTTTTGGGACTGGACGGCGGCGGAACGAAAACGGAGGCGCTGATTCTCGACGCAAGCGGCGCGGAGCGTGGGCGCGGCTTTGGCGGGCCGGGCAATATCGCCCATAACGACGATGGGACGCTGGCGCGCTCTGTCCGGGAGGCGGTGCGGGAGGCGTGTGAGGCGGCGGCCCTCGATCCGCAGGCGGCGCGCTTCGCAGCGGTCTGCGCAGGCGCGGCAGGCTACTCGGCGGAGGCGCGGCGCGCGCCGTTTCTCGCGATTCTGCGCGCGGAAGTCCCCGTCGAGGAAACTGCGGAGAACCTCGAATCGGCGTATCGGCTGGAACCGGACTATGCCATCGCCTACTGGGGCGCAACGGAAGGCGAGCCGGGGGTCGTCGTCATCGCCGGGACGGGCGCGGTCGTCTATGGGCGCAACGCGGAAGGCCAGACCCATCGAGAAGATGGCCTGGGCTATCTGCTGGGCGACCGGGGGAGCGGCTTCAATCTGGGCCTGCGGGCGCTGCGCTACACGCTGGAGCAGATGCGCGAGGGGAAGCGCGATGCGCTGACCGACGCCGTTCTCGACTTCACCGGCGCGCGGTCGCAGAACGAGATCGTTCACTGGCTCTATAGCGGTTTCAGCCCGGCGCGGGTGGCGGCGCTGGCTCCGGTAGTGGGCGCGCTGGCAGAAGGGGGCGATCCGGCGGCGCGCGATCAGGTCGCGGAGATGGCGCACCGGCTCCGGCACTCCGTCTGGCTGACGCGGCATAAGCTCTGGCTGCCCCGCGAGACGCCGATCTATCCGCTCGGCGGCCTGTGGCAGCTTGGCGACTTTTTTCTTTCGGAGTTCACCGCGCCGCGCTGGCGCGGCAGCAAAGACACAGACCGCGACAAGGCGGGCTGGCTGGATGCCCGATTCAATCTGGCCGCGCCGAAGCACGATGCCGTCTTCGGCGCGGCGCTGCTGGCAAGGAGTGGCAGCGTATGCGTGTAATCTTCAGATTCCTGACGATGCTGGGCGTGATCGGAGGCGCGCTGCTCTGCGGCGCGGCGGCCCACGCGCTCGACACGAAGTGCGACTGGGCGGCGCTGGAAAGCATCCGCCGGATCGCCATCGTCTCCCCGTTCTTCTGCACGGAGACCCTGGCCCGCAAGCCTGCCGATGCCGAGGGCAAAGCCTATCAGAGCGACCTGCGCGCTCTGGAGGAGACCCTGCGGCAGTCTCTGCCCCGCAGCCTGGCCGAACCGGGACGCTATCGCATCGCGCCCGATGCGCTGACGGCCCGCGTGCTGCGCGCCCTGCACTGGACGCCGCGCAGCCTGTTCGCCAACGACGGCGTAGCGCGGAAAGGCGACTGGCCCGCGCCCGATCTCCAGCGCATCGCGAAGGTGGCGCAGCGGCTCAACGTGGATGCCATCTTCCTCGGTACGATGCGCGAACCGGCCAGCATCGGCGATGGCCTGCGCTTCCATCACGACAACTGGAATCCGAACCCGCTCAACTGGGGCTTCCAGCGGATCCGCCCGCACGTCCTCTCCCCGCGCGTGCGCGCCTTTCTCGTGACGAGGAACGGCACGGTCGCCTGGCAGGACGAGCAGATGGCGGATCATCCGCGCACAAAGCAGCGCACGGAGCGGACGCTGCTGCTGGACTGGCAGGAGGCGACGGCGCAGGTGGCGCAGCAGCTTGCCGACAGCCTGTATCGGCTCCCGCCGCCCGATCTCGACCGTATCACCTCCCAACGCCGCGACTCCGGCACGGTCTCCAAATCCCCAGCGCTGCGCTGAAAGTACCCCGGCTTCTATAGCCGGGTCTGAGGAGCCTGCGGCTGACCGTCCTGCCGGACGGGAAATCCAATAGGCCCTCCTATCGGGCGATTGGCGGCTCTGCCGACCTGGGACGAGGCGTCAAGCGCGCCGGGCGCGGCTTGACGCTGTGTCAGGCCAGGGGATATAATGACTCGCGCAGAGGCAGCAGAGAGAAGGCGGGAAACGGGTTGGCAGCAGAGCGGAGCCGGAAACGCAAATTTGACGTACTGATTCGCGGCGGGATCGTTTTCGACGGCACGGGCGTGGCAGGCGCGCGCGCTGACGTGGGCATCGTGGACGACCGGATCGCGGCGGTGGGCGACCTGGCGCAGGCGGAAGCTGCCAGCATGATAGAGGCGAACGGCCTGCATATCGCGCCGGGCTTCCTGGACATTCACACCCACTCCGACATCTCCATCACCTATGATCCCGGCCAGGAAAGCTCGCTGGCGATGGGCGTGACCACGCAGGTCGTCGGCAACTGCGGCCTCTACATGGGGCTGGCCGTCAACTCCGACCTTTTCGCCTTTGAGAAACGCTGGCTCGCTCCGCACGGCGCGCGTATCACCTGGAACAGTTTCGCGGAGCATCTGCATCAGGTCGAGACGCAGGGCGTCGCCAACAACTATCTGCCGCTGGCGGGTCACGGCACGCTGCGCAAGCGGGTCATGGGCATGGCGGAGCGCGCGCCGGACGCAGGCGATCTGGCCCGGATGCAGCGCGAACTGGAAGCGGCGATGGAGGCGGGCGCCTGGGGCCTCTCCTCCGGCCTGGAGTATCCTCCCTCCTCCTACGCCGACGAGGACGAACTGACCGAACTCTGTCGGATCGTCGCGGCGCACGGCGGCCTCTACGCCACGCACCTGCGCAACGAGGGCGACACGCTCATCGAGGCGGTGCAGGAGGCGCTGAACATCGCGGAGCGCGCCGGGCTGCCCTTGCAGCTTTCCCACCACAAGGCCGAAGGAAGGCATAACTGGGGGAAGGTGAAGACGACCCTCGGCATGGTGGCGGCGGCGCGGGCGCGTGGGCTGGATGTGCAGTTGGATCAGTACCCGTATACGGCGTTCATGACGGGCCTGGCGATCCAGACGCTGCCGCGCTGGGCCTTGAGCGGCTCGCAGGAGGAGACGACGGCCCGTCTGCGCGACCCGGAACTGCGCGCCCGGATCGCCGCCGAGATGCGCGCCGCCCACCCGGACTGGGACGACCTCTCTCCCGAATCGCCCTGGAACCTGATCCAGATCGGCGTCTGCCGGGGCAGGCCGGAGATACAGGGCGTTACGATCGCGGCGCTGGCGCGGGAGGCGGGCCGCAATCCCATCGAGTTCGTACTCGACCTGTTGGCGGAGACGGGCGGTTTCGTCAGCGCGATCAACTTCTCTATCGGGGAAGAGGACATCGTCGAGGTGATGCGCGCGCCCTGGACGGCCATCGGCTCGGACGGCGTCGGCACGCATCCCGGCGGCCCCGCCAGCGAAGACCGGATTCATCCCCGCGCCTACGGCACGTTTCCGCGTGTCCTGGGCCGCTATGTGCGGGAACGGGGCGTACTGACGGAGGCGCAGGCGATTCACAAGATGACGGGCCTGCCCGCTGCCCGCCTCGGCCTGGCGGATCGGGGCCGTATCGCGCCGGGGCAGTACGCCGACCTCACGCTCTACGATCCCAAAACGGTCGCCGACCTTGCCACCTTCGACGCCCCGCATCAGTACGCCGTCGGCATCGAGACCGTCCTGGTCAACGGGCGCATCGCCTGGCAGCACGGCGCTCCGACCGGAACCCGCGCCGGGCGCGTCTTACGAAAGGGAGAATAGACCACCCGCCGCAGCGGGTGGTTCAAAATTTAGGGGAGCCGCTATGATAGATCGCTACACGACGCCGGAGATGCGCCAACTCTGGAGTCCCCAACATAAGACGCAGCGCTGGCTGGATGTCGAGATCGCCGTCTGCGACGGGCTGGAGCGTTTCGGCCAGATACCTGCCGGAACGACGGCCAAGATACGCGCGGGCGCAAAGTTCGACCTGGCGCGCATGGCCGAGTTGGAAAAAGAGACGCGGCACGATGTGATGGCGTTTGTCAAGAACGTGGCGGAGAATCTGGGAGAGGAAGGCCGCTTCGTCCACTACGGCGTCACCTCGTATGACATCGTGGATACGGCGCTGTCGCTGCTGCTGCGGGATGCGACCGACCTTATTTTAGGACGCTGCGAGAAGCTGATCGAGGTCATCCGGCGGCGGGCGCGCGAACACAAGCAGACGGTGATGATTGGCCGCACGCACGGCATCCACGCCGAACCGATCACCTTCGGGTTCAAGCTGGCGACCTGGTTGGACGAGATGAACCATAATGTCGAGCGGCTCCAACAGGCGCGGGCGGCGATCAGCG
>DASRGL010000523.1:0-14087 GCA_035651115.1 Chthonomonadaceae bacterium
CCAGCGCCCCAGAGTACGGCAGCATCGCCTCGCCCGGCAACGATCCCTATGTCATTACCGTCGGCGCGATGAACACGAGCGGCACGGCCTCGCGCGCTGACGACAGGATCGCCAGCTACAGCAGTCGCGGCCCCAGCGCGCTGGATTTCGTCCTCAAGCCCGACCTCGTCGCCCCCGGCAACCAGATAGAGAGCCTGGCGGCTCCCAGCAGCCTGCTGACCCTCCTCTATCCCGGCGGACTCGTAGACCCGGCAATCTATAACGGAGGCGGCGCGAAGGTCTACTATCGCCTGTCGGGAACCTCGATGGCGGCTCCGGTCGTTGCGGGCGCGGCGGCGCTGCTGCTGCAAGCCGCCCCGACTCTCTCCCCGGATACCGTTAAGGCCCGCCTGATGCTCAGCGCGACCAAATGGGCCGACCCGGACGGCGGCCCCGACCCCTGCACCTACGGCGCAGGCTATCTCAATCTCCCTGCGGCGTTGGCAGATGGCTTTGTCGCGTCCGCTCCGGCCCTCAGCCCTCCGATGGCTCCGGTCGGCAGCGGCTTCTATGCCATTCCCGACTCCTGGTGGGCAAGCGGCGTCTGGAGCGAGAATATCACCTGGGGCGGCACGAAAAAAGCCAGTTGGACGATCTGGGGCGCGTCCGTCTGGGATGCCGACGGCGTCTGGAACAGCGGCTTCTGGCAGGGCGCGGTCACAGCGAGCGGAGGGAGCGAGGCGGAGGCCGCGAATATCCTGCTCAACGGCGAGTGACCGCGCCGCCTTCCTCTTCTCCAAGAACGCCCTGCGGACGACGATCCGCAGGGTGTTTTCTCTTTCCATGCGCCGAACGGCTCTTGACAGTTCGTCGGAAGGAAGCCCATACTTAATACGCTGTCTGAACGGTGATTGTCTGAACTGGGATTAGAATGATTTGGGGATGGACTAGGATTAGATCAGGCGAAATCATAGTCCATCCTTTAATCCGATAAATCACCGTTCAGACAATCTCTCTACGAACCGACAAGAAAGAAAGGCCGGGCCGCAAACGCGCGCCGGTCTCGGAGTATATGCAGGCCATGAAATCGCTTCTCTCTTCGCAACTGCAAGCCCTTGGAATCCAGGCGGGCGACATCGTGCTGGCGCATTCGTCTTTCAAATCGCTGGGCATTCGCGACCCGGAGGAGATCCTCGGCGCGCTGCTCGACACGCTGGGGCCGAAGGGAACCCTGCTCATGCCGGCCCTGACCTACCAGCAACAGCCGCGTCACATCCATGACGCGCGCTACACGCCCTCCTGCGTCGGCTTTCTGACCGAGTATTTCCGCCAGCGCCCCGGCACGCGGCGCAGCCTGCATCCCACCCACTCCGTCTGCGCGGTCGGCTCCCAGGCCCAGGCGATGCTCGAAAACCACGGGCAGGACACGACCCCCTGCGGCAAGAACTCGCCCTTCAACCAGCTTATCGAGCGCGGCGGGAAGATACTCATGATCGGCTGCGGCCTCCGACCCAACACCACCATGCACGCCATCGAAGAGTATGTCTGCCCGCCCTATCTCTTCGGAGCGGAGCGCGAGTATACCATCACCGATCAGGACGGGCGCACCTTCCAGAAGACCTACCGGACGCACGGCTTCGGCGACTATCGGCAGCGGTACGACCGGGCCGCAGGACTCCTGAACGAGACGGAGCTGCGCACGGGACAGGTCGGGAACGCCACGTGCCATCTCATCGCGGCCCGCGCCCTGCATCGCGTCGCCGTCGCAAAGATGCAGGAAGATCCGTTCTATTTCGTAGAGCTAGATGCGGACAGACTCGAAGAGGCACGCGCGCCCCTTTCGCAAAATCAGTGAGGGCTAAATGACAGCAGGCAAACTCGGTGTCGGCATTCTCTCCTTCGCGCACGGGCATGTCAACGCTTACGCGCACCAGATCAGGAACTTCGAGGACGCGCAGTTGGTGGCGTGCTGGGACGACGACGAGACGCGCGGACGCCAGAACGCGGAGGCGTTCGGCATTCCCTATTCGCCGCATCTGGAAGACACGCTCTCCCGCCCGGAGATAGACTGCGTGATCGTCGCCAGCGAGACGAACCGGCACGCCGACCTGTGTGTGGCCGCGATGGAGGCGGGCAAGGCCGTGCTGCTGCAAAAGCCGATGGCGACGACGCTGGCCGACTGCGACCGGATCATCGCGGCGGCGGCAAAAACGGGGGCCTGGTTCAGCCTGGCGTTCCAGATGCGCTGCGATCCGCAGAACATCAAGATGCGCGAACTGGTACAGTCCGGCGCGCTAGGGCGGATCGGCACGATCCGGCGGCGGCACTGTATTCCCGTCCTCTTTAGTCAGGGATTCATCGAGGGGCCGAGCAAGTGGCATATCAGCGCGGAGGCGAACCGGGGCATGTTCTTCGACGACGCCATCCATCCCTTCGACTGGCTGATCTGGATGCTGGGGCGCAAGCCGGTCTCGGTCATTGCCGAGATTGACAATGTGCTGACCCACGTGGCCCCCGACGATACCGGCGTTGCGGTCTTCCGTTATGAGGACGGCCTGTTCGCGGAGGTCTACAACTCCAGCGTGACCTGGGCCGGGGAGAACACCACGGAGATCTACGGCGATAAAGGAGTGATTATCCAGAACTATGGGGACGCAGTCTCATGCGGCCTGCAGCCGCCGCATCCTATCGGCGTCAAGATGTATCAGGCGGACAAGGCGGAACTCGGCTGGCAAGACCTGGGGCTGCCGACTCCGGCCAGTCACGGCGAGCGGATCGCGGGCGTGGCCCGCCCGTTTATTGACGCCCTCAAAGCCGGTACGCCGCTCTGCACGGCGGAGGAGGGCCGTCTCTCCGTGGAGATGTGCCTTGCTGCCTATCGCTCCGCCGAAACCGGCCAGCGCGTCCGCTTCCCGTTCGGCTAATGGGCGGCTTTATGCGCTGACGGCAGCGTGCTGATGCAGGGCGTTCTGTGGCAGGGAGCTGCCATCCCAGATGTGTTCCGAGTCGGGATAGAAACTGGTGCTGGCCTGGTCTACTTCCCCCTTGACGACCGTTAGCAGGAGCCACCCGCCGGGTACGCAGGCGCGGGAGATCTCAATGAAGGTATCTCCTGTGGAGCGCATTCCACCGCGAAACTGGGTGATTGTGCTGATAAGCTGCCATTCGAGCGCCATAGCTCTCTCCTTCCTCCTCCGAGAAAAGTCGCAATGCTTTCGATCCAGCTTCCTACTCTCCTCGCTATTCGCGCTAAATCCCTTTTTTTCCTGCCGGAACCGCCGATTTTTCCTCTCGGTTCGTCACGACGCCGTCAAGATGGCCTCAGCGCGCACCGAACCCGCAGAGAATCCGGTATACTAGGGGGAAGCAAGCGCCGTGATTTGATGATGACTGTATGATAGAGGAGAGACCAAGCCGGTGTTGAAAACACTGTTTCTTAGCCCCCCATCTTTCGATGGCTTCGATGGCGGCGCGGGCGCACGCTATCAGGCCAAGCGCGAGATCACCTCGTTCTGGTATCCGACCTGGCTGGCGCAGCCTGCCGCGCTCGTGCCGGGCAGCAAACTCGTGGATGCGCCCCCGCACAATCAGACCGTCGCCGATGTGCTGAAGATCGCGAAGGATTATGAACTGGTCATCCTGCATACCAGCACGCCCTCGCTCGCCAACGACGTGGAGTGCGCCCGTCAGTTGAAGGCGCAGAATCCGCAGGTCAAGGTCGGCTTCATCGGCGCGCATGTCGCCGTGCTGCCGGAACAGACTCTCCGCGAGAACCCGATCATTGATTTCGTCTGTCGCCACGAGTTCGACTACACCTGCAAGGAACTGGCCGAAGGCCGGCCCTGGGAGCAGATCAAGGGGCTTTCCTGGCGGGATGAAAACGGCAGGCTGCATCGCACCGAAGACCGCGAACTCATTCCCGACTGGGATGCCATGCCGAGCGTCCTGCCCATCTACGCCGAGCATCTGGACATCACCAAATACTTCATCGGCTACCTGCTGCATCCCTATATCTCCTTCTATACCGGGCGCGGCTGTCCCGCCAAATGCACCTTCTGTCTCTGGCCGCAGACTATCGGCGGACACAAGTACCGTACCAAAAGTCCGGAGGCGGTCGGGAGAGAGATGGAGGAGGCGAAGGCGCTCTTCGGCGATAAGGTGCGCGAGTATATGTTCGACGACGACACCTTCACCATCAACGAGCAGCGTGCCATCGAGATCAGCAAGCACATGAAGCGGCTCAACCTGACCTGGAGCTGCAACGCCCGCGCCCATGTCAAGTACGAGACGCTCAAGGAACTCAAGAAAAACGGCCTGCGCCTGCTGCTCGTCGGCTTCGAGTCGGGCAACCAGCAGATTCTCAACCGCATCAAGAAGGGCCTCAAGCTGGAGATGGCCCGCGAGTTCATGCGGAACTGCAAGAAGCTGGGCATCAAGGTACACGGCACCTTCATCATCGGCCTGCCCGTCGAGACGCCGGAGACGGTGCGCGAGACCATCGAGTTCGCGAAGGAACTCGACCCGCACACCATCCAGGTCTCCATTGCCGCGCCTTATCCCGGCACGGAACTCTACGATCAGGCGAACGCGAACGGCTGGTTCGCCCGCGATAGCCTGGTCGCCGGTTCGGGCATCCAGACCTCCACGCTGCGCTACGATTCGATGTCCACCGCCGAGATCGAGGACGCGGTCGAGCGGATGTACCGGGAGTTCTATTTCCGCCCGAAGAAGATCGCGCAGATCGTGGCGGAGATGATTACCGACCGGCAGATGCTCGTGCGGCGGCTGCGGGAGGGCGGCGAGTTCTTCCACTATCTCAAGGAGCGCAAGGAGCAGGTGCGCCAGCGCCAGCAGGAAACCGTCACCGCCTAGAGGAGACACGGAAATATGGCAGCTTCTACGCCTCTATTAAGAGGTGAGGACGCCTTGCCAACGCCTGCCGGTTGCGGAGGCGCTGTCAACAGAAGCTTGGTAAGAGTGGAGACACATGTCCAGGGCCTCGACTTCGCCGGTCTCAACCGGCGTATAGCAAATGCGCAGACAAGTCTCGACCGCTTTCGGTATGATCCTGCTGTGAGGTTATACGGAGGCCCGACCTTGACTTTCCGAGGCCGGAAGGCGTACAATGGAGAGAGACCGCCCGGACAAAAGAGGGCGAGCCAGGAGGATTTCCATGAACTACGGCATCCCGCATTCGGCGTCCGGTGTGGTGGCCTATGCGCCCGCCGACGTTCGCGCCGACTTCATTCGCAAGGTCTATCAACTGTTCTTCACATCGCTGCTTGCCACCGTCGCCGTGGGGGCCTTCTGCACGCAGCCGACCGTCCTGCCGGGGATGCTGGCGATGCTGCCGGCGCTGCTCATCGGCGGGCTGATCGTCGGCTTCATCATGGCGTTCGCGCGGCGGACGACCGGCGTCAACGTCGCGCTGCTCTATCTCTACGCGGCCATTCAGGGCGCTATCGTCGGGCCGATCCTGACCCTGGTGGAACGCGCCGCGCCGGGCGTTCCCTTGCAGGCGGCCATCCTGACGGCGACCGCGTTCGGCGGCCTGTCCCTCTACGTTCTGCACACCAAGAAGGATTTCAGCTATCTGGGCGGGATGCTGTTCGTCTCGCTGCTCGGCCTGCTCGTCGCCGGGATCGTGATGTTCTTTGTGCATATCCCGCTGCTCAGCACGGTCTATAGTCTGCTCGGTGTGCTGATCTTCTGCGGCTACATCCTCTACGATACCTCGGTCATCATGACCCGGCTCGGCCCGGAGGAGGCGGTCGCCGGAGCCATCAGCCTCTATCTCGACTTCATCAACCTGTTCTGGTTCATCCTGCGCCTGCTGCTGAACTCGCGCCGGTGATCTCCTCCTCACTTCCGGCCCTCATTGCAAGCCCTGCGGACAGAACACATAGTACAGCACGCGCTCATCCGGTGATCTCCTCCTCACTTCCGGCCCTCATTGCAAGGGCCGGAGGTGCGAGGGAATAGGGGACAGGTCATTTCGCCGAGGCGAGGAGAGAGTCGATCCGCTTCAACTCCTCTTCGCTGAACTCCAGCTTGTCGAGCGCCGCGACGTTCTCCTCGATCTGCTGGACGCTCGATGCCCCGATGAGCGCGCTGGTGATGGACGGCAGGCGAAGTATCCAGGCCAGCGCCATCTGCGCCAGAGTCTGCCCGCGCGATTTCGCCAGGTCGTTCAGGCCGTTCAGAGCGGCCCGCTTCGCCGGAGTCAGATTCTTTTCCACCCACTCTTTGCCCCACTTCTGCGCGGCGCGGCTCTCCGCCGGAATGTCGCCGCCCAGATACTTGTCCGTCAGCAGGCCGGAGGCCAGCGGGCAGAAAGGAATGACTCCCGTTCCGGCCCGCTCCGTCAGCGGCAGCAAGTCCCCTTCGATGTCGCGGCCCAGCATATTGTAGTAGGGCTGATGGATCGTGATGGGAGCCAGGCCCATCCGGTCGCAGACGCGCACGGCCTCCATGAACTGCGCGCCGCGATAGCTGCTGACCCCGATATAGAGCGCCTTGCCCTGCCGCACCAGATGGTCGAGCGCCGCCAGAGTTTCTTCCAACGGCGTGTTCGGATCGGGACGGTGATGATAGAAGATGTCGAAATACTCCAGGCCCATGCGCTTCAATGACTGGTCGCAACTGGCGATGAGGTATTTGCGCGAACCCCACTCTCCATACGGCCCCGGCCACATATAGTAACCCGCCTTGCTGGAGATAATCAGTTCGTCGCGCGGCATCTCCTGGATGATCTTGCCGCAGACGATCTCGGCGTTGCCGGGCGGCGTGCCGTAGTTGTTCGCCAGGTCGAAGTGCGTGATGCCGAGATTGAAAGCGCGAAACAGGCAGTCCTTTGCCACGCTCGCGTCCCGATAGCCGCCGAACGTCTCCCACGCGCCGAGCGAGATGGCGGGCAGCAGGAGACCGCTCCTGCCGCACCGCCGATAGGGCATCCTGTCGTACCGATCCACAGCCCACTGATCTGTCATGCGTCGTTCCTTCCTATGCGCCGTTCGGTGAAGAGCGCCGCCGTCTCGATTTGCTCTTCTGTTAAGGAGAGAGCGGCGGAACTCCTGCCGGGCCGGAGCGATTCCGGTCGGGAAGTCGGCGAAAATTTTCGTTGACAGATTTCAAACATTGTGCTATCATAGAGGTAGACAAAGATATGCTTCTTCCGGTCGGAAAAGGAGGTTGCCATGACGGTACGGTTGCGGACTGAATCGCTTTCCGCGCAGAGCGGGCCTTTGCGGGAGCGGGCGAACGCGCGCCCTCTGGCGCATACGAGCGCCTGGGAGGAGCGGGAAGCGGCCTTAGAGCAGCAGGCGGACGCGCTGCTGAGGGCGTTGCCGCGCGATCCCGACTATCCGGCCTTCACCGAGCCGCAGTTGGCGCGGCACTCGCGCGGGCGCTGCGTCGTCAGCACGGACGCGCTGGCCGAATATCTGGCGGCCAGCGCGTCGCAATCGCCGATAGACGAACTGGCGTTCCTGGCCTCCATCACGCCCCTGACGCGCCGGGAGCGCGCCTGCCTGCGCGGCTGGATGATCGGCTGGACACAACGAGAACTGCGCGACCGCTGGCATCGGCTGTTCGGGAGCCGATCGGCCTGCGCCGCGCCCACACAGCAGATGATCTCCCGACTGCTGCGCTCCGCCTTGCAGAAGTGCTACAGCGCCGTCGGCCTGACCTTCGCGCAGTTCAGCCGTCATGCGCTCTATCATCGCCCTGCGCGCCGCGCCGCCTGGCGCATCCAACGCTGTCTGTTCTGCGAGGAACCTTTTGTCGCCGGGTTGGGGGATGGACGCTACTGCTCCACGCGCTGTCGGGAGAGTGCGCACGGCTGCCGCGCGGCGAAGCATCACGGCAGAGAGGAGAGAGGCTGATGCGTCGGACAACGCAAGACGCTCCCCAGCGGGGCAGGCGGAGAGCGGGCGCGTCTCGTGCGGCGCTCCCGCCGTCTTCTGCGGCAGAAGGGGCTGCTTCCGAAGCGAGCCGGGTTGCCGCGCCGGACTTCACCCCCTATCGCACCGATCCGGCCCGATTTGCGCGGGAGGTGCTGGGTTCTCGCTGGTGGCAGGCGCAGGAGGAGATCGCGGCGCTGGTGGCAGGGCATCGGCGCGTGGCGGTCAAGGCGGCCAATGGCGTCGGCAAGACCTATCTGGCCGCCGACCTGACGCTCTGGTTCCTCTACTGTCACCGGCCCAGCATCGTGCTGACGACCGCGCCGACCTGGCGGCAGGTGGAGTCGCTGCTCTGGGAGGAGATTCGGCGGCGGCATAATACGGTGAACGTCGCGGCAGAGGTCGAACCTGCGCGCCCGAAGCTGGAGGGCAGCCTGATGCAGACGCGCCTCAAGATCGCCGACGGCCACTTCGCGATGGGCCTCAGCACGGACGAGCCGGTGCGCTTCCAGGGCTTTCATGCGGAGAACCTGCTGGTCGTGCTGGATGAGGCGTGCGGCGTGCCGGAGGAGATATGGGACGCGGTCGAGGGCGTCTGCGTGGGCGGCAACAACCGCGTTCTGGCGATCTCGAACCCGCTCTCGCCGACCGGGCGCTTCTACAGCCTGTTCAAGTCGCCGCGCTGGCAGACCTATACGCTCTCTGCGCTGACGCATCCGAACGTCATGGAGGGCGTGTCGCGGATTCCCGGCGCGGTCACCCGCGAGGCGATAGAAGACCGTCTCGCCAACTGGTGCGAGGAGGAGAAGGAGGGCGAGAGAGCAGACTCCGCCGCGAACGTGGAGATAGTCCTCTGGCAGGGGCGGCGCTATCGCCCGAACGGGCTGTTTCGGGCGCGCGTCCTGGGCGAATTCCCAGAGTCGGCGACCGACAGCCTGATCGCACTCTCCTGGATCGAGGAGGCGATGAAAGCAGGTGACAGGTTCCAGGCGTCGGGTGACGGGGAAGACGGTTTTTCCCCGTCACCTGCCTCCTGCATCTTGGCGGTGGACGTGGCGCGGTTCGGCGCGGATGAGACCGTTATCGCGGTGCGGCGGGGCGACGTGGTGACGCGGCTCTGGACGTATCAAGGGCTGGACACGATGGAGGTGGCCGGGCGCGTGATCGCCCATGCGCTGGCGGAGCGGGCCGAGGCCGTCGTGGTGGATGAGGTCGGCGTCGGGGCGGGCGTGGTAGACCGGCTGGAGGAGCAGGGACTCTCCGGCCTGGCTCCCGTCCATTTCGGCGCGCGGCCCCTCGCTCTTCGCGACGCCGACCAGTTCCTCAACCTGCGCGCGCAAACGTACTGGGTCTTGCGCGACCGCTTCAAAATGCGGCGCATCCGCCTGCCCCACGACGAGAAGCTGGCCGCGCAACTGGCGAACCTGCGCTACACCTACACGTCGGCGGGGCAGATCCAGATCGAGAGCAAGGACGAGATGCGTCGGCGCGGCCTGCCTTCGCCCGATCGGGCCGATGCGCTGGCGCTGTTGTTTCTGCCGCTGGCGGGGCAGGGGCCGTTTTGCACACGGCCCCTGTCGGTTTCCGGCGTGGCACGGCGGGAAGAGCGCGCCGCGCCGGTGCATTGGGACGAGGTGAGCGTGTGGTGATCCGAGGCCAAAAAGGGCCGTCGCCAACAGGAGACGGCCCTGATTTTGTTGGAGCCGGCGTTGCTCACTCCGCTTGAAGCTGGACGTAGGCTTCGCGGATACGGCGGACATGATAGGCGACGTTGGCCGACGTGCAGCCGACCAGCGCCCCGACCTCTCGCCAGGTATAGCCTTCCATCAGGCCGCGCAGGATACGCCGCTGCGGAACCGTCAGGCGGGCCAGCAGGCGTCCCAGGTCAAAATCGCTGCCCCCGTCCAGATAGAAGGTCGTGTGTTCGATCTCCGAAAGCGGAATATGTTTCCGCCGTCGCTGCCAGCGAACGGTATCCAGAATGCGCCACCGTGCGCGTTTGAGCAGATGCTGTTCCGGCGTCCCCACCGTCATATCGAGGCGGGGAAGCATCTCCAGAATGGCAAGCCACGCTTCCTGGCGCAGGTCGTCCTCTTCCACGCCGCACTGCCGCGCGTAGTAGGCCGCCATCTTCTCGATCCGTTGTCCAAGTGAGTCCAGCGCTTCAGTCTGAGACAGCGTTGCGCTGTCTCGCGCCCTTTCGAGCCACGTCTGCATTACCTTGCTTCTCCCAGTGCGTCCATCCTACCGCAGAATCAATAAAGCCGCAGGCGCTGTCCACCTGCGGCTTCAAAGGGAAGGCGACGACAAGCGTGCGCGACGAGAGAGGCCGCACGGCTCGCGTGTCCCTGAGATGAAGCAACGGCAACGAGATTTCCCGGCCCGGTTATTAGGGCAAGAGGTGATCTCCAGATGGACAGAGCCTGTATTTTGTTAGGGTTCCGTTGACAAGCGTACCGAGTTGCATCTATCCACCTCCGTCACTATAGATTACGGGAATATGCCCCTCCCGCCGGGGGTAAAATCGGCTGATCCATATCCTCTATCGGCGCAGGCCCAACGAGTGCTAAAGGCCCGCGTCAAAAAACTGCAAAAAAGTTTGGGCGCAATAGGCTCGCGCCTGCGCGGTTTCCAGTGTACCACGACATGACCGGTCTGCGCAAGGCCAGGCAGCCTACTGGCAGGGCCGTCGCCTCTATGTTGGATCCAGCAAGCTGCAGCAACCGTTTTCCGTACCGCCTTGAAAGCCCGCGTCGAACTCCAGGTCGAACCGGATTTGTGTACGGGGTTACCGAACCTACTCCCGAAAACAAGCTTCTTCTCTCTCCCGCCACGCAGAGCGAAGATAGGAAGAAGAGGCTGAAGGTGAGGAACGAGTGTTAGAGCAGACCCCGGCGTTTGCGAAGGAACCATTCGAGAGCCAGCGGCACGATGAACAGCAGTAGGAACAGGGGCGAGTCCCACAGTTCGATCTCCTGCTCGCTGCGCACCGTCAGGGGGTTGTTCGGGAGGGAGCGCATCCTGCAACACGCCCATAACTCAACGTGCGTGCGCCATAGCGGTAACCATGTTGCTGAGCAGAGATAGGGAAGGCAGTTGTCTTCGCGCTTTTAGAGCGGCCATGAGAGCAGTGAGTTCCTGGTGTGCCGCCTGATTCTGCGGCGCATACTGTAGGCAGAGCCGATATTCCAGGATGGCTTTCGCGTTTTCTCCCTTTTTGGCGCAAAGGTGGGCCAGCTTCAGATGAAGAGCGGGATCCTCGGGACGCAACCGAATGAGTTCCTGGGTATGGACGCGCTCCAGGTAGTCCCGACGGAGTTGACGCGATCTGGCGTCGGCCTGCTCCGCACGCGCAGAAAGGCCCAGACGCCAATAGGCCCGCGAAAGCGCATACCAGGCGTCGGCAATATCTGGGTATTGAGCGACAACGCGCTCGAAGTAGGCCACCGCCTGTTTTGCGTTCCCCTCCTGCATCGCCAGACGGCCCAGGCTATACCAGACGTATTCGTTGCTCGGCGCAAGGGCCTCCGCGCGTTCCAGCAGACGCCGCGCCTCCTGTTGTCGGGCTTTTGTCGGGCGGACGCTCAACAAGAAACCGCCCAGTCGGGAAAGCGCATCGGCGTTGTCGGGAGCCAGCGCGACGGCCCGGCGATAGTTGGCTTCCGCGTCCGCAAATCGGCTGTTGTCCGTCTGCCGGTCTGCCAGATCGAGCCGATACGCGGCATTCTCCGGGACCAGCGTCACCGCGCGCTGATACGCCTGCTCCGCCTTCGCGCTGTCCGCATCGCCGTAGTCCATCCCCAGTTCGTACCAGTAAGCGGCATTGTCGGGCGCAGCGCGCACCACCAGGTTCATGCGCCGCGCCGCCTCGTCGGCAAACCCGGCCTCTCGATACCGTTGGGCCAGCGTGTACTGCGCCTGAGGCAGATCAGGAGCCAGCCGGGTGGCATGTTCCAGAAACAGAAGGGCATCCTCCACTTTGCCCTGCGCATTCAAGATAAGGCCCACTCCCTGATAGGCCCGGGCGGAGTGGCGATCCCGCGTAAGTACGCCCAGATAGGCTTTCTTGGCCGCCTCCAAATCTCCCTGTGCAAAGAGATTATCCGCGTCCTGCAGGAGGGCTGTCACGGAAGGCATGGGGGTCATAGAAGCGCTCGACAGGAGGCGGGCCGGATGGCTCTCCTGCGCGTATTGCGCCTCCAGCGCCGCCAGTTCGCGCTGCGCCGTTGCCGAATTGGGCGCGCGTGCCAGGATGCTGCGGTAATAGTAGCGTGCATCGGAATAGTCGCCGTGCGCCTTGCAGAGCCGGGCCAGTTCGAGTCGTATCCCCAGGTCGTTCGGCAGATGCTGGACACGGACGATCAAGTCATACTTCTGCAGGGCATAGGTACTGAGAAGTTGAAAGCGCCGGGCTTCCTGTCTGGCACGGGCCGTATCGCCGGTGTGCCGATAGACCCCGGACAGGGCGAACGCGACATCTGCTTCCCGGGGCGCGAGCCGCTCCGTCTGTTCGAGGATGCGCCGCGCTTCCGGCCAGCGCTGTTGCCGCGCATAACTCTGGCCCAGGAGCAGATAGGCCGGAACCATCTCCGGCTGCAACGCGAGGGCCTGAAGCAGGCTCTGGCGTGCGGCCTCGACCTCCGAATCGCTATGCGCCGCCATCAGCAAGGCTCGTCCGAGACATAGATGCGCCACAGCTTCCTGCGGCGCGAGGCGCACGGCCTCCCGGAAGCAGACAAGCGCGGCCTCGCTCTGTTTGCGCTCCACGAGTGCGTTGCCCAGACCTGTCTGATTGCGCCAGTCGGCGGGACGCAGTTCGACGGCCCGACGCAGTGCGGATTCGGCCTCCTCGGGTACGCCCGCCCGCAGAGCCTCCTCGCCCACCATCCGCCAGACATCCGGGTCTTGCGCGTTGGCCTGTGTGGCGGCTCTGGCTTCTTCCAGAGCGCGTTTATACGCCCCATTTTGCTGATAAAGTTGGGCCAGGGCATAGTGGGCGGGCGCGCTCCGAGGATGGGTCTGCAAGAACATCTTTAGGATTTGCAAGGCGTCCTCGTCTTTCCCGATAGATGCGCTGGTCTCAGCCCAGGCGAGCCAGCTCTTTTCATCATCTACACGCAGTTGCGCTGCCCGCGAAAAGGCAGCATTGGCCTGTTCCATATCGCCTAGCTGCTGGTAGCGCAGCCCCAGGTAGTAAAAGACACGGGGATTGTCGGGCTGCTGTTGCGAGGTGCGGATCAGATCGCGCAGGGAGGCCCTGGACAGAGCGCGCTCCGCAAGACCGGGCGCGCTCCACAGGTAGACGGCCAGAGGAAGCAGGACGATAAAGACGGCGATCTCCAGGCGGCCCAGCGCACGCCGATCCGGGCGGGATGTAAGAAGTCGTAGCACCATAGTCATCCTAAACATAGAGGCAAGGGGCAGGTATCAGGTTTCGGGTATCAGGGTAGGGTTTCCCCGGAACCTGATACCCGAAACCAGGATTTAGAACTGCTTCTGAGCGTCTGTTAGGAGTGGGAACCAGTTGGCGGGCGTCTGCGTCCCCCAGCGCACGGCTTTGGCATGACCATCCGCAAAGGCCATATTTGCCAGGCCTGATTTCGGGCCGCTGCGGCTATGGCGAAACGCCGGGTATTTGCAGCCCCACCGACTGCTAACCCCGCCGGCGGTATCGTCAGGACAAGAGCAGCACCAGTCGTTCGTAAAGTCGGTGTAGTCCACACTCTTCAGCCAGTGGCTGAAATACTGAACTGCGGCATCCGAATTGTCGGGAACTTGCAGATCGCCGTAATCACAGCCCGTTCCCGATAGCTCATCGCTGGCACAGGGCCGGATGTGATCGGTTTCCGTATCTATCGCCGTGCCGCTCTGATACCGGTGTATACCGTCTGTGGCCCATACGACTTCGGCGGGGCGCTCTATGTCGGCAAGCGATTTGCCCGGCGACATAGGCGGGGCGCCGACCGAGAAGACGGCGGAGAGCAGCGCGTTGGCCGTATAGCTCGTGCTGATATTCGACTCGGGATCGGAAGGGCAGTGCGCCAATCCCTTGTTCCGGTTCCAGTTAGCATCCTGCTCGCCGATCTTCATATAGGGTTCGAGCGTTACAAGCCAGGGATGGACGCCTCCCCAACCCCAGGTCGCCAGAAACCGTTCATCGTAGTCCTGCAAGTACATGCTGGTCCCCAATCCGATCTGCCGGACGTT
>DASRGL010000524.1:0-9491 GCA_035651115.1 Chthonomonadaceae bacterium
CGGCCCCTGTTGCCCGCCGCCACGACGACCACGATCCCGGCTTTCCAGGCCCGCTCCACCGCCTGGCACAGCGGGTCGGTCTTGTAGCTCTCGGCAACCGGATGGCCCAGGCTCAGGTTCAGGACGCGGATGTTGTAGCGCGTGCGGTTCGCGAGGACCCACTCGATGCCCGCCACCACCGTGCTGACGCTGCCGCCGCCGTTCCCATCCAGCACCTTCACGCCGACGATCCGCGTTTCGGGCGCAAGGCGCGTCAGCGAGACGCTGTAGCGCTGCATGGAGGCCATCAACCCGTTGCCCGCCACAATGCCCGCCACATGCGTGCCGTGTCCGTTGTCGTCGTAAGGCATCGGGCGGCCGTTGACCAGGTCGGCCCATCCCACCAGGCGGGTGTTCGGACTCAGATCGGGATGCGGCGCAACGCCCGTATCGAGGACGGCGACCGTGATGCCCCGGCCCGTGACGCCCGGCGACCGCCAGACCAGGTTGGCCCCAACGGACTGCGGCGCATAGTCGGCGAAAGCGCGCAGCCGCCGGTCGGGCGAGAGATGCCGTATGTGCGGATCGGCGGCGAGCGCGACAAGCTGTTCGGCGGAGAGTGTCGCAGCGTAGGCAGTCTCTCCGAGCGGACGCCAGGCCGGACGCGCGGCAGGGGCCTCCGACGACACGCTGAACCGGGTGAACGCGGACGGTATCGGGCTGCCGTCTGTGGTGACGATCACCGGCAGGGTCTGCGCGGACGCGCCCCCCTGCACGGCCCGCGCCAGGTCGGGCGCGGCCTTTACGATGAAGGCCGCGCGGCGGACATCCTGCGCCCGGACGCTCTGCGACAAGGCGAAGCAGACGCCCAGAGCCAGCAGCAGAAACGCCGCAGAGAGCCGGCGCACAGGCACACGAACCATGAGCAGCCGGGAACGATGCGCCAGGCGAGTGCGTTCCTTCGGCAGGATTGACAGGAGCGATAACATGACAACTTCCTTCAGAGATCAGGTAATACACGGCGGTGAGCCGCACCTCGCGTCCAGGCGAATGTACGGTATTATTGGCAGCTTTTTCCCCGCTCTAAAGTCGTTACAAAATTTCCTGCAAAATTTCGTAAAACTCTACAAATTTGTCATTTTTCGGCCTATAATGAGGTAATCTCTGCTGCTGTTTGATCCCAATGGTTCTCCTGCCGTACAGAATAGTGTCTCATAATCGCCCTGCGAGAAATCCGCATGAAATCGTATAGCAGGCGCGCGCGCGCCTTTATCTGGGCCATCTATCTGCTCGGAGCCGCGACGGTTGTCGCGACCTTCGCCCTGCCGCCGCTGCCCGGAGACCGCCTCCCGCTCTATCCCACCGCCTTCGTCCTGGCGTTAGCCGCCGCCGCAGGCAGCCAGACGGTGCGGCTCGTCCGCTCCGCCCGCAAGAGCGAAAAAGGGACTCTCTCCCTCGGCTTCTTCGTCACTTTCGCCGCGCTGGTCACGCTCGGCCTGCGGGCCTGCCTGCTGGCTGCCATCGTCTCCGGGGTGAGCGCCGGGCTGTTTCCCCGCCGCGTTCCCTGGCATCAGCTTGCCTTCAATGCGGCCTCCCTGGCGATCACCGCCTGGCTCACGGGAAAGACTTACGCGGCCCTCAACGGCGGGAACGTCGGCACGGTGCATCTGGCCCACACGCACGCCGTCCTTGCGGCCCTCGTCTATTTCGCGGTCAATAGCTCTCTCGTCGCGGGCGTGATCGCGCTCTGCTCGCCCCGTTCCTTCCGGGAGGTGTGGGGTTCGTTCCTCTGGACGGCCCCCAGCTATCTCGCGGGAGCCGCCGCCGCCATGGCGCTCTTCCTGCTCTTCGGCGCAAGCGCCGGTCAGATGCTCGCTCTGCCGATCCTGATCTTCCTGTACCAAGCCTATCATGCGCACATTACCAACGAGGAGGAGCGCGAACACCGTCTGGCAGAACTGCGTCGGAGCGAGGAGCGCTTTCAGCGGTTCATGGATCACGTTCCCGCCGCTGCCTGGATCACCGACGCAGAGGGCCGCCTGGTCTACAGGAACCAGGCGTATGCCGGCCTCGCCGGTCTCGCCGACGAGACGGCGCGGAACCGGAGCGCCTTCGATCTCTTCCCGGCGGAGATCGCGCAGCGTTTTCAGGAGAACAGCCGCCGGGTGCTGGAGACCGGACAGATACTTGCCACCGAGGAGACGATCCCCCGCGCTGACGGCACGCCCGGACAGTTCCTCCTCTATCGGTTTCCTGTCCCGGACGCGCTCGGCGGCACGCTGGTCGGCGGGGTCGCGGTGGACGTGACGGAACGCTGCCGCCTGGAGGAACAGCTGCGGCAGGCGCAGAAGATGGAGGGCATCGGCCAGCTTGCGGGCGGCGTGGCCCACGACTTCAATAATCTGCTCTCGGCCATCCTGGGCTACACCCAGATCGCCCTGATGGAGGCGGAACCGGGCAGTGAGCTGGAGCAGAATCTCGGCCATGTGGAGCAGGCGGCGGAGCGGGCTGCCGGGCTGACCCGGCAGCTTCTCAGTTTCGCGCGGCGGCAGCGGGTCGAGCCGAAGCGTGTAGACCTGGGCGCGCTGGTGTCGGGCCTGGCTCCCCTGCTGCGCCGCCTGATCAGCGAGGATGTCGAACTGGCCGTCGTGCTGCACGATGAGGCGCTCTGGGTACAAACGGACCCGAACCAGATGGAGCAGGTTCTGGTGAATCTGGCCGTGAACGCCCGCGACGCGATGCCTCGCGGCGGCCGCCTGACCGTCGAGATACGCCGCGCGACCCTATCGGCTCCGCACCGCCACGTTCCTCCCGGCGAATATATCCTGCTGGCGGTCAGCGATACGGGCGTCGGCATGACCGAGGAGGTCAAGGCGCACCTCTTCGAGCCGTTCTTCACCACGAAAGAGGTCGGAAAGGGAACGGGGCTGGGCCTGGCGACCGTCTACGGCAACGTCAAGCAGAGCGGGGGCTATATCTCCGTCGAGAGCGAAGTCGGCATCGGCACGGCCTTCACCATCTATCTGCCGCCTGCCGCCGCCGAGGAGGGCGCGACCGGCCCGCCCCCGGAGGAAACCCCTCTCCCCCACGGCACCGAGTCCATCCTCGTCGTCGAGGACGAGCCTCTGCTGCGCAGGCTGGCGGCGCAGACCCTCCAGAGCCTGGGATATACGGTCATCGAGGCGCAGAACGGCGGCGAAGCCCTGTCCCTCCCCTTCGAGACGATCTGCAAGACAGACCTCCTCCTGACCGACGTGGTCATGCCGCAGGTGGGCGGGCAGGAACTGGCCGAGCGTCTGCGAGCGATCAATCCAGCCCTGCACGTCCTGTTCGTCTCCGGCTATGTCGGTCATCCGCTCGAACGCATCGAGAGCGGCCCCTTCCCCGGCAGCCTGCTGGAGAAGCCCTTCACGCTGGCCGTCCTGGCGCGCAAGGTGCGCGAGGTCCTCGATAGCCGCTCGCCTGAATCGTCGCCGCCTGCCCTTACCTCGGTGTGCCTCGTCGCCGATGTGCGGTTAGCGCAGCAGAAGGACTCGCCTCCGGCATCTCCGGCATAAACGTCATTAGGCTTCCTGCATAAGTCTGTTTTTCGCGTCCGAAGGACGCTTGGCCGTAGGCCACCGAGACGGGTACTTTCCGTACCCGGCCACGTTTGCAGGAAGTCTAGTGGTGAGCGGTCAGGCTCGCCCCCGGCATCCCGGGCGCAAACCTTGCGCCCGGTTCTCCTCGCCTTCGCCCCTGCCCTCTCCCGCATGGACCTTCGCGCGGCGCTGGTTTCCATAGACCGACGCCCTCCATGCTCCTGTTTCCCTCTTTCGTCCCGGATTGACAATCTGTCAAGATAACCGATTGACATCTTGCCAAACCGCCGTTACAATTTCGCTGATAACGTTCCGGGAGGCGACCATGTTGACGGTGCAGGAAGCCTGCGCGAAGCTGGGCATCAGCCGCGCGGCGCTCTACTATGCGATGGCGGCAGGCAAGCTCAAGTATATCGAGAGGTACGGCAAACGGCTGCTGGATGAGCGGTCGGTCGCCGCCTACAGGCCGCGCAGTTCCCGCGCCCAGCAGGGCCGCGCGCATTCTGAACGGCTCTAGCTGCCCGACAGGAACCCCGCCCGCGCCGGTGGAGAACTCTGCAGCCTGAACGGAGAGGCAGGAACGCCGGCGTCTCTGCCGCGCTATTCCGATTCGCCGCCGTGCCAATATCTCGTTTGCCACTCGATTCCTGCTCAGGAAATCCAAAGGAACTCAACGCCATGCGACTCCATCTCTGTAAGAAGCTCTCTGCGCTGACCGCGCTGAGTGCGCTGCTGACTTCCGCGGCCCAGGCTCAAAACCTGGTCGCCAACGGCGATTTCAGCGCCGGCAATACCGGCTTTACCAGCCACTACACCCTTATCACGACGGTCTCTACCAGCGCGGGACAGTACGGTATCGTCACGAACCCGGGGACGGCGTATGTCAACGATTATGCCTCCTTCGGCGACCACACGACCGGTACGGGGAACATGCAGTTTGTGGACGGCGGAGGGAGTACGGCGGCGGCGTTCTGGTCTCAGACCGTCGCTGTCACGGCCAATACACCCTATGTCTTCTCCTTCTGGGCCACGCCTGCCTATGCGCAGAACCCGACGACGCTGCGCGTCCTGCTCAACGGCGCGCAACTGGGAAACGACTTTCCCCTCACCAGCAGCCCCGGAACCTGGCAGAAGTTCTCTGTCGTCCTCAACTCCGGCTCCAAGACCAGCCTGACGTTCAGTCTGCTGGACGTCAATCCGAACTGGGGCGCGAAGGGCGACGACTTTTGCGTGGACGACATCTCTCTGACGAAAGCGACCCCGGCAGACCTCGCCCGCGTGGATTTCAACGGGGATGGAAAAAGAGACCTGCTCTTTCAGAACGCCTCGGCCCAGCAGGTGGCCGTCTGGTACATGAACAACTCCACGCGCCTCGATGTCGGCAATATCCTGCCCAACCAGGCGGCAGGCTGGAACTGCGCGGGAACCGCCGACTTCAACCAGGACGGCAAGCCCGACCTCCTCTGGCACAACCCGACCACCGGGCAGATGGCGATCTGGTATCTCAATAACACCACCCTCCTGGCCGGAGCCTACCTCTCCATCAAGCAGTCCACCGCCTGGAAGGTCGTGGCGCTGGCCGATGTCAACCAGGACGGCTATCCCGACATCGTCTTCCAGAACCCCGCGACCGGGCAGTTGGCGGTCTGGCGGCTCAACAACAGCGCCATCGTGGGCGGCTCGTATGTCACGCCAATCCAGCAGGTGGGCTGGGCGTGCGTAGGCAGCGGGGATGCCAACGGCGATGGCAAGCCCGATCTGTTCTTCCAGAACCCCAATACCGGACAGATGGCCGTCTGGCTCATGAACGGCGTGCAGGCTGTGGGCGGGCAGTATATCAGCAAGAAGCAGGCGCTCGGATGGGGGGTGATGGCCGTGTCGGATATGAACGGGGACGGCAAGCCGGACCTGGTGTTCCAGAACGGCACGACCGGGCAGTTGGCAGTCTGGTACTTGAATGGGGCGACGGTGACGGGAGGCGCGTATCTGAGCGCCAGCGCCGCTGCCGGATGGAAGTGCGTCGGGCCGAAATAGCGGCTTCGGGCGGCTACCGCGCCGTGAGTGTCCTGATTCCGCCGCCCCGCGTCCACAGCGTGGGCGCGGGGCGGACGCCTGTTCGGAGGCTCTTCAGGGCGCGATGAGGCCGGGGACCTCCTCGCCGGCCTGCTGCTTCCAGGCGTCCCGAATCATCTCCGGGCCGGTGAAGCGCGGACGATAGCCCAGGAACTCGGCGGCGCGGTTGAGGGCAAATTCGTAGCGATAGTCGTCCGGGAAGCGGAGGCGCGCGATCTGCCAGCCGGAGAGTTCGGCCAGCGCGTCAGCGGCTTCGTCGTAGCGCAATGGAACGCTGGCGATGTTATAAGCGCGGCCCGGCGCTTCCGGGGCTTCCAGCGCCAGTCGCACGGCCGTGACCGCATCGCGCACGTCGCAGAAGTGGCGTTTCCAGGGCGTACCGTCCGCATTCAGCGGCACGACCAGCCGCTTGCCCTGCCCCCAGGCTTCCTCGATGGCTTCCCGCCAGGCGGCCCGTTCGGGGCGCGCATCCTGCGCGGCCCGCTCCCGCCAGGTCTCCAGTAGAAAGCCGTCGCGCAGCAGTTCCGCGCCTGCCACGACCATCGGCAGGCGCAGGCTGACGGCCGGCACGCGATGCTGGAACCAGTAGGCGTTGCAGAGGGCTTCCGCCGCCAGCTTACACGCGCCGTAGACGCTGGTGATGTTCGGGATCGCCTCCTCCTCGCGGATCGGGTCGCCGGGGCGATAGGCCGGGCCTTCATAGACCGACATCGAACTGATGAACACGAAGCGCGTGCAGCCGTTCTGCCGCGCGGCTTCCAGCAGCGTCGCGGTCGCTTCCAGGCTTCCGGCCACCATCTGCACGGGATCGCCGGTGAAGAGGACGCCGTTATGCACCACCGCCTCACAGCCCTCGACCGAGCGCGCCAGCGATTCGCGATCCAGCAGGTCGCTCTCCAGTATCTCGACCGGGAACGCTTTTAGCTTGGCGGCGCGGGGCGTGCCGGGCCGCACCGCCGCCCGGATTTCGTACCCGTGCGGCAGCAGTTCACGGACGATATTGGCCCCGATGCGCCCGCTTGCCCCTGTCACCAGAACTTTCATCATCGCTCTCCTTTTTTGTTTCAGGGATGAACTGGGAGTCATCGGTATTGGCTACGAGGCTAGGGGCATTGGATACGATGGGGATAAATCCCGTCGCTGAGTGGCCTGCGGCCCAGTGTCCTGCGGACACCGCATAAACTCCCGGCCTGACTCCTCGCAGCCGACGGTTCCGTTACATGGCTCCGTAGTGTTTCGCTCCGCACCTGCCTGCATGAATAGGCTCCAGCTTCCAATCTGCATCGTGTCCGCAGGACACTGGGCCGCAGGCCACTCAGCAATATTCCTTCGACTCTGGCTCTCGACAGTAGCCTGTCCGCTCCGAAACCTATCTTGCCGGGGCGTTTACGGCTTTAGGCAATCTGCTTCTGCTCGAAGTCCTGAATGGCGGCCTGGATCGCTTCTTCCGCCAGCGCCGCGCAATAGAACTTTTCGGGCGGCAGGGCCAACTCCTCGGCGATCTGTTCCGGCGTGATCGCGCGCGCCTGCTCCAGAGTCCGCCCCTTCAGCCACTCCGTCACCAGGGAACTGGCCGCGATGGAGAAGCCGCAGCCGAAGGTCTTGAACTTGGCGTCCTCGATAGCCAGCGTTTGCGGGTCGGCTTTGATCTGAAGGCGGATCAGGCTGCCGCGCGCCGCCGCGCCCGCCACCCCCGTGCCGACATGTGGATCGTTCTTATCCAGCGCGCCCACGTTGCGCGGGTTGTCGTAGTGATCCCGTACCAGTTCGCTGTAGGACATGGCGGCCTACTCCTCCACGAGCGGCGACAGGGCGCGCAGACGCCGGACGACCTCGACGCAGCGCCCGATGACATAGTCTACCTCTTCCTCCGTGTTGAAGCGGCCCAGACCGAAGCGGATCGCGGAGAGCGCCGTCTCCTCGCGCAGGCCGAGGGCTTTCAGCACATAGGAGGGGGCAAGGGAGCCGGAACTACACGCCGAGCCGGAGGAGAGCGCCACGTCGCTGAGGCCCATCATCAGGCTGTCACTGACGACGCCATGAAACGAGACGTTCAGATTGCCGGGCAATCGCTGCGTCTCATGGCCGTTGACGCAGACGTTCGGCAGCGCGCTCTGCAGGCCGCGCTTCAGCCGGTCGCGCAGGTGGACGAGCCGGGCCGTCTCCTGTTCCCGCTCCTGCATACAGATCTCGACCGCCTTGCCGAAGCCGACGATGCCGGTCACATTCAGCGTGCCGGAGCGGAAACCGCGCTCGTGTCCGCCGCCGTCCATCTGGATCGCGAGGTTCACCTGCGGATCGCGCCGCCGCACGTAGAGCGCGCCGATGCCCTTCGGCCCATAGAGCTTGTGCGCGGTGAACGAGGCCAGGTCTATGTGCATCGCCTCCACATCGAGCGGGACTTTGCCCAGGCTCTGCGAGGCGTCCGTGTGGAACAGGACGCCCCGTTCCCGGCACAGCGCGCCGATAGCGGCGATGTCCTGCACAACGCCGATCTCATTGTTGGCCTGCATCACGGAGACGAGAATGGTCTTCTCGGTAATGGCGTCGGCCAGCCGGTTCAGGTCGAGCAGGCCGTCCGGCTCCGGCGGGAGATAGGTGACCTGGAAGCCGTGTTTTTCCAGATGCTTGCACGAGTCGAGGATGGCCTTGTGTTCCGTCTGCACCGTGACGATATGGCTGCCCCGGTCGGCGTAGGCTTCCGAGACGCCCTTGATGGCGAGATTGTCCGACTCGGTCGCGCCCGACGTGAAGACGATCTCGCGCGGACTGGCGTTGATGGCCGCAGCGATGGCCTTGCGCGCCGTCTCGACCGCCTGCTGCGCCGTCCACCCGAAGCTATGAGTCTGGCTGGCGGCGTTGCCGAAATGCTCGGTGAAGTAGGGCAGCATGGCCTCTACGACACGCGGATCGGTCGGGGTGGTCGCGTTATTGTCGAAATAGATGGGCGTTCGGATCATCCTCTTCTGCGCCTCCTTCGCGGCATCACGGCCCTCCTCCGAGGGCCGAATCAGAGCAAAGCCCTACTACAAATATTACCTTATCTACGCCGTGACGTTAGGGGGAATTTCATCCGCAGAAGAGCCTGGTCTTAAGAAGGGAGCGGTTCCCCTCCTTACGAAGGAGGGGTCAGGGGAGGTTGCGAGAGGCAGCCGGGAAGATGCCAGCGCCCGTCCTCGAAGCGGCCACGCCGCCGGATACTGCGCGCGCAGCGTTCGAGCAGATGCTTGGAGAAAGTGAGATCGGAGTCGGCAGAGCCGTCTTCGTCCGGAGGTTCCGGCCAGTCGCGCACGTACAGCAGGCCCTCGCGCTGACGCGCCGCGCCCTGCGCCGCGCCCAGGTCCAGCACGATGAGATGCGACGCCTCCGCCTCGACGCAGAGCGGCCCGGTCCCATTGCCCTGCCGGACGAAGGGGGCCGCATCATACGCCCCGGCGCGCAGCCCCCAGGCCGTCGGGCGGTCGTCCGTTTCCAGGCGTGTCAGCAGGGGGCGGGACGTGCGCCGAAAGCGCAGATCGTGGCGATCTTTGCCTTCCAGAGGCACCAGCCGCACGCCGCCCGGCATCCGGCGCGTCAGGTAACGCAGCATCCGCTCGATTTCGCACGGTTCCGCAGTAAACCGGATCATCACTCCCATAGGCAACAGTATACACCAAAGACTCGTCCTATGACGCTAACGAGCGGGCGAACATGCCTTTGGGCGCGATTTTTTTACGGAAACGGCGAACTTTCGTGGAAGCCGGCGGTTTAACCCTCTTTAGCTGGCCCTTCGCGCCGCGCCATCAGGTCTATCGGCTCCCCAGGTTTCCAGAGGGGCATTCCCGGCGGCGGCGTGTAGGCGAACTGCTCGTCGTCGCT
>DASRGL010000525.1:0-24120 GCA_035651115.1 Chthonomonadaceae bacterium
ACTGGATAACGCACAACTATTTCCGCTCTACCTCTACCCGAATGGAGCGAAGGCGCATCTGTTCGAGGAAGACGCACCGACCGACGCGCCGGACGGACGCCGCCCCAATCTCGCGCCGGAGTTCGTCGCGGCCTTCGCGGAACGGGTCGGCATGGCGTTCGTCCCCGATGGTAAAGGCGACCGCGAACAGACCTTCGGCCCGGAAGACGTGTTCGCCTATATGTATGCCGTCTTCCACTCCCCGGCCTACCGCCGCCGCTACGCCGAGTTCCTGAAAATAGACTTCCCGCGCCTGCCGCTCCCACGCGATGCCGCCCAGTTCCGCGCGCTCTGCCCGTTGGGCGACAAACTCGTGGCCCTGCACCTGATGGAGACGACGGGCGCGAACCTACCTTCCTATCCCGAAGAGGGCAGCCATCTCGTGGAAGCGGTGCGCTATACGGAGCCGACGGCGGACGGCACGCCGGGGCGCGTCTGGATCAACAAGACGCAGTATTTCGAGGGAGTCGCGCCGGAGGTGTGGGCGTTTCAGGTCGGCGGCTATCAAGTCTGCGCCAAGTGGCTCAAGGATCGGAAGGGCCGCACGCTCACCTACGACGACCTGGCGCACTATCGGCGCGTCTGCGCGGCCCTGGCGGAGACGATCCGCCTGATGGCGGCGATTGATGCGGTGATGGAGACGCGGGGTTGAAATCCCGGTCTGGAATTGCGAAGTCCACCTTTGGCGGACTCAGGGCGCTGCTTGCAGCGCCCCTACAGGGGAGCCTGCGCAGGCAGGCTTGGCAACTTCAGACCGGGGTTTCAACCCCGCGTCCAAAAAACGCCTTGACAGATCGCCACTGATTAGGTAGACCTCTGATTAAGCGCTTGCCTAATTAGATGGACGCTGCCGTTCACGCGGGAGGAGTAGCCTTTCAGGGAGTCGAGATGCCCAGCACCTGAAGCATGACCTGGCTGTAGCGGTTGAGTTTGCCGTAGAAGCGGCGTATCTCCGGGTCGGGATGGTCGCGCCAGAGCCGGGGCGGCATCAGCGTCACCTGGCTCAACGGAGGGCGGTCGGCATGGCCGTAGAAGACCTGCACGGCCCGGCGCGGCCGCCTCGTCCGGCGATACGTCGTGCCGTGCAGCAGCGCCGAATTGAAGAGGATCGCCGAACCCGCCCGGCCATAGAAATGCACGCTCCCGCGCCGCTCCAGTTGCTCGGCAGGTTCCAGGATCTCTCCCTCCGCCGGTTCCGGGCTGAGCGTGAGACAGTGCGTCGTCTCATCCACATCGGTCAGATAGTAGAGGACCTGCGGATAGTCCAGATGGAGCGGATGCTCCCGCCAGTGTTCCTGGCTCCGATGCCAGTCGGTCGGCAGCGCGCGGTCGCGGGGGCCGGAGTGCCGCACGAGCAGTTCCTCGAAACAGAACGGCCCCCCCATCAACCTCCGCAGCAGGGCCAGCACCAGCGGCTGCCGGATCACCGTCTCGAAAATCGGCTCGGTGAGCAGCAGATTGCAGTTGTAGTCCGGCTCGTCTTCGTTGTGCCACATGAACGGATTCTGCGCCTGATCGCGGTCAATGGCCGCATTGAGCGCCGCGACCTCCTGCGGGGAGAGCAGGCCCGGCAGCACAAGATAGCTGTTCGCGCGGTAGAAAGCTATCTGCGTATCCAGTTCGGAGGAGGGCGCAACGACGGGCAGCAGCGTGGACGACATGGAGACGTTCCTTGACAGGGATTCGACGTTCTCAATTCAGGCCATAGAAGCGGGCGGCATTGTCGTGGAACAGTTTGCGCTGCTCGGCCTCGCTCCAGGACTGCACGATCTGTTGCAGCGCCTCCACCCACTGCCGGTAGGAGGCCGTCATCGTGCAGACGGGCCAGTCGCTGGCGAACATGACGCGGTCTTTGCCGAAGGCTTCGACACAGTAGTTCACGATAGGCGCGAGATCCTCGGCAGTCCAGACTCCCGGCTTCGCGGAGGCGACGATGCCGCTGATCTTGCAGATGACGTTTTGGCGCGTAGCGATCTGCGCCACCGTCTGCTCCCACAGCGCGCGGTCGTCGGTCTGGACGGCAGGATTGCCGCAGTGGTCCAGCACAAAGCGCGTCTCCGGGCAGAGGTCTACCAGTTTCAGGCCGTTGCCCAAATCCTGCCAGCGCATACAGAGGTCGAAGCAGAGGCCCTTTGCGCCGAGCCGCCGAACGCCCTGCACGAACGCCGGTTCCAGGCACAGATCGGGCGGCTTGTCCGCGCTATGCAGGACTTCGCGCACGCCCTTGATATAGGGACTGCCCTCAAAGCGTTCGATATAGGCCGGGAAACCATCCGACGCGGGCCGCCCGCCGATGACCGCCGCGACCGTCGGATTATCGTCGCGCTGGCACAGGTCTAGGACGTACTCCGCCTCCGCCACGTGCTGCGCCGGGTCTACGTCCACCTCCATATAGACCGCCTTGACGACGTTCAGCCCTTCGATGGCTTGCAGGTAGTCGGACGTGACATAGCTTTTTGCCAGCGGCCCGCCGCCCGCCAGCCAGGGCAGCCGAAACCGCGAAAGATCCCAGAGATGCTGATGCGTGTCTATGATCGGAACCATGTCAGCCCGTCCTTTCCCATAAGATGCGCGCCTGTTCTCCGTCAGCGCGCCGCCTGAATCGCTGCCACGACGAGCAGCGCCCACCCTGCCAGAAAGCAGACGCCGCCGAACGGCGTGATGGCTCCCAGGACGCGCACGCCGCTGACCGCCAGCGCGTAGAGGCTGCCGGAGAACAGCACAATGCCCGCCAGCAGCAGTCCGCCCGACCAGGCTAACAGGGGGCTGTTCGGCCAGCGTTCGGCCAGCAGCGCGATCAGAATCAGCCCCAAAGCGTGCGCGATATGGTACTGCACGCCGGTCTGATAGGTCGCCAGCATTCCGTTTGCGGTCAGCCGCTCCTTGAGCGCGTGCGCCCCGAATGCGCCCAGCGCGACGGACAGAAAGGCGTTGAGAGCGCCCAGAAGAACAAAGAGCCTGATCATCATAAGTCACTGCTTCTCCGGCGGCGACCCGCGCCGCCCTCTGCTCCTGTTATTCGCACCGGCCTGGTAAATATCCTTGCCGGATTCGCAAAATGAGGGATTAAGATTTATGGAGGCTGTAGGCGCGAGGGGTTTCACTGCAGGGGGCGGCGCGTCAAAACAGAGGAGAAGGGGCGCAGTCAGAGGCATTTGGGGCATTCCACAATATCGGGAACATTTGGCGGCGCTGCCGCGTAGTATAAGTAGCGCATGTCCTCCTTTTCATTAGAAGTCCATCAGACTACGATGGAGCCTGTATCGGCATCGGCTGATACAGGTTCTTTTTTTGTCTCTTCTGTTCCTCCGCTCGCTTACGACACGATGAACTATCACAAGGTCATGCCTGGTTTCCAGGTTGGGCATTCGCCTGAGATAACGCTTGCATAAACGTCATCGGGTCCATAATGCGGTAGTCCGTCCCGGTATCGAAGACCACAACGGGCAGTGGTATCGCTTCCATCAGTCTGCGGATTCCCTGGCTTTTCGTTCTGCACGATAGGCTTTGACTTCAGCCTCACATGAAAGGAGGGGTTAATGAGAAGTGGGCGCTTTAGAGCGCGGCGACGAACGCCTCGAAGAGACGCCGGGACTTCTCGTCATACGGCGCGGTGTCTTCGGGATGAAACTGCACGGCGACGACATAGCGGTGCGCCGGACTCTCGACCGCCTCGATCACGCCGTCCGGCGCGTGGGCCGTCTCGACCAGCCCGGTCGCGACATCCCGCAGGGCTTGATGATGGAACGAGTTGGTCAACATCTCCTCGGCTCCGACGATGCCGCGTAAACGGCTGTCGGCAATGGCGATGGCATGGCTGAACTCATGGCGGGGCCGTTTCTGCGCGGCCTGCTGGTGGAGGATGTCGGAGGGGCGTTCGGAGGGCAAGTCTTGATAAAGCGTGCCGCCCATCGCCACATTGAGCGCCTGGATGCCCCGGCAGATGGCGAAGATCGGAACGTCCTGCGCGAGCGCCTCCTGGATCAGCGGGAGTTCGGTGGCATCCCGATCTGCATCTACCTCGCCGAGACAGGGGTGCGCTTCCTGGCCGTAGCGTTCGGGCGCGATGTCCACGCCGCCGGAGAGCAGCAGCCCGTCTATCACGCCCAGGTAACGCGCGATCACGTCCGGCTCCTGCGTCACCGGCAGGATGACCGGCACGCCGCCTGCCCGCTCGATGGCCCAGACATAGGTACGGTTGAGCGCCTGCCGCGTGACCGCGTTCTCCGTCGCCGGAAGCGTGCTGCACGTGATCCCTACGATCTTCGCCATCTTAGCGGGCCTCCTTCGGGCGCGGCGCGGACACCGGTTCTGCCGCCGCCACGACGCCCGCCTGCTGCGCGGCATCCAGCACGGCGGGCCGATGGCGGCGCAGCCAGGCGATCCCAATCAGACCTGCGATGACCATCAGCACGCTGACGACATGCGTATCGGTCAGATGCAGGCTCGGAATCAGGTAGGTCGAGGTCGCGCCCGCCCGGAACATCTCCACCACGAAGCGATAGAAGCCGTACATGGCGATATAGCCGAAGAAGAGTTCTCCGTCACGGCGCGGGCGTTTTTCCCAGCGGATCAGCAGGAAGAAGAAGACCAGGTTGAAGAGCGTGCCGTAGAGTTGGGTCGGGTGGCTCGGCGGCGTCAACAGGCCCGGATGCTGCTCGTCCGGGAAGCGCACGGCCCAGGGCAGCGCGCAGGCCGCGCCATAGCAGCAGCCGTTCAGCAGGCAGCCGATGCGCCCGAAGGCGTAGGCGATAGCCCAGGAGGGCGCGGCGAGGTCGGCCATCGCCAGAATGGAGACGCGCTTGCGCCAGCAGTAGCCGATGAGATAGAGGATGCCGAACAGCATCCCGCCGTGCAGCGACAGCCCGCCCTCCCAGAATTTGAAGGCTTCCCACGGGTTATTGGAGTAGCTGCCCCAGTCCAGCAGCACGAACAGTATCCGCGCACCGAGCAGCCCGACCAGCAGGCCGATGACGCCCAGATCGAAGGCGGTGTCCGGGCTGATGCGGCGCGGCGAGTCTTTTGGCTCGGTCGCCATGCGGACGGCGCAGACGCGCATGGCCCGCCACAGTCCCACGAGAAAGCCGAGGACGATCAGCGTGCCGTAGGCGCGAATGGGAATAGAGCCGAGGTGGAACAGTACAGGATGCATGGCTTTTTACCCCTCTCCTTCCTGGGTCGAGAGAGGGTTCGAGGCGGCATTCTCCAGTTCCCCGGCTTCCGCCCGCGCCGCGCGGAAGAAGTGGAACAGCAGAAGCGCGATGCCGAAGGTGATGGCCGAGTCCGCGATGTTGAAGATCGGCCAGTGGAAGCTGCCGACATGAAAGTAGAAGAAGTCTACGACGTAGCTATAGCGCAGGCGGTCGAGCAGGTTGCCGAGCGCGCCGCCGAGCGCCAGCGCCAGCGCCGCCCCGACCAGCAGCGGCACATGCGACAGGCGATGATAGGCGAACAGCAGCGCAATGACCGCGATGGAGGCAAAGGCGACGAAGAGCAGATTGCCGGAGGGCAGGAAGCCCCACGCCCCGCCGGTGTTGTGCGTGAGCGTCAGGGAGAAGATGTTGCCGATGATCGGCACCGTCTGTTCCCAGCTCAGAGTACGCAGCACCCACGCCTTGCTCCACTGATCGCTGCCGAAGACGAGCAGCGCGATGAGATAGAAGGTCGCAGGCCGTATGGCGCGCGCCGGCACGATACCCAGATAAGCGCCGGAGGGTTTCTGGCGTTCGGTTTCCAATGCCATCGTCTTAGCGATCCGTCCGTTCTGCGGCCTCGACCGTCATGGTCGCCCAGGGCAGCGCGCGCAGCCGCTCCACCGGGATCGGTTTCCCGGTGACTTCGCAGATGCCATAGGTTCCATTCTGGATACGTTCCAGGGCGATGTCTATCCGCCGCAGCATCTCTCTGGTGTTCTCATCCAGCGCCTCGAAGCGGCCCCGGTCGTAGAGCTGGGTCGCCGCGTCGCCCGGCTCGTTGATGTCGTAGCTGGAGAGTTCGTTGTCAATCAGGTCGTCGCTCTCCTCGTTCATGTCGGTGCGCTCTTTGCTGTGTTCCTGCATCAGGCGCTTACGCTCTTTGAGCAGCAGCTTGCGGAACTCCTCGAAGTTGATGTCCGTGCGCCTCGGCGTCTCTGCCATATTCCTCTCCCCTCTCTGCTATCTGCCACCGAAAGTCAGGGTTACCGGCACGTGCTGACCGGATACGGGCCTGCTGTTATCGTCGCGCGCCATCGGCCCGATACTCTCTAACCGATACGTCGTCCCCGATGGTTTATAGACGAACGGCTGACCATTGAAGGGGTCTAGCGCCCACTCGCCTAGTTTCAGTTCCGCCAGAGATACCGGAAGCCGGTCATGTTCCCATCGGTAGCGCAGAATGACGGCATGGCAGCCCAGCAGTCGCTCGACAGCCTGCTGTCGGGTCTGCCGATCCAGCACCTGCTCAAAAACCGGCAGCAGCAGGCGTGTGAACTGCGCTGCCAGACGCGCGCCGGGTTCCGCACTCTCCTCGGTCGGAAGCGCCAGCGATCCACGCTCCCAATAAGGCGTTCTCAGCATGATCTGAAGCTTGCGGAAGGTCGCATTGATCTGCGCTTCTGTCTGCGCCAGCAACTCCTGTACCGCGCGCGTGGGAAGCGCCTCTATCTGCGCCGCGATATTCGGGCCTGCATCTTCTTCGCCCTGTAACTCCTGGGCCAGTTGCCGAAGACCCTCCCGCCCTTTGTCTGCAAAGGCTTTGCGAAGTTCCAGCAACGTCCCCTGCCGTTCACGTTCCAATGCCAGAGACAGCGTATCGGGCGAACTGGTCCAGTCCTGCGCCAGTTGGGACAGATAGTCACAATCCCGCGCGGACAGTTCCTCGAGATGGGTGGATAGCCCCTTGACCACTATCGCCTGGATCGCCTGCCCCGACAGCCAGGCGACCAGATTATGGCTCTGAATGCTATGCGCGAGGCGCAGGCCATCACGTGTAACGTCTATGGCCTCGCGGACGCGCCCATCGGCCAGCAAGACATACTCCTTCACGTATAGCGCACGCGCCAGGGCGCGAATGCCGGAGAGCGCGGGCGTCAGGCCGTCTGAAGAGGCATCTATGACCAACCCTGGCGGCAAAACGCCTCGCTCCAGCCAGGCGCGCAGCAGGTCGAACGCCCGCACAACGGACTTATCCGAGAGCGCCATCCTTTTCTGAAACAGTGTCGCGCCCGGTTCGGTCGCCGCATCGAGAGCCGGGCAGGACTTCAGCAGCCGCCCGGCCTCGAATAGCTCTTCATAGCCCGGCTTGACCTCTGGCGGCGCAGCCTCCTGCACGCTTGCCGAACAAACCACCATCGCCGCACAGAACACAGTCAGAAGTTGAAGCGTCGTGCGATAGGCAGCCATCGGATTTAGCCTCCCGTTTGGCCCTCGTTGTCTCGGATCGCCGCCGCACAGCGGGCGCACACATCGGGGTACGCGACGTCGGCTCCTACGTCCGTCTTGATAAGCCAGCAGCGCGCGCACTTGACGCCCTCTGCTCTGGAGACTCTGCCGCCTGTCGGCAATCCGTTGTGTTGCTGTTTGAGATCAACCTGCGATACCGTGAAGGCTGCAGGAAGCTGCTCCCTATATTGCTTTAGAAGGTCGTAGACTTCATCACGATAATGAAGTTCAACCTTTGCTTCTAGCGGATTGCCTATGTTGCCTGCCTGCCGTGCTTCTTCCAGAGCCTTATTCACACTGTCCCGAATATCGAGAATTGTCTGCCAACGCGCCAGCAGCGCCGTGTCGGTCGGGCCGGGAGTCGGCAGATCGGCCAGGTGGACGCTCTCCGCCTTGCTCGGCAGCTTGAGATGATCCCAGACCTCCTCCGCCGTATGCACCAGAATCGGCGCGAGCAGACGGGCCAGCGTCTCGGCGATCTGATGCATCGCCGTCTGCGCCGAGCGCCGCGCCTTCCAGTCCGCCGCCGAAGCGTACAGCCTGTCTTTCAGTACGTCCAGATAGAACGCCGAGAGTTCCACCGCACAGAAGTTGTGTACGGCGTGATAGACCCGATGGAACTCATAGACATCGTAGGCCGCAGCCGCCGTCTTCACCACTTCATTCAACTGCGCCAGCGCCCACCGGTCAAGCTCCTCCATCTCGGCTTCCGGCACGGCGTCCGCCGCCGGGTCGAAATCATAGAGATTGTTGACCAGGAACCGGAACGTGTTGCGGATGCGCCGATAGGTCTCTCCGACCTGCTTCAGCACGTTCTCGCCCAGGCTGACATCCTCCATGAAATCGGTGGAGGCGACCCACCAGCGCAGCACGTCGGCTCCGTACTTTTCGATTACGGACAGGGGATTGACGACGTTCCCTTTGCTTTTGTGCATCGCATGGCCCTGCTCGTCCAGCGTCCAGCCGTTCGTGACGACGGACTTGTAGGGCGCGCGGCCTTTCGTCGCCACCGCGATCATCAGAGAGGAGTTGAACCAGCCGCGATGCTGGTCGCCCCCCTCCAGATACAGTTCGGCGGGCCAGCGCAGATCGGGCCACTGCGCCTGGTTTTCCAGTACGGCGCGATGCGTCGAACCAGAATCGAACCAGACATCCAGCACGTCCGTCTCTTTGCGCAGTTGCGTGACCGCCGCTTTGCAGTTCGGGCAGGCGAAGCCAGACGGCAGTATCTCCTCCGGCGACTGCTCGTACCAGGCGTCGGAGCCTTCTTTGCGCACCAGCGCCGCCACCGCGCCGACGCTCTCCGGCGTCAGGATATGCTCGCCGCAACTGTTGCAGTAGAACGCCGGGATGCCGACGCCCCATGACCGCTGCCGCGACACGCACCAGTCGGGCCGGTTGGCGACCATGCTCTTGATGCGGTTGATGCTCTCCGCCGGGAACCACTGCACCTCTTCGATAGCCTTCAGCGCCTTCTCGCGAAAGCCGTCGTGGTCTATGTTCATAAACCACTGCACGGTCGCGCGGAAGAGGAGCGGGCTATGGCAGCGCCAGCAGTGCGGGTAGGAGTGATCGAACCTGGTGTGGTTGAGCAGATTGCCGGACTTCTCCAGCGCCGCCATCACCGCCTTGTCCGCCTCGCTATCCTTGTGCTTCTCCCCGACCGTCGTGACGTGCAGGCCCGCGAACGACTGCCCGTCGTACTCGCCTGCCGCCGCTGTGTAGCGGCCCGACTCGTCCACCGGGTTCAGGATTTCCAGACCGTACTTCAAACCGGTCTCGAAGTCCTCTTTGCCGTGTCCAGGCGCGGTATGCACCAGGCCCGTTCCGGTGTCCATTGTGACGTAGTCGGCCAGCACGACCGGCGACGTGCGATGAAACAGCGGATGCCGGAACACCAGCCCTTGCAGCCCGACTCCCGGCAGCGTCTTGAGCGTCTGATAGGTTGCGGCTCCTATCGCCTGCATCGTCGCCTCGACCAGCGGCACAGCCACGAGATAGTAAGCAGGCTCATCTTCCCGAAACGCGCGCACGAGCGCATACTCGGCGTCGGGATGGACGGCGACCGCCAGGTTTGCCGGGATCGTCCAGGGCGTCGTCGTCCAGATGACCGCGTAGCACCGACTGCCTTCCGTCGCATCGCCCGCTCGGGCAGGCGCGGCGTCGGGCAGGTTATAGACGCCCATCGGATCGTCCCAGAGCGGAAACCGGACGTAGATGCTGTTGGACGTGTGCGGCTCGTACTCCACCTCGGCGTCGGCCAGCGCGGTTTCGCAGGTCGCGCACCACAACACCGGTTTCAGGCCGCGATAGATGAAGCCTAGCGCCGCCAACTCCCCGAACACCTCGACGATCTTGGCCTCGAACTCCTTGCTCATCGTCAGGTAGGGGTTGTCCCAGTCGCCGCGGATGCCGAGCCGCTTGAACTGCTGCTTCTGCACCTCCACCCACTTCTCCGCGTACTCCCGGCAGGCGCGACGCAGCGTCACGCGATCCACGACCTTCTTCTGCTCGCGGAACTTGCGCGCAACGGCGTTCTCGATGGGCATCCCGTGATTGTCCCAGCCCGGCACGTAAGGCGACTGATAGCCCTGCATCGTGCGGAACCGCGTGACAATATCTTTGGCGACCTTATTCAAGGTATGACCGAGATGGATGTCGCCGTTAGAGTAGGGCGGGCCGTCATGCAGGATGAACTTACCGCGCGGCGCGGGCTTGTCCAGGCTCTTGCGATAGAGGTTCATCGCCTCCCATCGCTGCTGAAATTCCGGCTCGCGCGTCGGCAGATTGCCCCGCTGCGGGAACGCGCCGGGGTCTTTGTCGCTCAGCGTGATATTTAACGTACCACGATAGTCGCGTTTCTCTTGAGTCTCCATTTTTATCTCACCACCCGCTTCGCTTGAGGCACGGAGACACGGAGAAAAACAGGAGAAGGACGAAGATAACTCTTCTCTCTTCTTTTGCTTTTCTCCGTGATCCCTCCGTGTCTCCGTGCCTCTGTGGTTCTAAATTTCTGGCGCAAAAAACGCGCTGCCGGAGACGACGGCGCGTCTCAGGGTAGCGCGGTGAAACGGCGGCATCGGGAGCAGCGTCTGACAGTTGTCAGGTTCCCAACGCCGCCTGCGGAATCACGATGATCGTTACCCGGCAGACGCAAAACCGCCGCAGTCCGTGTATGGCGCGTATGAGGGTAACGACTCGCATGATTCAGGCTATCCTTGATTTTCCCACGGGAAGGTGGCGATCTGTCGCTTGCGAACCGGAAGCAGGCAGCGTCTGGTTCGCGCAAGAAAAGTCACAATTGTACCTGTATTATATCCCATGCGGGCGGCTCCCGTCAATGACTTGTCGGGCCTGCCGCGCTGTGCTATACTGAGGACACGATGAAACGCGCGCTTCCCATCGTTCTGGATACCTTGCACGCGCTGGCGCTGGGCGTCTGGCTCGGCGGGCTGGTCGTGTTGTGGGGGATCGTTCCGTCCGTCGTTCCGGCAGCGAGCCTGTCCGAAGCGGCGCGGCGCTTTGGCGGCCTGGTTCAGTTTTGCGGCCTGGTCATGCTCGGCGTGCAGTTTGCGCTGCGCCGCCGTTATCAGCGCGACCGGGCCGGGTTCATCGGGGATGGCGTGCGGCAGTTGCTGACGTTCGGCGCGCTGTTCCTGGCGGTTCTGGCGCGCTACGGGTCGAACTCGGCTTCCGTGTCGGCATTCTTGGGCCTGGCTGCCGTGCAGATATTGCTGCTGGTCGGGATCACCGCCCTCACGCTTTGGCTGCAACTGCCCCATCCCACGCCTGCGCCAACACAGAAACCTGCGCCCGCTTCTTCCGCGCGGAGGGCCGCCAAATGACTGCGTCAAAGCTGTGAGTACACCAAAGTATCCCTGACAGGAGAAATCATGACCTCTGCTGTTCCCTCCAAATTGCCGCCGAAAGCGCCGTTGGCCGATGAACTCGAACGCGAACTTGTCGCCATCGTCGGGCGCGACGGCGTACTGACCGGCGAGGCCGAACTGCGCGCCTACGACTGCGACGCCTACGCCCCGGAGAAACACTATCCTGATGTCGTCGTCCTGCCGCAGAACACGGAGCAGGTCGCCCGGATCGTCAAGCTGTGCAACCGGATGCGCGTGCCGTTCACGCCGCGCGGCGCAGGAACCGGGCTTTCCGGCGGCGCGACGGCCATCACGGGCGGCGTCATCATCGCGACCACGCGCTTGAATAAGATACTGGAAGCCGATATTCCGAACCGCCGCATGGTCGCGCAGGCCGGCTGCGTCAACGTCTACCTGACGAAAGCGGTCAAGGCGGAGGGACTGCACTACGCGCCCGACCCGTCCAGCCAGGGAGCCTGCACCGTCGGCGGCAACGTGGCGGAGAACTCCGGCGGGCCGCACACGCTCAAGTACGGTGTCACGACCAACCATGTCACCGGCCTGACGCTGGTGCTGCCGGACGGCGAGATCGTCCACCTGGGCGGTAAGCAGGAAGACCCGCCGGGTTACGATCTGGTCGGCCTGGTCGTCGGCTCGGAAGGCACGATGGGCCTGGTCACGGAGGTCGTGATTCGCCTGACGCCTCTGCCGCAGTCCGTCCGCACGCTGCTGGCCGTCTTCGAGAGCGTGCATCACGCCTCACAGACCGTTTCCGACATCATCGCCGCCGGGATTCTGCCCGCCGCGCTGGAGATGATAGACACCTTCATCATCAAGGCGTGCGAGGAGGCGTTCCATCTCGGCTTTCCGATGGACGCGGAGGCCGTGCTGATCATCGAGGTGGACGGGCTGGAAGTCGGGCTGGACGAGGAGGCGGAGCGGGCGAAGGCCATCGCCATGCAGAACGGCGCGCGGGAAGTCCGACAGGCGAAGACGGAACTGGAACGCGCGCTGCTCTGGAAGGCGCGCAAGCAGGCATTCGGCGCGCTGGGACGGCTCGGCAAGAGCATGGTCACGCACGACGGCGTCATCCCGCGCACCCTGCTGCCGGAGGTGCTGAAGCAGGTGCGGGAGATCGCCGCGCGGCACGGCCTGGAGGTCGGCAACGTCTTCCATGCGGGCGACGGCAATCTCCATCCGAACCTGATGTTCGACGAGAACGATCCCAAGCAGATCGAGAACGTGATGGAGGCCGGCCACGAGATTTTGAAGCTGTGCGTGGACGTGGGCGGCTCCCTGACCGGCGAACACGGCATCGGCGTGGAGAAGATGGAGGCCATGGCCTGGCTCTTCTCGGACGCCGACCTCGACCTGATGGCAAAGCTGAAGGGCATCTTCAACACCAACAACCTGTGCAATCCCGGCAAGGTCTTCCCGACGGCCAAACGCTGCTGGGAGACGGAACATGGGCCGCACATCGCTCGCCGCGCCGCCCCCGGTCGCGCCGCTGCGGTATAATGTTACTAGGAAAGAATCCATCCAGTGACTCTGCCGAGCCTTTCTCTTCCTGAAAACTTCATACGCTGTGTCACCGGGGTGAACGGCGAGGCGGGAGCCGCCTGGCTGCAACGCCTGCCCGCCCTGCTGGACGAGTGCGCGCAGCGCTGGTCGCTGACGCTCGGCCCGCCGTTTGAACTGTCCTACAACTATGCCGCGCCCGCCACGCGCGCCGATGGGACAAAAGCTGTCCTCAAAGCTGGCTTTCCCGGCCCGGAACTGAGAACGGAGATCGCCGCGCTGCGCCTCTACAACGGCGACGGCATGGTACGCCTGCTGGAAGCGGTTCCCGAACAGGGCGCGTTCCTGCTGGAACGGCTGGAGCCGGGAACCATGCTCGCCACGCTCACCGATGACGAGGAAGCGACCACCATTGGAGCCGCTATCATGCGCAGGCTGTGGCGTCCCGCGCCTGCGGATCATCCGTTCCCCTCGGTGGCGGACTGGGCCAGAGGCATGGAGCGGCTGCGCGCGCGCTTCGGCGGCGGCACGGGACCGTTCCCGACCGCCATCGTGGAGGAGGCCGAATCGCTCTTTGCCGACCTGCTCGCCTCGACGACCGATCCCGTCCTGCTGCACGGCGACCTGCACCACTACAACATTCTCCGGGCGGAGCGCGAACCCTGGCTGGCGATTGACCCGAAGGGCATCGTCGGCGACCGGGGCTACGAGGTCGGCATGTTCCTCCTCAATCCGTTCGACTTCCGCGAACAGCCGAACCCGCAGCAGATCATGGAACGCCGTGTCTACCTACTGGCGGAGGAGTTGGGCATCGAGCGGGAGCGAGTGCGGGGTTGGGGAGTCGCGCAGGCCGTGCTTTCGGCCTGGTGGACGGTGGAAGAAAACGGCAACGACTGGGAATCGGCTCTCTTCTGCGCGGAACTCCTGTCCGCTGTCAAGACCGGGCCGTAAACGACCCGTCTGAAGGGCGGCTGCGCCGCCGACCGGTCTGCGACCGGACTTCGTTTTTCCGCCCGCAGGGCGGTTGGCCGTCAGGCCCTTCAGCCGGGTCGCTTACGACCCGGCGATAGAAAATGACCCTATGGCAACCGTACAAGTCCAGAATCTTATCAAACGCTTCGACCAGAACATCGCCATCAACAATACCTCGCTCGACATCGAGGACGGTATGTTCATGGTGTTTCTTGGCCCGTCCGGGTGCGGCAAAACGACGACGCTGCGCTGCATCGCCGGGCTGGAGATTCCCGACGGCGGCAAAATCCTCATAGATGGGGAAGATGTCACGAAACTGCCGCCCTCGGCCCGCGACATCGCCATGGTGTTCCAGCAGTACGCCATCTATCCCCACATGACCGTCGCGGAGAACCTGGCGTTCCCGCTGAAAGCCGTCAAGACGCCGCGCCCGGTCATCGAGGAGCGTGTCCAGGAAGTCGCCGCAAAGCTGCACATAGAGCGCCTCCTGAACCGCAAGCCCGGCAAGCTGTCCGGCGGCGAGATGCAGCGCGTGGCAATCGGGCGGGCGATGGTGCGGCGGCCCAAAGTCTTCCTGATGGATGAGCCGCTCTCCAACCTGGACGCCAAGCTGCGCACGGAGATGCGCGCCGAGATCAAGCGCCTACAGAGCGACCAGGGCGCAACGACAGTCTATGTCACGCACGACCAGTTGGAAGCGATGAGCATGGCGGATAAGATCGCCGTGATGTATGGCGGCATCCTGCAGCAGGTCGGCACGCCCGCCGACGTGTACGATCGCCCGGCCAACCTGTTTGTCGCCGGGTTCATCGGCTCGCCCGCCATGAACTTTCTGCGCTGCCGCCTGGCCGAGGATCGGAACACGCTCATCCTGGAAGGCGAGGTTCCGCTGCCGGTTCACGCGGCTGCCAGAGAGCGGTTCGCCGCCGCCCCGACCGGCAGAGACCTGGTACTCGGCGTGCGCCCGGAGGATGTCGCGCTGCGCCACGATCCGCAGCCGGAGTTCAGCCCGGTCGAGGTCTACGTCGTCGAGCCGCTCGGCGCGGAGAACATCGTGGATATTCGCCTGGCCGGGCATGTTCTCAAGGTGCGCACGCTGCCGACCTTCACGGCCAAAATCGGCGACACGCTCTACATGCGGATTGACCAGTCCCGCGCCCATCTCTTCGACGCGGGAACCACGCTCGCGCTGCGGTAGGCCCATGATGCTTTCAGGACGCTTTGCCCAATTTATGGAGGCGCTCTCCATTCTGCTGATACTGCTCGGCATCGTCTCGCTCTGCCAGAGCGCCTCGTTTGCGCTCTACCATCACGGCTTCAAGCTGCTCGTCGCCGGATGGCTCGGTCTCACGATCTGGTCGCATCGCCGCCCGGTGCAGAGCGGAACCGTCCAGGGCAATCCGCAGATCACAATAGACGGCCACCCGCCCCTCGAAGTCACGCTCGGCCCGCGCCATGCCGACTGACTCCCCTCTCGTTTAGGAGCGGAGCCGGGGGAGAGGCTTTTACGCCAGACCTTGCGCCCGCAGCTTGAGCAGCAGGTCTCTCCGCTCCAGCGCCAGCGCGCCAAAGCCGAGCATCACCGTCAGCAGGCCGATCAGCCACCCGATCTAGGGCAGGCTCGTCGCGATGGCGATCACGACCGCGCCCCAGGCCAGTTGCGCATAGGGCGACTTGAGCGCGCGTCCCAGCCGCTTCAAGAGCCACCCGCCGACCTCGTAGGAGACGAAGACCCCGCTCAGCAGCAAGGCCACGCTGTATATCGCGAGCAGGATCAGCGACAGAGGGATGCCGATGAGCGTGATCGCCAGCACGAGGCAGGCCAGCGGCACAAGGATCAGCAGCAAAAAGCCCGTCAACAGCGCAGGCCCGGTCTGACGCAGGAGCATATCGGCCACGCGATCCATCCAGATGTGCGACAGCGCCAGCCCGATCGCGCCCAGAATCAGCAGCACGAGAAACTTGAACGCAACCCAGACGAGCCAGCCGCCGAAGTCCGGGCCGGTCTGTCGCGGCGCTGCCGCCGCCTTGCGAAAATCTACCCGACCGAGGACTTTAGCCTCCGGGGAGATCGTCGGCGGGTTCTGGCCGTTGACGATGAGATCGCCATGCACCAGCGCGCCGGGAGCCAGGGTCATTTGGCCCACACTGGCCTCCACCGTGCCGCCGACTTCGGAGGCAAGCGTGGCGTTCCCGGCCGCGAGCGCGAGGTTGCGCCCGATACGGCCCTGCACATTCACGTCGCCGCCCGCAATGTTGGCATCCTTGCCGACACTCCCTTTCGCGTCCAGCACGATGGTCGCGCCCGCCAGGTCGGCGTTCTTGGCGACCGGCGCATTGACCGTCACCGTCTGCCCCATCGCGCGCAGATCGTCTCCGACCGGCGCGTTCACGACCACGTCCTGACCGGCGGCCCAGATGTCCTGTTTCACCAGCCCGGAGATCACGACTCCCCGGCCCGCCGCCGTCACATCGCCGTTTACCCGGCTCTCTATCTGTACCTCGCGGCCTGCCGCCAGAATGTCGTCGTCCACCACGCGGCTGGCGGGGAGAATAATCGTCTCGCCGGTCAGCCGTTCCGTCGCACCGGCGGGATTCCGGAACGCCGCAAATCCGGCCAGCAGCAACACCATCAGTCCAAATATTCTCAGGGCACGCATCGAACTATCCTCCTGGGTTCAAAACGTTCCACAGAAGAGACAAATCTGCCCCTCTCAAATAGAAATACGAAGGGGATTTGCCGGGGTTTCGCCCTCCGTCCGCCAGCAGCGCGAATCGGCGGCTCCTCACGCCGCCTCTGCCGCTCAGGTATAATTGCGCTAGAGGAGGAAGGACAGACTCGATGCCATCACCGGAAGAACGACCAGGGCCGCCTCCCCCTCTGCCCGAAGCCGAATCGAATGCGGAGCCGGAAACCGACATTTTCCCCGGCAAGGATGCGGGGGCGGGCCGTGTCGAGGATAGGGAGGACTTGAAGCACGCGCGCAAGCCTTTGAAGGAACGCGCCGCGCATCAGCCGTTCTGGAAGCGTCTTGGCCCCGGCCTCATCACCGGAGTTGCCGACGACGATCCCTCCGGCATCGGCACCTACTCGGTGGCGGGCGCGCGGTTCGGCTATGCCCTGCTCTGGCTCGTTCCCTTCTGCATCCCGCTCATGATCGCGGTGCAGGAGATGTGCGGGCGCATCGCCGCCGTCACCGGGCGTGGACTGGCAGCCGTTCTCAAGGAACACTATCCGCTCCCGATCCTCTGGGGAACAGTGCTGCTGCTGTTTCTCGCCAACACGATCAACGTCTGGGCCGACCTCAACGTGATGGCGGCCTCCGCACAGATGCTTTTCGGCCACTCGCTGACCCTCTGGCTGACGCTCCTCGCCTGCCTGACCCTGGCGCTGGAGATATTCGTCCCCTATCGCGTCTATGTGCGCTATCTCAAATGGATGTGCCTGGCGCTGCTGGCCTACGTGGTGACCGCGCTCTTGCCGACCGTGCATCCCGACTGGCCGCAGATCGCGCGCCGTCTCCTGCTGCCCGATTGGAGCGGCGATACGGCCTTTCTCATGACGGTGGTAGGCTTTCTGGGAACGACGATCTCGCCCTATCTGTTCTTCTGGCAGGCGGGCGAGACGGTCGAGGAGGAGATCGCGGAGGGACGTGCAATCCGGCCCGGCAAGCGGGTCGTGCGGGTCAGCGGGCAGGAGATACGGATGATGCGCGCCGATACCGTTCTCGGAATGCTGGCGTCGCAGGGCATCACCTTCTTTATCATCGTCTGCACGGCGGCGGTGCTGCACGCGCGCGGCCAGACGAACATCAACACGGCGCAGGACGCCGCGCGGGCCTTGCTGCCGCTCGGCCCGGAAGCCTACTGGCTGTTCACCCTGGGGATCGTGGGTTCCGGCCTGCTGGGGATACCGACGCTGGCCGGTTCGGTGGCCTATGCGATGGCGGAGACACTGGGGTGGCGCTACGGCCTGTATCGGAGAGCGCGGCGGGCGCACGGCTTCTATCTGACCATCGCTGTCGTGCTGCTGCTCGGCTATCTGCTCAACTTCGTCCAGAGCATCAGCCCGATCAAGGGCCTGCTCTATGCCGCCGTGCTGAACGGCGTGATCGCGCCGCCGCTCATCGTGCTGCTGCTCCTCCTCTGCAACAATCCGCAGGTCGTCGGCGAGCGGCGCAACTCCCGGCTCTCCAACGTCCTGGGCATCCTGACGGTCGTCCTGATGACTCTTGCCGCCGCCCTGATGTTCTGGTCGCTGCGCTCCTGATTACGGGGTGATGTTTCTCCATTCGTCGGCGGAGACATAGCGGGCAAGATGTTTCGGATTGTCCGTCGCCACAAGAAAAGTTCCCGGCGCAAAGCCGCAAGTCAGGGCTTGCGCGGCCAAAATCACATCGCCGTCTAAGGCGTGCTTATCGTCGGTCGAGAAGCCGGCCCTGCTGGCGTTGGCCCATAGCTCGGCGGCTTTGAGCCAGGCGGCGGTAGACACAGGTAGATAGGTCAGAGTCGCTTTCAGGTCTTCCAAGCGCGCAAGACGGGTGGAAAGTCCTGCTGCTAAGAGTCCACGCCGTACTTCGTAATCAGTGATTTCGGGTATATAGACGCGCACGCCATTTGCTAGACACTGATCCCGCCAGGTGCAACAGGCGTGGACTTCCGCGATTCCCCGGCGGCGCGTTAACAAGTCAAGCGGCGAGGCATCAAGAAACACAGCATGAAGGGTCACAGTTTCGGCTCCCGCAAGCGCAGCTCTTTCAAAGGATGCTCTGCGATAAACGCCTCCCATTCGGCATTTTCTTTGGCGATCTCCTCCGGCGAGAGTTTCGCATCCTCTTCCGCCCACTGCGCTTCGAGCGCACGCAACTGAGTAAGCGTGTCCGCCATCTCTTCTCGAGGCGTTAAATGCTCGATCACGGCCAGGAGCAGCGATTCGACGGGGATGCCCTTCTTGCGCGCTTCTGCAAGGCGTCGTTCCTGCTCCGGGGTCAATTCCAGTGTCAGTGTCATCGTTCTATTTTCTCTTTCTGGCGCGGACAGTTGCGCGGAATATAGCTTTCGACCGAATCGGCCAAAACCGGCAAGCGGCCCCACCCTTGACGCTGTTCCTACCAACATCAGGCTTTCCGTTGACTTCCAGTATATCCTGCCGCATCCTATTTTGTCAAATGCAGAATACGAGGCATATTAATCCTATACACTTTCCTATAGAAAAAGTCGGATGTGCGGACTGCAACAGAGGGGGTCCAAACGATAAAAGCCCACACATTCCGAGCAGGGAATGCATGGGCGGGATAACGCATCACAGCTATTTGCGCTCTACTCTTTCCAGCGGCCTCGTGTGAAGTCGGGGAAGGGCAGCGGGATACTGCCCCAGGCCACCGACATCTCCGAGAGCGGGCCGGGCGCGCTCCACGCGGCGGCGTCATAGACATCCATATCCGGCGGCAAACCCTCGCGCATACACTGGATCAGCCGATAGTTCATGATGAAGTCCATGCCGCCATGCCCGCCCAGCTTCCGCGCGAGTTCGCCCTGCGTTTTCCAGAGCGGATGCTCGTAGCGTTCCAGAAAGGCGTCTATATCCGACCAGTCGTGGGCGTCTATGTCCATCAGGTCGTGCGTCGCCTCCCCTTTATCCAGGAAGATGCGCGGCGGATAGTCGCTGAACGTGCCTTTGGTTCCCGCGATGAGATTGGCCCGGCTGTAGGGGCGCGGCGTGACGACATCGTGCTGCAAGACGATGGTGCGGCCCAACTCCGTCTGGATCAGCGAGGTGTTCATGTCGCCGCAGACATAGACCTCAGCGTGTTTGGGACTATCGGGCGGTACGTGCGCGGCGCGATAGGCGGACATCGAGGCTTCCCGGCTGCTCATCGAGACCAGCCGCGTGAATCGGTCGCCCCGATGGATGCCCATGTACTGCGCGACCGGGCCGAGGCCGTGCGTGGGATAGAGATTGCCGTTGCGCTTCGTGTGCGGAATGCGCCGCCACAGCCCTGCGCCCCGATCCGAGAGCAGGCCGCCGCGCATCTCATGGATGTAGGCCGCTTCGCCGTGCGTTATCCAGCCGAAAATCCCTTCGCGCACCATGTTGAGTACCATCATCTCGATCTGCCCGTAGCAGCAGTTTTCAAGCATGATGCCGTGCCGTCGCGTGCGCTCGGAGGTGTCCACCAGCCGCCAGCAGTCGGCCAGCGTCGTCGCGGCGGGGACTTCGACGGCGGCGTGCTTGCCGCACTCCATCGCATAGACCGACTGCGGCACATGGTCATCCCAGCGCGAGCAGATATAGACCAGGTCTACATCGTCGCGCTCGCACAGCTTGCGCCAGTCCGGTTCGATGGCGGGCGAAGGCCGACCGGCCTCTTCCACACGCTTTTGCGCCCGCAGCGCGTTGGCTTCGACCGGGTCGCTGATGACCGTGATCTGCGCGCCCTCGACCGAGAGCATCTCCCGCAACTGCCAGTGGCCGCGCCCGCCGACGCCGATAAATCCGACGCGAACGATCTCGCGCGGCTCGAACGGCACGCCCCGCATCGTCGCGCCCTGCGCGGGCGGCACAGCTAGCGCCAGCGCCGCCGCCTCCTCCGCCGTCCTGCCCAGTTCACTCATGCCTGTTTTCTCCGCGCGACGCCGCCCTGTCTACCAGCCCGGCCCGCCGCCGAACACCCGGTTCGTTCCTGCCAGGGGCAGACCGGTGATCATGGAGGCTTCCAGGCTCAGGGCGCGCATATCTTCCGGCTCCAGATGATGCACGTCCGACTTGCCGCAGGCGCGCGCCAATGTCTGGATCTCGCCGGTCATCGCGCGGAAGAAGTTCGCCACGCGGTCGGCTCCTTCCTCTATATCCAGGCGCTGCATCAGTTCGGGGTCTTGCGTGGTGATGCCGACGGGGCAGCGCCCGGTATGGCAGTGGTGGCAGTGGTAGGGCGTCGTGCCGAGCTTATGATAGTCCTCCACATAGAGCGGCCGGTTGCAGTTGAGCGCGATGAGGGCCGAGGTTCCGACATAGATGGCATCCGCGCCGAGCGCGATGGCCTTCGCCGCATCCACGCCGTTGCGGATGCCGCCCGCGATGATAAGCTGCACCGTCCCGTAGAGGCCGACATCTTCCAATGCGGCCCGCGCTTCGCAGACTGCCCCCAGCGTCGGGATGCCCGTATGCTCCTGCATGATCTCCGGCGACGCGCCCGTGCCGCCCTCCATTCCATCCACGACGACGACATCCGCGCCCGCCTTCGCTGCCAGTTTCACGTCCTCGAACACGCGGGATGCGCCCAGTTTGACGAAGATCGGCACCTTCCACTCGGTCGCCTCGCGCAGTTCCTCGATCTTGATCCGCATGTCATCCGGGCCGAGAAAGTCGGGATGGCGAGCCGGGCTGCGCTGATCCACGCCAGGCGGCAGGTCGCGCTGATGCGCAATCGTGTCGGAAACCTTCGAGCCGAGCAGCAGGCCGCCCGTTCCCGGCTTGGCCCCCTGCCCGATGGTCAACTCGATGGCATCGGCCATTCGCAGGTGATGGACATTGATTCCGTAACGAGAAGGCAGGACTTCATAGATCAGCGTATGGCTGTTCTCGCGTTCCGCCGGAAGCATCCCGCCGTCGCCGGTCGTGTTGGACGAGCCGACTTTCGCCGCGCCCTTCGCCAGCGCGACCTTCGCATTATAGGAGAGCGCGCCCCAACTCATCCCCGTCACCATGATCGGAATATCGAGTTCGACGGGCTTCTCGGCGTAGCGGGTTCCCAGCACCGTCTTCGTGACGCAGCGTTCGCGGTAGCCTTCCAGCGGAATGCGAGTCAGGGAGCAGGGAACAAAGGTCAGGTCGTCGAAGGTGGCCCAGGTGCGCTCACGCAGAATGCCGAAGCCCCGGATGCGATACCGGCCCAACTCGGCCTTCACCTGAATGTCTTCGATCACGCCCGGCGTGTAGGTATGGCTGTACGGAATGTTGGATGGATCCTGTTGTTCCACTGTCTATTTTGCTCCTTCTAAATCGAGAAAGCAGTTCACGCCGACCGCGCCGCCCCCCATTTCGCGCGCGATGTCCAGCAACGTCTCCCACAGATAGAACCCATAGGTTCCGTCGGCCCAGAGTTGAAAAACGGTAAGGCCGTTTAATGTGCGCGGCAGAATCGCGCAGGAGACGCCCGCCACCCGCGTCATGACCAACTCCGGCCCGGCCAGCCGAAAATCGTAGCCGCAGGTCTCCAGCAGGAGTTCGGTGGCCCGGCTGCCGGAAAGGAGCAGCGAGGCGTCCTGCCGCAACACGCGATAGACGCCGGGCCGACCGGAGCCGAGCGCCGTTTCGATCTTCGCGACCGTGTCGCCTTCGACGCCATCTTCAAGGAAGAACTCCGCGCCGCCCGTGCGCGCGATCAGGCCGCCTTGCGGCAGAGGCTCGCACCGGAGGATCTTCTTCGGAACGGGAACGCCCTGCACCTGCAACAGCGCCTCGGCTTTCGGCCCTTTCACGACCACCCGCGCCAGCGCGCTGACATCGCAGAGCGCCAGCGTCTCCGCCTGCCTGCGTTCGCCGTCCGGGTCGCCGTAGTCGAGCGGCACGGGCATCCCGCCGATCTCGCCCCAGTGCGGATGCAGATGGGCCAGTGCGTCATGGAGCGGACTCAGGCGTTGTACGGACACAGCAAGCATCTCAGGCGGCCTCCGTCGTCTGGCGCAGGTTCTTCGGATCGTAGAATGGAAGCGAGACCACCTCTGCCGTCACCATCTTCCCGTCGTCCAGGCGTATCTGGAAATGCGCGCCTGGTTTGGACTGGGACGGATGGACGTAGGCCAGTCCGATCACCTGATGCAGCGTCGGGCTGAAGGTGATGCTGGTCACGCGCCCGGTGATCTCGCCGTCCCGGATGACCAGGTGGCACTCTTTCGGGATCGGGCCGGAGTAGTCTTCCGGCAGCATGAAGCCGACCAGCGTGCGCTTGATCTCCTTCGTGCCGAGGATTTTCAGGCTGCGCTGCCCGACGAAGAACGGCTTGTCCAGCTTCACGGCCCAGTCCATGTGCGCCTCGCGCGGCACAGTCAGGCCATCCGTGTCCTGGCCGACGATGACATGCCCTTTTTCCAGCCGCAGCACGCGCTGCGCCTCCACACCGAACGGTCGAATATCAAAGGAACGCCCGGCGCGCATCAGCCCGTCCCACACATACGCTGCCGAGTGCGCCGGTACATGAATCTCATAGCCCAACTCGCCGACGAACCCGACCCGCAGCAGCCGCGCCGGAACGCCCAAAACAGCGCCTTCGCGCACGCCAAGATACGGGAAAGCGGCCTCACTCACATCTATCTCCGTCAGGCCCGCGAGGATGCGGCGCGACTGCGGCCCGGCCAGGTTCATCGCGCCGTAGCTGCCGGTCGCGTTGACCAGCACGACATCCAGGCCCCAGAGGATGGCCCACCTCTGCATCTCGCGATAGATGCTCGCGGAGGCGGTCGTCGTGGTCGTGACATAGAACCGGTCTTCCGCCAGCCGCGCCACCACGCCGTCATCTATGATCACGCCCGTCTCATCGCACGCCAGGCCGTAGCGCGTCGTGCCGACCTTCATCTTCGCGAAGCGCGCCGTATAGAGCCGCTCGATGAACTCGCCCGCGTCCGGGCCGTTGATCTCGATCTTGCCGAGCGTTCCCACGTCAATGATTCCAGCGCGCTGCCGCACGGCCTGCACTTCGGCCTGAATCGCCTGCTCCCGGCCCTGCCCGGCGACCTTATAGTAGGCCGGACGCAGCCAGTCGCCTGCCAGCATGAATTCTGCGCCCGCCGTCTCATGGCGGCTGTGCATCGGCGTATGGCGGTGCGGATGGAAGCCGCGCCCGGCCAGATGGCTCAGCGCGACCGGATGGAAGAACGGGCGCGCGGTCGTCGTTCCCGTCTCGGCGACCGTCTGGCCCTTCACCTTCGCCAGCACCCGGATCGCGTTGGCGTTGGCCGTCTTGCCCTGGCTCGGCCCCATGCCGTAGGTCGAGTAGCGTTTCATCAACTCGACGCTATCGAACCCCTCTTGCGCGGAATGGACGAGGTCTTTGTACTGCACGTCCTCATCCAGGTCTACGAAGCACTTGCCTGCCGGATGCGAGTAGATGGGATAGGGATGGCTTGGCGGCGGCCCCTCGTGGCACGGCCCCGGCGGAATCGGCCCTTTGTACTTTTCCAGAGAAGCGGCGGCCTGCAATCCGGCGCGCTTGCCGTCCTCTATCTGCTGCGCCAGTTCGTAGACCCCGTTGACGCGCCCGGCGGCGAATAGACCTTCTGGCAGCGTCTTCGGCACGAACTGA
>DASRGL010000526.1:0-8327 GCA_035651115.1 Chthonomonadaceae bacterium
TGGGATCGTAGATCGCGGCGATGCGGGCGCGTCCCAGGGCGATGGCATGGCGCACCAGGTTGCTTGCCATGTTTCCGCAGCCGAGTACCGCGAGGTTGATCGGCGGTTTGCTGCCCACAGGCGGCAGAACGGTCATCTTTGCGAGTTTCTCCTTGTGGCGGCTCTTCTCTTCTGTCTGAACTGTGATTTATGGGATTACAGGATAGACTAGGATGGGGCCAGGCTAAATCATAGCCTGTCTTCTAATCCGACAAATCACAGTTCAGACAATGGAGGAGAGGGGCTTCAACTGGTAAATGCATGGAACAGGGCCGTATACAGGCTCAGCACCCGGATGGGATCGGGGCCGGTATAGGCGCATTCGTTCGAGACGTAGCCCTGGTAGCCGTCGCGCTTGAGCAGCCGGAACATCTCCTGATAGTAGCGCCACTCGCGCTCCATCGGGTGTGTGTGGATGTCCGTCAGGTAGGGGCCGACCAGCTCATAGAGCGGCGCAATGGAGGGCGCGTTCGGAGGCAGCCGCCAGCCCTTCTCCGCGCCGACCCGCCACTGCGAGTTGAAGACGATGCCGACGTTGGGCAGGTTGGCCTCCTTCACGACCCGCACCACATAGTCGGGATCGGTGAAGCTGCCGTGCGCCTCGATAGAGACGGTCACGCCTTTGGGCCGCGCATAGCTTCCCAGTTCGTGCAGCGCCGCCGCCACCTGGTTCAGCACGCGCTCCTTCACGGCCTCTTCGTCCGGCACGCGGTCTCCCAGCACGCGCACATGGTCGCAGCCCATCGCAACGGCCTGATCTATGACCTTCTTCACCTGCGCGATATTGCTCTGACGCTTCTCCGCTTCGGCGTCGTGAAAATAGCAGCAGCTTGTCAGCGAGGCGACAAGCAGATTCGCCGCCTCCATCTTCGCCTTGACCTCCGCGACATGCTCCGGCGAAGCGTTCGCTTCCAGGCCGTGCTTCTGGTTGAAGTCCTGAAGGAACTCTATCCCCTGATAACCGGCAGCCTGGCAGACCTCGATGATCCGCTCCAACTCCCAGTCCTGCGCCACCTGGTACGTGTTCAATACCCATTTCATCGGCTTGGCTCCTCTCGTTCGCGCCTCCGGGACGCGGCCTTTGTCGCCGCGCCTGGAGAGGACGGCTTGGCTCTAGTTTGGTCTGCCGATCGTGCGTTTCCTCCTGCCGGGGCGCGTTCTTTCGGAGGATTTCGGAGAGATGGCACGGAATCGAGCAGGCAGAGGCGCTTGCGCGGGGTGGAAAAAACGATTGTCAGGAAAGGGGAGTTTTGTGTTTAACGCCTGGTTTATTCTCTATCACAAGTATTCGCGCCGGATGTGGTACGACGCGGAGGCCGTGCGCCGCTTCGCCGCCGACTGCGCCTGGGCCGAAAAGAACGGTATCCGGCTGCTCATCATCGAGTCCTATTTCCGCAACTACCCGGAGTTTCTCTCCTTCTGGTCGTGGAAGACGATGAAAGCGTTCCTTGAGGTGGCGCACGATCACGGCATCAAAGTGCTGCCCTACGCCTCGCCGACCGGCATGGACGTAAGTTCGGATTTCTACAAGTTTCATGGCGACGAGTGCAGCGTGCGGGTGCGGTCGGTCTTCGGCACGAACGCGAAGGTGTTCGGCTTCATCTCGCTGCCGGACGGCGATCCCTACTGGAAGGACTATCGCGGGACGCATCTGGCCTGGGTTCCCTCCGACCCGGCGACCGGATGGAAGGACTACTATCTGGAGACCTGCGAGGGGCTGCTCGATTTCGGCTTCGACGGCATCTATCTCGACCAGCATCAGGAGGCGACCGAATCGGCGGAGCATCCCGACATCAACGCGCAGATGATGGAGATGCTGACCCGGATGCGCGCGATGGTCAAGGAGGCGAACCCGGAGAACGTGATCTGCGCGAATGTGATGTCCGGCGCTCCGGCGGGGAAGAAGGGCGAGGAGTTCGTACGTCGTACCAAAGTGGCCGACTACGGCCTGACCGAAAGCGCAGACTCGGACATCGCCGAGGCGCTGACGGCCTGGATGGAACAGACCGGTCTCAAATTTTTCTTTTTCTCGCACGGGACGCTGGAGAGCCATGCGCGCAAAGTCGCGGCAGCGAAACAGTTGCAGCAGCCGCTCTGCCTGTTCGTTCCTTCGCCCCTGGACGAGGCCGATCCGCGCATCCTCAAGCTGTACGAGGCGGAGGGAGGGTAGCAGTTCCGGGGACGTTTAGAACCCCTCCCTAACCCTCCCCTTCGTAAGGGGAGGGAACCGTTTTGTCAGGCGTACCCGGAACCCGTCAGACGTAGTTGATGCCGTACCAGAGGCAGGGCAGGGGAAAGACCGCTCTCAGCACGTCGGCAAGGGCGCTTTGCGCGATGGCCTCTTTTTCCGCTCCGTCCACCGTGCCGAACAGCAGGCGTGTCGCCGTGTCCCGGTCGGTGACGAACTCCGCCTCGCCGAAGCGGAAGCCGTACTGCTCCTCGCGCTGCCATGCGGAGAACTTCGCCGCCTCGACGCGGCCCAACCGCTCCTCCCAGTAGGGGCGCAGCCGCTCCATCAGTTGCGCGAAATTGATGAGCTTGACGGTTCCCGGCGTGTTGACGGGCGTTCCCGACAGCCCCGCCGCTTCGCACAGCGAGCGGAAGAGCGTATCGTGCCGCAGAACCTGCCACTGCACCTGCTCGGCTCCATAGCGTTGGGCGATCTGCGGCAGCGCGGCCAGCAGAGTGTGACGGTCGCCTGCGAACTCGGCGATGAAGACCTTCTTGCTGTCGCGCGGGCGCTGCACGATGACATAGGCCCGGAATACGCCGCCCTCTCGAATCACGAGAAAATCGCCGACGCGATTCATGACCCACCCGCTTTGCAGCGCATAGCGGTAGTCTTCCACCGGGCGGATGTAGCGCACCGGCTCCTGGCGATAGCAGTCCTGCACAAGCGCCAGTTCTTCCTCCGGCTGCATCACCTCGACGGTAACGCCCTCGCCCGACTTCGGCAGCGCCGCCACCGTCGGGGCGAAGACCGTATCTCTGCCGACGCGCATACAGCCGCGCATCCGATAGAGGTTGCGGTCGCCGGAGACGATCATGTAATCCACGCCATCCTGGTACGCCTTGTTCACGGCGTCGTCGAAGCAGGCCGAGGCGCAGCCCTTGCCCCGGTACGCCTCGAAGGTGGAGACGGCTCCGACGCAGCAGACCTGAACCTGGCAGCCGAGCAGGGAGGCCCACCGTTCCGTCATCCCGACATGGCTGACGCACTGGCCGTTATCCACGCACACCCGCAGGTTTTCCATGTTCTCGCGGTTGAACAGTTGCGGGTACTCATCTATCATATTGGGGCGAAACACCGCGTCGGTCAAGGCGCGCAGCGTGTCAAACTCTTCCGGGCGCACAGCGCGTGGGCCTTCCATCTGCTGACTCTTCTCCTTTCGGTTTTGCTCCTCAGTTTCGCCCTTCGGGGAGCCGGACTCCTCCTCGACCGGGGGCAATCCTTTTTGCTCTGCCCCAGGCTTTCATAATTTCGCCACTCTCTTCGCGCCCGGGACTCTTGGCTCCTGTCCTCTCAAGCCAATCGCGCCTACGTCCTCTTTCTGTTCTACGCGGTCGCGTATACCGCCCTTTCCTCCTGCGCCAGCATGACTACACGGACAAAAAATACCTACCGTCCTCTGCGATCCTCCCTGCCTCCTATTTCCAGTGAATGGGGCAGGAATTGAAGGCTCCGAAGTCGCATAGGATTGCCGGTTGGCTGGGAGAAGTCGGACTGAACATTCATAACGCTATCGAAGGAGTGCGCGATGACACAACAGAGTAATCAGGAAGCGCCCTCTGCAAAGGGAGCCGCCAAGACTGCGCCGAAAGCGGCGGTCGGCATAGGGTGCATCGGCGTGGGCGGGCGGGGACACGGCCTGCTGCGCAGCCTGCTCAAAGTCGAGGGCGTGGCCGTGCGCGCGGTCTGCGATACGGTTGCGGAGAACTGCGAGCGAGCGCAGAAGACCGTCCGGGAGGCCGGGCAGCCCACGCCGGAAGCGACCAACGACTGGAAGACGCTGCTGGCCCGTAAGGACGTGGACGCAGTCATCAGCGCGCTGCCCTGTGACCTGCACGGACAGAACTATCTCGACGTGATCGCGGCGGGCAAAGACCTGTATGCCGAAAAGCCGATGTGCCTGAGCGTCGCGGAGTGCAACGCGGTCGTGGACGCCGCCAACAAAAGCCAGCAGATCGTGCAGGTCGGGTTCCAGCGCCGCGCCGATCCACGCTTTATCGAGACGATGGCGCAGGTCCATGCGGGAGAACTGGGCGACCTGGTCGAAGGGCGCATCGCCTGGTCGAACGCCTGGGGGCCGCTCTACGGCTGGTTCGGCAAGCGTGACCGCTCCGGCGACTGGATGGTGGAGCAGGCCGTCCATAACTGGGACGTGATGAACTGGGCGAACCGATGCCGCCCCGCGCGGGCGATGGGACTGGGACGCCAGGGCCTCTATCGGGAGAAACAGCCCGACCGCGACGTGTCCGACTACTATACGGCTATTGTGGAGTACGAGAACGGTGTCATCGTCAACATCCTGCATAGCTGGGTGGCTCCCGGCCAGAGCGGAGCGTTCAACCCGGCCTTCAACTACGAGTACACCCGTCTCGTCGGCACGCAGGCCGGGATAGATTTCAACACCGGCACCTTCTCCTATCGCAAGGAACTCGAAAAGCCGGATCGCGTGGGCCACAGCCATCAGGGAGCGATAGACAGCACATTCCTGGCCCTGGACGCCTTCGTGGATTCGGTGCGCACGCGCAAGCCGCCCGTCTCGACCGTCGAGCAGGGCCGGGATGCGGTGCTGGCCTGCCTGCTCGTGCGGGAAGCCGTCTACCGGCAGGGCGTGGTGACCATGCAGGAGTTGACCGCCTGACGGGAAGCGGCAACTTTTCGGTCTTCCTCTGTGTCCTATAGAGTGACTGTACGAACGTTTCGATTCGGGAGAGGGCCGTCTCATGCGGGCTGCGCGTCTGACAACCGGGTTGTTTTGCTGGATGGCGCTTGCGCTGCTGACGGCCTCTCTCCTGCCGATGGCGGCAAGCCTCTTCCTCTTTTTTGCCGCGCCGACTTTATCCGGCACGCCCTGCGCCACGCCTCCGGCGACCCGCCCGCGCATGGGAGCCGTACCCCCTTCCCCGCGCGATCCTCCTCGCTTCGCCTGAACCTTCCTCTTGATTCTGACCGATTCTCTTTGCGCGCTGCGGCCTGTTCGTAAGCTCACGGCTCCGCGCGGCAAGGCCGCTTCGCGCCGGGCCTGGGCAGCGGACACAATCGCAGCGCCCCTCGTATGCGATTCATTCGCGCAGAAATGGTGTTCCCATGCAACATCCTACCGAGATTTTACTGAATCTGTTCGTCGTCTTCGTCGCCGCGCAGGTCGGCGCGGAGATCGCACAGCGCCTGAAACTGCCTGCCGTCGTGGGCGAGATCGCGGCGGGCTGCGCAGTCGGCCCGTCTGCGCTGGGCTGGATCAAGCCGAACGAGCCGCTGGAAGTGCTGGCGGAGATCGGGGCCGTGCTGCTGCTCTTCTCCGTCGGCCTGGAGACGCGCGTCGGCGATCTGCGCAAGGTGGGCAAAGTCGCCAGTCTGGTCGGGGTGGCAGGCGTTGTGCTGCCCTTCGTGATGGGCGCGGTCTGGGCGAAGCTGGCGGGCTTCCCGACCCCGAAAGCGATGTTCGTGGCCGCCGCGTTCGTCGCGACCTCGGCGGGCATTACGGCGCGCGTCTTGCAGGATTTAGGCGTACTGGGCCGCCTGGAGAGCCGCATTATTCTGGGGGCCGCCGTCATTGACGACATCCTGGCGATGCTGCTGCTCGGCGTGGTCACGGCGCTGCAAGGCGGGGGCGGCGTGGACTTCGTGCGGCTGGCGGTCGTGCTGGCGCAGGCGCTCGGCTTCCTGGCGATCATCACCCTGGTCGGCACGCGCATCATGCGCGCGCAGTCGTCCCTGCTGGAACTGCCCATCAATCCCCACTCCCCGCTCACGCTCTCGCTGGCCCTCTGTCTGGGACTGGCCGCTTCCGCCTCCTGGATCGGGCTGGCCGCCATCATCGGCGCGTTCCTGGCCGGGATGATCGTGGCGGAGTCCCAGCAGCGGCACGCCCTGGAACGGCAGATACAGCCCATCCTGTCCTTTCTGGTTCCCTACTTCTTCGTGGTCACGGGCGCGCAGGTAGACCTGCGGGCGCTGGGCAGTGGGGCCGTGCTGGGGACGGTGGCGCTGGTGACGCTGCTGGCGGTCGTCGGGAAGCTGGCGGGCTGCGGGCTGGGCGCGTGGTCGCTGGGCAGGCGGTCGGCGCTAATCGTGGGCGTCGGCATGGTTCCGCGCGGCGAGGTGGGCATCATCGTCGCCAGCCTGGGCCAGCAGGCCGGCGTCTTCCTCAAAACGACCTATGCGATCATCATCGCCATGTCGCTGCTGACCTCGGTGATCGCGCCGCCGCTCCTGAAACGGCTTCTGGCGACCGCGCCGCCGGAGGAGCCGCCCGCGCCGCCGGACGATAGCGATGTCTCGCACCTGACTCCCGTCGAGGAGACGGGACATCATGCCGCACACCGCCCGCACTGAGGCAAGGCGATGCACGGGAACGCCGCGCAAAGCCCGCAGCTTCCTGTCTAGCGCGCCTCCGGTCGGAAACGCCGGGTGTCTCTATCACCGATTGGAGAGAGGGGCCGGGGAGGGAGCTTCACGGAGAGAAGCCGGAGGCTTTAAGCGGCGCGCGGCAGCGTCCTGGTGTCTGCGGTAAACAGGCGCGGTTCCGCCCTGTCGGGTCGAGCCAGGCGTTTCCATTCGGATTTCGGAATATTCCGAAAAGCCGTCACCAGATTCGGGTCGAACTGCGCGCCCGCCTGCCGTTCGATCTCCGCCCGGATGACAGCGTAAGGCCGTTTGGCGCGATAGGGACGGTCGCAGGACATGGCCTCGAACGCATCTACGATGGCGAACAGCCGCGCCGTCAGCGGAATGGCCTCGCCTGCCAACCCGTAGGGATAGCCCGTGCCGTCCCAACGCTCATGATGATACTGGACGACCGGCAGCGCGTGCGCCAGCAGTGGAAACCGCTGAATAAGAGCGATGCCGCGTTCGAGGTGGCTGCGCATCTCGATAAGCTCCTCGGCGATCAGCGGCCCGGACTTCAGGAGAATGTGATCCGGCACGCCGATCTTGCCGATGTCGTGCAGCAGCGCGCCGAAGGCTAGTTCGCGAATATCGGCGGGCGTCAGCGCAATGAGGCCCAGCGTATCGGCCTCCCACGCCAGACGCAGGGCAAAGCGCACGACGCGCTGCGAATGTCCCTCCGATTCGGCCTCCCGCAGATCGAGCGCATCCAGCAGACCGGCCAGCACCTGCCCGGCAGCTTCCTGCAACAGCCCCTCGATATTGCCCCAACCGATCTCGCGCTCCGACTTTGCGCCCGTGCCGTGTCTCCGCCAGAGCGCGCTGGCAGGCAGCGGTTCCTGGGCCAGTTCTGCCGTGAAATCGCTCGTCAATCCGACGCGATTCCTGCCGAGGCGCTTGGCCGCATAGAGCGCCTGATCCGCACTGATTACCAGCGCCTCCATATCCGTGAGGTCGCCCGTCTGACAGGCCATTCCGATGCTCAGGGTCATGGCGCGATGCGGAAAAGCATGGATGGCGACGGCGGCGCGGATGCGCTCGGCGACGGCAAGCGCGGCGTCGGCATCGGTCTGCGGCAGCAGCGCGGCGAACTCCTCGCCGCCGTAGCGGGCGACAAAGTCGCCGGCGCGCACGTTGGCGCACAGCAGTTGGGCGACCTGGCGCAGCACTTCATCTCCCGCCGGATGTCCGAAGGCGTCATTATACTGTTTGAAGTCGTCCACGTCCATGAAGAGCAGAGCCAGGGGCCGGGCATGGCGCCGGGCCTGCGCCCATTCGGCGCGCAGCCGTTCCTGAAAGGCACGGTGGTTGGGCAGGCCCGTCATGCTGTCGGTCGTCGCCAGCGCCTCCAGGCGCGCGTTGGCCTCGGAGAGCGCCTGGTTGTTCGCCAGGAGTTCGGCCTGTATCGCCATCAGTTCCGCATTGAGCTGCTCCGTCTGCTCCGCATAGGCGGTGATCTCCCGGTTCCTGGCCTCCAGCGCGCCATACGTCTCCTGAAGCTGCCTGTAGAGCCGTCCGTTCTCCAGCAGGGCAAAGACCTGCCGCAGCAGGACGATACCGATCAGCGCCGTCGCGCCGAGAAAGACTCCGGTTTCGCGATCCTCGTCGCCGTGAACATGTCCTGTAAACAGCAGCAGCGCTCCCACCGCCGGAAGGAAGGCATAGGGCAGCAGGG
>DASRGL010000527.1:0-4658 GCA_035651115.1 Chthonomonadaceae bacterium
ATTTCAGCAACGAGACGATTCGGGGGCGGCATCTCGCCGGTCGTGGGCAGCAGTATCCAGCAGGGATGCAGCCTCGGCTGCCCGGCGATCTCCTGCATCAGCCGCTGGTTGCCTTCCCACGGATGCCCGTCGAAGGCCATGCCGTGATAGACCAGCGCCTCCGCGATGCCCAGGCGATCCATCTCCGCGAGCAGTTCCGTCGCCGTCGTGGGCTGGCCGAGCGGCGTGTAGAGGGTACGCCGCCCCAGCATACAGTTGCAGTCGAATAGATGGTTCATGGTTTTTGGCCCACCCCCCTGCCCCGCACCCACCGTCTGAACCATGATTTATGGGATTACAGGATGGACTATGATTGCGCCTGGCTCAATCATGGTAATCATTTAATCCGACGAATCATAGTTCAGACGACATCGGGGCGGAGTCATTTCTCCGGCGTCAGGCGACCGTAGTAGATTTTGTTCGTGTGGCCCGGATAGGGGCCAGTGAAATAGCAGTCTATGAAGTCGGTCGGCGTGCCGCCCGCGCGCGTGGCGTTGACGTAGATATGGTCTATCTTGCTCGGCGTTTCGAGGTGGATCGGCTCGCTGACATGGTCGAAGCTATCCTCGCCGCCGACGGCATAGAACAGGTCGAAGTTGAACCAGGGGCCGCGCGTCAGGAAGTAGTGCAGGCGTCCGTCCGGCGTCTGATAGAGCCGCCCGCGCGAGAAGTTACCGAGCTTGTAGCTCTGGAACGGCCCGCCGGGAGGCCCGACGGCGTGATAGAGTTCGTCTTTGGTTCTATCCTGATCCTGCGACGACCAGATTCCTTTTCCGGGCTGCCGATTGATCATGTAGAGGAAATGGACGCGGCCTTTGCGATCCACGAGCATCTCCTCGTTCTCCGTCGTGCCGCGCGCGTCCTTGCCGTCAAAGGTTTCGGAGACATCGCTGATGACGGTCATGCGCCAGTCGTCGGGATGCTTTGCCAGGTCGGGGTTGAAATAGTAGTAGGTCCAGAGCGTCTGATAGCCGACGCCGTCCACGTGCTGAATGTTGTAGCAGTAGGTCTGCGCCGCCTTGCCGTCGTAGTGGGCGAAGTAGTAGGCCCGCCAGGTCGGGTGCGGCAGCACGCCGGACTGTACCGGCTTGTAGCCGTCGCGCGCGGAGAGGACGTACCAGCTCATGGCCGGGTAGCCGCCGACCACGAAGATGTCGTCGTTCCTGGCGATGGAGGCCCCGAACCGCGTATCGGCCTTTGCCAATCGCTGCACCGTGAACTTCTGCACCTGACCGGGAGGATCGAACAGGACATGGTAGCTGGCTCCCTCCCCGCCGACGAGATGCAGGCGTCCGCGCGAGTCCACGAGCAGGACGCCGCTCTGCACGGCTTCCGGCAGCGGCGGGCTGGCTTCCCATTCTCCCGGCTTGACACGCCGATAGACCGTCAGGGTCAGGTCATCGTGCCAGCAGAGCGTATAGACCTCCTTGCCGTGCCGCACGATGTTGGAGTGGTTGTAGCCCCAGCAGCTGCGCCCCTGCCCGCCCGTCTTCTGATAGCCGCCCGTGTCGGTAATCAACTCCGTCTCGAAGCGCGCCTTCGCGGGCGCGTCGTAGGTAACTGACATGGCCCTCACCTCCCAACCCCCTCTCCCAAGCTTGGGAGAGGGGGCGCATTGAGTCGGCGCAGGCCGACTTCGTGCTTTTCCAGACGCGAATTCATTCGCCGGAAAGATAAGAATGCAAAGCGCGAAGAAGACGCATCCTATATGCCTGTCAGCGTTCATGCCTGCGGCCCTTCGCGCAGAGAGTCGAGATTGCAGACGACCTTCTCGATGGCGTAGACGATCTCATCGAGCAGTTCGCGGCGGGTCTCCCAGTGCAGCATGGGCAGGCCGATACACTGCCGCCAGAGCCTCTCCGCGACCGGGCAGAGGCCGCGTCGGTACTCGATCTTCTCTTTGACCCAGGGCGCGTCGAAGGGATCGCCCTCACCCCAGATGCTCACGCGCTCCTCGTAGAGCGGGTTCCAGTAGATAGGCAGATAGCCCTGCCGCCCCCCGGTCGCGGGCAGTCCCTCGGCTTGCAGCGCCTTGAGGAAGGTTTCGCGCGGCACGCCCGTTCGCTCAGGAGTGTAGATGCAGATATAGTTGAGCCAGGTCCGCACCATGTCCGCCGACTCGTAGGGCGGCAGGAGGATGTCCCGGCCCACCTCGGCGATGCGCTGCGTCAGATAGCCCATGTTGCGCCGCCGCCGCGCGTTCCAGTCGTCCAGATGCGCCAACTGCACGCGGGCGATGGCTGAGGCGAGCGGATGGATGCGATACTTGAACCCGAAGCAGGTCGGCGCCTGCTCCTTCGTGGGATCGTGGAATCGCCGATACTCTTCCAGAGACAGCTTCGGCAGATGCTCGTAGTGGGCGAGGGCGCAGGCCCGCGCATAGTAACGTTCGCTGTTCGTGATAAGGATGCCGCCCTCGATGGCGTTCATCAGTTTGCTGGCTTGCAGGCTGAAGCAGCCGATGTCGCCGAACGTGCCGACCTTCTGCCCTTTGTAGGTCGCGCCGTGCGCGTGCGAGCAGTCCTCGATGACCGGAATATTGTGTTCGCGGGCGATCGCCATGATCTCATCCATCGGCGCGACGGCCCCGAACGGATGCACCACGACGATGGCGCGGGTGCGCGGCGTGATGTTGCGGCGTATCTCTTCCGGCTCGATACAGGCCGAGCGCGGGTTGATGTCGCAGAAGACGGGCAGCGCATGGAGCGCGACGATCTGCCCGGCCTGCAAGTGCCAGGTGTAGGGCGAGGTGATGACCTCATCGCCGGGCTGCACGCCGACCGCGAACAGGGCTGCATGGATGGAGGAGGAGCCGTTGCAGTGGGCCAGCGCGTAGCGCGCGCCGTGATAGGCCGCGAACTCTTCCTCGAACTTCGCCGTGTCCGCATAGACATTGTCCGAGCGCATCGCCGCGACGACCGCCTGCTGCTCCTCTTCGGAGTAGACGGGCCAGCGGCTTGCCGCCGCCAGTTCCTGCGTGCGGGTGATGGCTTTTGGGCCTCCGTTCAAGGCCAGGGTTTCGCTCATGCTCTTCTCCTTCACTCCTTTTCCCGGCGAATGCATTCGCGGCTGGAAAAGCACGAAGTCGGCCTCCGCCGACTCCCTCCTCAGACTCTCCCCTCTCCCGCAGTGTGGGAGAGGGGTCGGGGGTGAGGGCGCTTTTGCAGGTGCAGTTTCCACTGCCGCTGCGCACTTATGCAAACTCGACCAGGAACGCCGCGCCTTTCTCTTCCGGCTTGCCGTCCGGCAGAAGTTTCGAGTCTACGCACGTGCCGTAGAGCTTGCCTTGCAGGGTACGCAGGTAGGCGATGGTGGCGTAGCCCTCGGACGACAGCGTGGGAACCGGAACGATCCCGGCGTTCGCGCTGCGCGTGTCGAATATCAGAATCTTGTTGACAAAATGATGGCGCTGCCCGTCGAAGCCGTAAGTCCCGTTCGCGTTCTTCACGCCCTGGAACGTACTCAGGTTGCAGACGACATACGGGCCGAAGACCGCGCAGGCCGTCGTGTATTTCCAGGTCTGGCCGTAGTCCGGCAGGCGATAGCGGTCGAGCCAGCGTTCCGTCTTGAGATCGAACCGCATCAGCGCGCCGCCGAACATATCGGTCATATAGAGCGTATCGCCGACCAGCGCCGGCGACATCGTGCGGACATCGTTCCAGGGCGGCTGGAAAGCGGCGACATACTTTTGCGCCTTCAGGTCGAACTTGACCAGCGGCGTCGGCGGCATTCCCTCCTGCCACCAGGAGACGCCATAGATCGCGTTTTGGCCGTGTCTGCATCTGGGAAAGCGCAAGGCTGCCGGTGATCTGGAGAAATTCGCGGCGGTTCATAACGTTATCACGGTTTGCCGGGTACTGAAAGTACCCGTCTATGGGGCGCTTCGCGCCAAGCGTCCTCACGGACGCGAACTGCATTTCCGTCCGGCAGGACGGTCGGCCGTAGGCCCTCCAGACGGGTACTTTCAGTACCCGGACTGCTTACGGCGCGGCGGCGACATGCGTGTTGCCGACCGGGAGCCGGAAATGGTACAGGCTGTTCTCCACGGGCGAGTTCGGCAGACCGGCAAAGACGCCCTCGATGTCGTCCGTGAGCGTGGAGCCGCCGCGCTGTCCGATAGGGAAGATGCGGCACTGCGCAGTGGGCATCTCGATAGGCTTCCAGGGCGTAAGTTTCCCGGCAGCGCCGTCTACGATCTCGGCGAGTTCCGCCTGCGTCCCGGCGCGATAGGCCAGGATGAAGAGCCGCCCGCTGCGCGTCTGGAAGAGCCGCCCATCCCACCCGTCGCTCTTGATCTCGTGCTGCACGAACTCCGGCGTCGTATGCGCCGAGAGCGGCTGCTTCGAGACGGCATAGACAACGCGCTGCGGCCCGCCCTGTCCGTCCGGCAACTCGTCACGGCGCAGATAGAGCAGGTGGGCGTAGCCCGCGCGATCCACCTCCAGGCCGATGGGCTGAAGCAGCGTCTTCGGATTTTCATAGATGGTAACGCGCTTCCAGGGCGCACTCGACCAGGGAGCGGGCGAGTAGTAGTAGCGCAGTTCGGTGTAGTGGTTGCGCGAGCCGCAGATGAGAAACTGGCTGACCAGGCTTTTGACCGTCAGCACGTGCGCGCCGTT
>DASRGL010000528.1:0-4966 GCA_035651115.1 Chthonomonadaceae bacterium
CTACTTCTGGGGCAAACGCTGGCTGCCGGGCAACAAGGTCTCCGCGATCTGGACGGATGCGAAGGGCCGCGCCTGGATCGAAACGGAGGGCGGCGTCGCCTGCATCGAAGAGAAGCCCATGACCCTGGCAGAGAAGGCGGCGCATTTCGACAAGATCACGCAGGAGAGGCACAACCGCCGGGGCTATATCGGCCATATCACGCTGAAGGTTGCGGGCGACCCGACACAGGGAGCCTACTATCAGGCCGCCGATAGCGATGGACTCTGGACGGGCTACTATGTCGCGGCGATGTCACTGCGCTATGCCGCCACGCACGATCCCGCCGCGCGACGACAGGCGCAGCAGTCCCTCAACGCGATGCTGGAACTGGAACGACTCTCCGGCATTCCGGGCTACCCGGTGCGCTCGGTAGCGACGGAAGAAGAGATCAAAGCGGGCATCAAGGGCTACAACCCCGACGCGACCGTGCATGTTCCCGGCGAGACAGATAAGCTCTGGGTGCGCTCCCCGGTGGACAAAAATGTCTGGTGCAAGAGCGACACCTCCTCCGACACGATGGACGGCCACTATTTCGCCTGGTATCTCTACCATGAGTATGTGGCGGACGCGGCGGAGAAGACAAAGATCGCGGCCCTCGTCCGCCGCGCCACCGACCATATCATGCAGAACGGCTACGTCCTCATCGGGCATACGGGGCGGAAAACGCGCTGGGGAGTCTGGGGGCCGCAGTTTCTCAACGACGACCCGGCCTGGTTCGATCAGCGCGGCCTGAACTCGCTGGAGATACTCTCCCACCTGAAAGTCGCCCACCATATCACCGGCGACCCAAAGTATGCCCGCGCCTACGACGAACTGATCGAGAAACACCACTATCTTCAGAACACGCTGCTCATCCGGCGCGGCCCGCTCGGCGACTGGTGGAGCCTCAATCATTCCGACGATCAGTTGACCTACATCGCGTTCTATCCCCTGATGATGCTGGAAAAAGACCCGGCGCGGCGGCGCATCCTGACGGAGAGTCTGGCGCGAACCTGGGAGGATTCAACGAGCGGGGAACAGCCCTTGAAGTGGGAGCATAGCAGTTTTTACAACTTCGCCTATGGCGCGATGACGGGAAATCCCTGCGCCCCGGAAGACGGAATCGCCGACCTTCAGGACTGGCCCTGGGACATGATAGACTGGACGGTGAAAAACAGCCAGCGGTACGATGTGCAGATTCGGCAGCATCCCGGCGATGCCTACCGGAATCTCAACCATCTGAACCGGGTCCTCTCCTCGGCGGAGCGCCCGCTAAAACGCTGGAACGCCAGCCCCTGGACGGCGGACGGCGGCAGCGACGGCCTTCTGGAACATGACGGCAGCGCCTGGCTCATCGGCTACTGGCTCGGTGTCTTTCACGGCTATATCGGCAAGGAGCAGTGAATTGAGTTCCTCTGTGATTTTGTCCGGCGAATGCATTCGCCCCAGGTCATCACCGACTCCACCTACACGCTCTTCGAGATCAATCAGGTCAGCCTGCGCCAGGCCGTCACGCCGGAGCCGCTTCGAGGGCGCGTCAATGCGACGCTGGAGTTTGTCAGGCTCGGCGCGACGCGGCTCGGAGCCTTACTGGGAGGCTGGCTGGGCGCGAAGCTGGGGCTGCGCGCGACCCTCTGGATAGGAGCGTCCGGCTCTGTCCTCGCGGCGTTGTGGCTGGGGCTGGCCCCCGTGCGGCGCGTGCGAGAGATCACAGACTGCGAGGGGGAGAGATGAGAGGCAATCTGCCTTTGCAAACGCGCGGCCCGTATGGTATACTGAGTTCACAAGACAGGAGACCGTTGCGGCGGCGTCTGGCATTCCGGTGAGATGCGAGAGGCCAGGCGGCGGGCAGGAGAGGAGCAAGGCATGGGAGGACAGCAGAAAGAGCAGTGGGTCTATCTGAACGACCGGCTGGTGCCAAAGGCCGAGGCCCACATCTCTATCTACGATCACGGCTTTCTGTATGGCGACGGGGCCTTCGAGGGCATCCGCGTCTACAATCGCAATGTCTTTCGCCTGGAATCCCATCTGGACCGCCTCTATCGCTCCGTCAAATCGCTGGGTTTTGAACTGACCCTGGACAAAGCCGCGCTTCAGGCGGCGATCGCTGAGACCGTGCGCGCCAACGGGCTGGAATCCGGCTATGTCCGCCTGACCGTCTCGCGCGGCGTCGGCCTGGGCCTCGATCCCAGCCACATCCACCGCTGCTCGACCATCGTCATCTCGACGGAACAGCTTCGGCTCTATCCCCAGGAGATGTATGAGCAGGGACTGGAGGTCATCACCGCCTCCACGCGCGTACCCCCCGCCGTCTGTATTGATCCGCAGATAAAATCGCTGGGACGCTATATCAACAATATCAATGCGAAGATGGAAGCCAACCGCGTCGGCGCGGGCGAAGCCCTCATGCTCAACATGGAGGGCAACGTCGCCGAGGCGACGGGCGACAATATCTTTCTCGTCAAGGACGGCGAACTGACCACGCCGCCCACCAGCCAGGGCGCGCTGCCGGGAATCACCCGCGACGTCGTGATGAACCTGGCAAAAGAAATGGGTGTCCCATGCCGACAATCTATCATGACGCTCTACGACGTGTATAATGCCGACGAAGCGTTTCTCACGGGTACTGCCGCCGAAGTCATCCCGATGGTCGTCTGTGACGGACGCTCCATCGGCAACGGCAAGCCCGGCCCGCTTACCGCGCGCATCATCGCCGCCTTCCGCGAACGCACCGACCGCGACGGCGTGAAAGTCTGAACCCTATCCGGGAATTCGGGCCTCCCTCGCAGGGGAACCGGACAGAGGGCTGCCCACAACGGCAGCTGATGAGTGCGCGGTGTCTCGGTCCCGATCCTGTGCTTTTGGAACTTTTCCACACACAACCTGAATACTAGAAATAGAAGCCGGGTTTCTGGAACAGTACGGCTTGTTACGAAGTCCAGGAAAGTGGGCGCAGTTCCTCTCGCTCTCGGAAAGGCGCGGCGGGGCCAGACGGCCTCCCGCAGCCGGGGCGGGCGGCATGTCTCTGGGGCCGTCCTGCAGGTCAAGGCATAACTGCATACAGGACATAACCTCTGCAAGGCAATTCGGTGAAAGCTTGCAGACCCATAAAGCGCAATGTAAAATAGGGGCGTGCGCTGAACAGGAACGGGCATCCCGCGTGGAACGCCGTTGTTGTTGGCCACAGCGCCCGACCTTTATGAAGGATAGGGATACGAATCGAATTCTGTCGGGCCTCCGCAGAGGAGCCAGGAACGCGAACCGGGCTTTCGGCGATCCGCAGGGGCAGGCAGAAGGAAGGACGAAGACTTATGTGGCAACGCTTCACCGAGCGGGCAAGGCGTGTCGTCTTTTTTGCCCAGGAAGAAGCGGGACGGCTTGGAGAGAACTATGTCTCCACCGAACACCTGCTCCTGGGCCTGGTGCGTGAAAACGACAGCGTCGCCGCCCGCATCCTCGATAGAATGGGCGTCTCTCTAGGACGCATTCGCAGTGAGATCGAACGGCAGGTCACGCGCGGCGACGGTCGGCTGGGGCAGGATATGCAGTTGACGCCGCGCGCCAAGCGGGTGATTGACCTGGCCTACGACGAGGCCCGACAGCTTTCCAACAACTACATCGGCACCGAGCATCTGCTGTTGGGGCTGATTCGAGAGGGCGAAGGACTGGCCGGTCGGGTGCTGGCGAAGCTGGGCGTAGACTTAGAGCGCACGCGCCGCGAAGTGATGGCCTTGCAGGACAACGACAGCGGAATGCAGCCGAGCCAGAAACAGAGCGCGCGTTCGCGCACGCCCACCCTGGACGAGTTCGGGCGCGACCTGACCGACCTGGCGCGCAACGAGAAACTCGATCCTGTCGTCGGACGGCATACCGAGATCGAGCGCGTCATTCAGATTTTGAGCCGCCGCACCAAGAACAATCCGGTGCTACTGGGCGAGCCGGGCGTCGGCAAGACGGCCATCGCCGAAGGGCTGGCGCAGCGCATCGTGACCGGCGACATCCCGGAGACGCTCAAGGACAAGCGTATCGTGTCGCTGGACCTGGCGGGCCTGGTGGCCGGAACGAAGTATCGCGGCGAGTTCGAGGAGCGCATGAAGCGCGTGATGGAGGAGGTCCGCAAGGCCGCCGGCGACGTGATCCTGTTCATTGACGAACTGCATACGCTCGTCGGGGCGGGAGCTGCCGAGGGCGCGATTGATGCCTCCAATATCATGAAACCGGCGCTGGCGCGCGGTGAACTCCAGTGTATCGGCGCGACCACGATGGACGAGTTCCGCAAGTATATCGAGCGGGATGCGGCCTTACAGCGCCGTTTCCAGCCAGTCAAGGTCAGCGAGCCGACCCCCGAAGAGGCCGTTGAGATCCTCAAGGGACTGCGCGATCGGTACGAGGCGCACCACAAGGTCAAGATCACGGACGGCGCATTGACCGCCGCCTCGCATCTGGCCGACCGCTATATCACGGATCGGTTCCTGCCGGACAAGGCCATTGACCTGATTGACGAGGCCGCCAGCCGCGTGCGCTTGCAGTACGCGCTGCCGCCCGCCGAACTGCGCCAGGCCAAAGCGAAGCTGGCCGAGATACAGAAGCAGATCAGCGACATCGCCACCAACAATCACTGGGATACCAGCGAGAACAACCTGGAAGAGCAGGAAGCGGCGCTCAAGCAGCAGATCGAGGAACTGAGCCTCGACTGGCAGAGCAAGCGCGAGAGCATGACCCGCGTGGTCGGCGAGGATGAGGTCGCCCACATCGTGCAGAGCTGGACGGGCATTCCGGTGTCGCGCCTGGTGGAAGCGGAGACGCAGAAACTGCTGCGGATGGAGGACGAACTGCATCGGCGCATCATCGGCCAGCACGAGGCGATTGTCGCCGTCAGCAAGGCTGTCCGCCGCGCCCGCAGCGGCATGAAAGACCCGAAGCGCCCGATGGGAACCTTCATCTTCC
>DASRGL010000529.1:0-3151 GCA_035651115.1 Chthonomonadaceae bacterium
CCGGGGCCATCGAGACCGACGCCTCCAGTTCCCGCCGCGCCGCCTCCCAATCGCCCTTACGCTGGTAGCAGAGGCCCAGATGGTAATGCACGGCGGCAGGCTCCGGCGCATCGAGCGCCAGCGCGCGCTGGAGTTCCGCCAGCGCGCGCTCCGTCGTCTCCGGGGAGACCGTCCGCTTCAGATAGACCTGCGCCAGCGCGTAGTGGTACAGGCCGTTCTGCGGGGCCAGCCGGATCGCCTGCTCAATCGCCTGCTCCGCTTCATCGAGATGCGCGAGTTTGTAGAGCTGGTTCCCGCGCAGATAGTGCGCGTAGTCGTCGTCCGGCTTAAGGGCCAGATAGCGATCCAGCGCCCAGATGCCCCTGTTGAGATCGAGCGTCTGCGGGTAGAGCATTCCCAGGTTGAAATAGACCTGAGCGAGGTCGGGCTGCAGCGCCGCCGCCTTTTCCAGAGAGCGGATGGCCGCCGGGAGATCGCCCTGCGCATAATAGACATCCGCGATATGCGCCCACGCCACTGCCGGATTGGGCAGCCGCTTGCGCTCCTCCTGAAACTGCTTGAGGGCGTCGGCGTACCGTTTCTGGCGGACATAGAGCAGGCCCAGATAGGCGCGGGCGATGGGAGCCTGCGGATCGCTCTGGATCATCTGCTCGAACGCTTTGATGGCCGTCGCCGGATCATCGGCTTCGTAGGCCGCCACGCCCCGCTTGAGCAGCGCGCGCCCCTGCGGAGAGAGGGGTGGCGCGGCCTTGCCTGCGCTGGCAGGCTTCTGGACGGGGAGGTTCGCAGACAGAGCGAGGGGAGCCGAGGAAACGCCTGACATCGCAGCGTCCGGCGGGCGCGGCGCGGGAGCGGCTCCGCCAGACTCTTTGCCGGAACGGGGATGGGAATGGCATCCTGCCAGCGCAAGCAGAATCACAAGCGAGCCGATCCTGCCGAGCATAGTGAGTCGTCGGGAATCACGCTGCCCTTTCATGGTGTCGCGCGGCCTGAAGCCCTGCGAAGGAACTCCTCATTGGTGAACGGCGTGCCGTTCGAGGGGCTGACACGGGAGGGAGGGCGCGGCGCGGGAGCCTGCACGCCGCCGCCCGGAGAACCGGTCGCGCTCGCCTGAGAACCGAAAGGAGTGTTACTCGTCTGCCCCGCTGCGACCTGGGGCGCGGGCGGCGCGGTCCGTGTCCAGAGAACGAACGCCAGAACGACGATCACGACGACGATCAGGCCCAGGGCGAGTCCGGTCTGTTTTGGGCTGAGTTGCATTCCATCTTTCCTTGTCTGTACGCGCGTAGAGGCGACAAGCCCGGCCCCTGCCGCAGAGAACGCTTGCAGCAGGGGCGGGCCGGGGCTTGCCACGCAGTTCACAACCGGAATAGCTCTGGAGCCGCTATTCCGGCGCATCACCGTCTACTTGTCATAGTTGACTTGATCGGTGTCCCCGCTGCGCGGCGTAAAGAAGACGGGCGCATTCGGGCGATTGCGCGCGCAGAAGGCGACCGGCGTTCCGGGAGCCTCGGATTCTGCGGTCCAGGGGGCGGGAACCTGACCATACTGCGGCTTGGGGCCGAGATACCACTTCGCATGTCCATCCAGCAGCGCGTAGTTCGCTCCCTCGCTGTGGCGGCGGGCCGCACGCGTCCAGTTGTTGGAGCCGCCTCCGCCCCAGGTATCAATGCAGCAGTCATGGTTGGGGGCCAGGAGGATCGTCTGCGCGGGCTTGCCGATGGAGGCGTTCGTACCGACCTGGCTGGCCTCGCCTGCCCAGCTCTGCCCCAGCGCCCACCAGGCGGCGGTGATCCAGCGGTTCGGCCCGTAGGAACTCATCGGGTACTGGCCCGGGTTGGGGTCATCGCCCGGGTTGCCGGCCTCGTCTACAGCGGGCGGGACTTTGAGGTAATTTGGGCAGATGAAGACGCTGGCTCCTCTGTTAGACAGGTCATCGCCGCCGTATTGGTTCTTGGCGTTTGAGCCGCTCTTGACGTAGGGGTCCACGAGCTCGGTCCAGAAGACCATAGGTTCTGGGCAGCCCGGAGAGCATTGCGCGGACATCGGATAGGTCTCGTCATAGTCCTGCGCATACATCAGCCAGCCCAGAGAGAGCTGTTTCATGTTGCTGAGGCAGGCCGTTTTGCGCGCCGCCTCGCGTGCCTGCGCAAAGACGGGGAAGAGAATTGCGGCGAGAATTGCGATAATGGCAATGACGACGAGCAACTCGATCAGCGTGAAGCCCTTCCTGACGCGGTAAGGACTTCGGAGGACGGAACCGGGCATTGCTTTCTCCTTTCCTGAGAGGGTCTGAACCCCTTGCCGGGAGACCGGGCCAGAAACTTCGAGCGGGTCCTGGCTTGCCGCGTTGTGGGACATCTTCCGAATCACGAGGCAGGGCAAAGCGATTCCAGAGGGATTCTCTCTTCTGCGGCGCTTACGGAGCCGAACCCGCACGACTGGCGCACCACCAGCGAGGCGGGCAGCACCAGCGTTCCGGTGGGGCGATCCGGCTCCTCGATCTGCTCGATCAGCAGGCGGCATCCCTCGCGGCCCGCCTCGCGCGCCGAATGCTCTATCGCCGTCAGAGGCGGGTCGGTACACTCGCCGATCATCGTATCGTGCAGGCTGACCACCGCCATGTCGTCCGGGAAGCGCAGCCCGGCGCGGCGCAGGGCGCGCAGCATACCCGATGCGAGGAGATCGTTGATCGCCAGCAGCGCCGTCGCCTGCGGCCATTGGCGCAGCACCTCGCCCGCCAGGACTTCCCCATCGTGCGGCAGCATCCCACCGCACACTTCGGCCACTTCGGTCCAGAGTCCCGCTTCCTGCATCGCCTGGCGATAGCCCGCGACCCGCTCCCGCACCGACATCTGCGGATGCTCCGGCGTTCCCCCGACCAGCACGATCTGGCGATGGCCTGCGGCGATCAGCCGCCGCGTGACGGCGTAGGTCGCGCTGCGAAAGGCAAAGAAGATCCGCCAGAAGCCCATCTCCTCGCAGTAGCGATTGATCGTCACCAGAGGCATCCCGGACTGGTGCAGCGCGCGCAGGTGGTCGTGGTCATGGATGTCCGAGGGAGAGAGCATCAGCAGGCCGTCCACCTGCCGTTCGCGCAGCGTCTCGATCCGCCTCTGCTCGATTTCGGCGCCATAGTGCGCGGCGGTCT
>DASRGL010000530.1:0-13488 GCA_035651115.1 Chthonomonadaceae bacterium
TTGCAGTTCATGCGCGTGCGCTTTACCTGGTGGCCCTTTCATCCGCTCGCATTTGCCATCACCTCAGACTGGATGATCAACCTGGTCTGGCTGCCGCTCTGCATCGCCTGGGTTCTCAAGATCGTCATCCTTCGCTATGGCGGGCGCGGCGGTTTTCAGCGTTCTATTCCCTTCTTCTTGGGGTTGATGCTCGGCCAGTTCGTCGTTGGAAGCCTTTGGAACATCTATGGGATTATCATGCAGGTTCCCACGTATCAGTTCTGGATCTAGCGCCCTGTCCGGACAGCCTGTGCGATCCCCTGCAAGGGAGAGAAGAGGGTCGTCATGGGACGCTGGTAGGCGCAGCAAGTTGCGCCCTTAATGGTTTTGGCAGATTGACGCGATACCGAGGAGGAAACCCCGCTTACGAAACGCTTCTCCAATCGCGCGGCGAGGAGAGGAGAGAGATAGCGTGACTCTATCGTGCTGACCTGGCGGCCAAGCAGCATGGCCTGCGCCGAGCGGCTTGTGATACAGGGCGGCAAGCGAAAGGGCTGCCGAACCCGCAAACGGCTCGATGAGCGTGACACAGTCTTCAGGAAGGTAGGCCAGGATTGCAGAGGCCAGCGCGCGCTTGCTGCCTTGATAGGGAATAGGGTGCGGGATACCCATAGCCGCCGATTCCTCCTCAACTCGACTGCTGCCTGCGTGGCAAGGCAAATGCTCCCAAACCGAGTATCAACAACATGAATAAGGCCCGCCCTGCAATAGGTGGCTCCGTCAATGCAGCCACGCTGTAAGCCGCCACCAGGCATCCCAGGCCGAGGAGCAGTTCCCGCTTGCTATGCATCCGTTGTAAGGCCAGCCACAGGCATAGAAACACGCTTGCAAGCAGCCAGACCCATGAGAACATCGGCGAAGTCCAGCCATAGCCGGGAATATGAATGAGCGCATGACGCCACCAGGCTTTAGGGAACAGATCGAAACTGAGGTGGACCGCATTTGCCAGACTGAAGCCGATTGCCGTCAGACGCCCTGCGGTTCGCCGTTGCCCTGACTGCTTCTGCGCCCCCCAGAACAATATCAGAGCCAGCAGGCAGCTATGCGTCAGAATGCTCCGATGAGTCAAGAAGGGCAGAGATTGATCTATATCCGCGAACTTCAGACCGGCTGCCGTTCCTACGAGCAGCCAGGGAATCGCGTTGGCAGCCTGCTTCCACACGGTATCTTTTTCCTTGTTCGGCGATAGCTACCATTGTACCGCGTTGAGAAACGACTGTCAACGGGAAGCGCGCGGGCGGTTTAAGAGAGGAACTGGTAGATGGAGACGTTGAAGGCGCGGCCTACGAGGGTCCAGGCGGCCTGTGTCACGATGTCGCCGAGGATGAGGCCGACGAAGAAGCAGACGCTCTGGCGGTAGAGTCGGTTGCCGCCGTAGCGCAGCACGGTCACTTTCACCGCCCAGGCCAGGAAGAAGGGAACGAAGAAGCCGCCCATCGTCAGCGTGTTGCAGAGGACGTAGCCGAGCGGATGGAACGGGAAGCCCGTCAGGCGCATCCGCAGGGCCGAGAGCAATAGCGTGATGGCCGCGCCCGCCAGCATCCCTACAAACCCCGCCTGATCCCAGCCCGGCTTGCTGGTGGTCAGGTTGTCCATCTGCGTCATGCCGATCTGCACCTTCACCAGCGCGTAGTAGTTGCTCTTGCTCGTGGCCGCGCCGACCGAATAGAAGCTGTTGAGGCCGCTCCACCAGCCGACCGCCAGCGCCGTCACCGTGCCGATAAAGACCCACTTCAGTACCGTGCGCCACCGGATGCCCACCGTCTCTGCTATCTTCAGCCCCTCCATCAGAAACGGCAGGGACTGCGCTCGAATATCCACGTGCGCCAGGTCGAAATAGCCGCCCGCGACCAGCGCGCGACCGGGCTGCGCCGGAAGGTGCGACAGGCTGTTCATGATGCGGTGCGGCGTCCAGACCAGAGGCGCAAACGTCCACTGTCCTCCGGCCTCCGCGCGCACCCGCGCCCCGCTCAGGACATACAGCACATAGACGACGATGACGCCGAGCGCCGCCAGAGGAGGAATGCCCGCCACCGCCATCATGCCCGCGCAGAGCAGCATACAGGCGAGGGCCGCAACGCCATAGCCCTGCATCGCGCGGCGATCCGAGGGCGAAAGCGAACGCATCAGATCGGCCCAGTGGAACCGCGCGCCCCACAGCAGCAGCCCGCCGAGAGCAAGCCAGGCTCCTGCCGCCTGCTCCTCCGGGTAGGGGAAGCGGGCCGCGCCGGTCCCCGCCGGGTCCAATCCCACGATCGCGCCTGCCACGTAGGAGAGGCGTGTCGCCAGCCAGAAGAACCAGCAGCTAAAACTGATGCTGCTCGGCACGAAGTAGGCCAGCCCGATCGCCATCGGATAGAAGCCGATGCCGAAGTTCGGAATCGCGTTCCAGGGCGGCGACGTGAACAGCAGCGCCTTCACGTCGAACACTTTCAACTGAAACGCCGGGATGGAGGGATACCAGTCGTGCAGCACCAGCAGGCTTTGCAGCACGACGGGAATCACGAACCCAAGCCAGAACAGCGGGCGGCGGAACAAGTCGTCCTTCGGGTCGGTCAGTTGCAGGGGCAGCACCGTGATGGGGAAGCTGAGGCGCTCCTGATGAATCCAGATGCGGTGCAACAGCGCGGCCAGGCCGAGCCAGATGACGCTCATCAGCAGCAGGTAGGCGCTCCAGAAGGCTATCGGCACGGCCCAGGCCGCCCAGGGAACCGTGCGCCCGCCGCGAAAAAAGTCGTGGATGGCGGCGGGATCGTGCAGCACAGGCAGGCTGTTCAGAAAGGGCAGATACTTTGTCCACTGCGGCTGGCTCTCGGCGAAGTAGGAAAGATAGCCCATGCCCGGCAGCAGGAAGCGCAGCCCGCCGAAGCCGACGATGGGAATGGTGGCAGTCAGGACGATGTAGCCGAGCAGCAGTTCGTGGTTTTCCAGGGGCAGCCAGCGCCGCAGCAGCCGCACGAGCAGCAGATAGAGGACGGTCGGCATCATCAGCGAGTAGCAGATGAGATAGACGCTGCGCGCGATCTCGCTGTCGCTGACCCACGCGATGAGGATGGCCTGCGTGACAAAGATCAATACCAGGACGCGCAGACGAACGCGCCCGCCGGAAGCCTGCTGCGGCGCGGGCGCGTCTTCTGAGCTGACAATAGCTTTTGCAAAAGCCTCCGAAGTGCGTTTTCCCAACCTCTGACACTCTCATCCATTGTCTGAACTGTGATTTATGGGATTATAGGATGAGCTATGATTTCTACGGCCCCATCATAGTCCATCCTATAATCCGACGAATCATGGTTCAGATGTTATGCGCCACGCGCTTTCCCGGCGCATACCGCAGCAGGCGCGCGAGGCCCACCATTTCCGAGGCTCCATACAGCCGCTCGGCGCTGAAAGCGCGCACGGCGTCCTGATAGAACGCCTCCCGCAAATCTTTCGGAAGCAGGCCGCACAGGTTCAGCCAGAGGCCGATGGAGTAGGGCATGAACTGGTTGCCCTTGCCTTCCCCGCCGACCGTATCCGCCCAGGTTCCATCGGAACGCTTCACCTTCTGGAGCCAGGTGCGCCCGAAGCGGGCGATCTCCTCGCGGGTGAAGACGATCCCCTCCGCCGCGCAGAGCGTGGCAAAGGTCACGTTCATGCTGGCATGGGAGATGTCCTCGCTGCCTTTCCCGTCCTCCTCCAGCTTCGGCCAGTAGGCCCAGTCGTAGAGGTCGGGCTGCGGCATGCGCAGGCGATTACGGAAGAAGCGCGCCAGCCGCGCCGCCTTATCCCGATAGCTTTTGTCGCCGGTCGCGCGGTACATCTCGACCAGCACGCAGCCGAGCGAGTTCTGCTGGTTGGTCGGCTGGACGCTGCCGAGATGCGGCTCGAAGTAGTAGCCCTCGTCCGCTTTCGGCCCGTTGCGCCAGTAGGGTTCGGCGTCGCGCAGGCTCTCCGCGATGCGCGCCTTATATTCCGCCGCCTTCGCCCCGAACTCCTTGTGCAGCTTCTTCTCCTGCGTAACGAGGCGCACGAACTGCGACGGCCCCCACTCAATCATACCGATATGCACGATCCAGACGTGCCACTTCCCGCCGGAGTAGGCGTCGGAACCCCAACCCGCCAGCGGCTTGCCCGCGAAGGCGTCCGCCTTGCCCAGCACATCGTCCCGGTTCTTCAGCACCCGGTCGAAGTGCGCGACGAGGTGGCGCAGATAGTCGGCGTCTCCGGTGGCCCGGTACATATCCATGTAGGCCATCAGCAGATAGCTCTCGCCCCAGGCCAGTTCGCCGCCCTTGTTCTGCTCCTCGGAGTAGCCGCGTCCCTCATGGATCGCCTGGTCGCTGCGGTCGAAATCGGCGCGATAGTCCCGCGCCGGGACCGACTGCGCGCCGGCCGCGACCGCCAGCAGCGCCAGCCCCAACATCATCCAGAGTGCCAACGTTTTCATACCTTCTGTTCGATCTCCACCCGATAGGTGTTTCCCGGCGCGGCGTCGAAGACGACCGACTGGAATGCGAAGCCCCACCGCTCGACCGTCTGCGACGGCACGACCTCGCCGTTCACGGAGACCGCGCCCGCGCGCGGCGAGAGCCACAGCAGCGTCGCGCCATCCAATCCCGCACCCGCGTGCAGGCAGACCGCCGCGCAGTCTTTCGCCCGCAGATAGCTCTGCCACCGCGCCTGCCGCCGCGCCCGCTCCCAGGCGTCTATCTCCCGGCCCGTCCACCACTCCAGCCCCCGCTGCCGCGCCTGCGCGATGGCATCCGGCACGGCGGCGGCGACTTCGGGCGTATCCATGCGCCCCGGATGGAAGAGCAGGTGCAGGATACCGTGATGGCGCAGGACGGCCTCCAGCAGCGTGAAGATCAGCGGGAAGGGCGCGAAGGCGTTCAGGTCCTGCGTCGGCGTCGGCAGTTCCAGCACGTCTATCAGGCGGCCCTCGCGGGTGACGGGAAAATGGGGATGGCACGTGCCGAAGTTATAGCCCGCCTCGCCCATCTTGGACGCGCCTTTGGACTGCTCGAACCGGATGCCGCGCTGAGCGCACCAGTCGTAGAACTCCGTGTAGCCCTCCCAGCGCAGAAAGTGGTTCTTGTTCGTGACCGGCTTCTGCCCGCCGAACAGTTCCGTCAGTTGCCGCCACTGCGCATCGAACGCCTCTTCCGACCAGGGATGATCGAGCGAGTCGTAGTGCATCGCCAGTTCATGGCCCGCTTCCCGGATAGCCGCGATCAGTTCCGGCGGATAGCCCGGCAGGATCGTACACCAGGTCGTCTGTATCTGCCCCGCTTGCAGCAGGGCCAGCAGTTTCTCGGCCTGCGGCACGCCGTTCCCGTCCGTGTCGTGCGACATGTGCGCCAGCGCGGGCAGGTTGCGCGGGTAGAGCCACAGGAGCGGCAGCGCCACGTCGTGCCGTTCCGCCAGATAGAAGAGGGAGCGCAGCAGCAGGTCGCGCCACTGGTCGGCGACCGGTTCCGAGAACGCTTCCAGGCCGGGAACGCCCTCGACGGGATGCCGGTCGAATAGCCAGTCCAGCACTGCGCCGTCGTCGCTCTTCAGGAACTCGTCGCAGAGAGCCGCTGTGCCATCCGGGGCGGGCGGGGCGTCGCAGCCGATCGCAAAGCCCTGCTGAATGCGCACGATGGAGCCGGGAACATCAGGAGCCAGCAGCAGGCAGCGTCCTTTGCCGATGGCGTTTTCCGTCAGGGCCGCGCGCAGCGTCGGGCGCTGATGGGCGTCCAGCACGGAGGCCAGCGCCGTCGCGCTTGCGGCGCGGATGGGCAGGCCGTTGAAGAAGTGGACTGGATGCCGATAGGTCGCCAGGATCGGATGATCCGTCTGTTGCGCCGCCAGGTAGCCTTCGCCCAGCGTGCTGAAGCTGACGCCCCAGCCGCCGTGCGCGGGCGGCTCGACCGTGACGCCGAAGAGTTCGGGCAGGCCGCAGACGCCGCCGATGCTGAGCCAGGCTCCCCCGGCCCGAACCCAGTCCTGCAGGCGCTCGGCCAGCGCGGGCGCGAGATTTGTCTCCCCGATGGTGAGCAGCAGGCGCAGGCCGGGAAGCCGGTCGCTCAGTTCCGCCTCGGCGACTGGCGTGCAGCAGAGGCCCGCGTGATTCAGAACTTCCCAGACATAGTCGGGATGCTGCACGGTGCGGGCCATATTCGGTCTGGGCGGCGACCAGACACAGACGCCAAGCGGCGCGTTAAGCTGAGGCGTATCCACAGTGATGACTTGCTCTTCGGAGAGCATCCTTTCCGTCGAAGGAGTTTGCGGAGCGTCTGAACTAGGACTGTCTGAACTCTGATTCGTCGGATTACAGGATGGACTATGATTTCGCTGCGGCCTCATCATAGTCCATCTCATAATCATTCTAATCACAGTTCAGACAGTGAGGCAGGGGCTGAAGGTGACGACTTACTCCGCGTTCGGGAAGCCGTGAATCTCCTTGCACAGCTCGCCGCCCGTCCGCATCCACTTGGAGTGGCCGTCTCCGAAGACATTGTTGACGCCTCCGGAATGGCGGCCGGAGACCACGCCGTTACCGGGAAGCCCGGAGGCTTTTGCCGAATCAGGCCAGTTGTACCACTGCATACAGAGATCGTGCGGCTCCGGGAACCAGCGATACATATACCAGTAGGCTGTCGCGTGAGCGTAGTTCAGATTGTTCCGCATCCAGGAGTAGGGTACGGAGTTGTCAATCAGCACGATGATGTCGGCAGGATGGTTGAGCGAGGCCAGCGCTACGCCTGTGTAGATAGGATTAGAAACATGACGTCCGAGCTGCCCATAGGGGAAGTAGCCCAGGTTGATGTTATAGCCGTAGCCCGTGTACCAGTCCATGTTATCCGGGCAGCGCGTCACCGGGCCGTAGTTGTGGGTTCCGCCGCCAGGCAGGCCGGACTCGCCGCCGTTCTTGATGTAAGGCGCGAGATAATCGCCCCAGTATTTGCAGCAGGCCTGAATGGGCGAGCCGGGAATGTTGTAGATCGGGTTGCCGAAGTCATCCGAGAAGAGGAACGTTTCGTCATAGTCCTGCACATACATGGCGACGGCCGTTCCAAGCTGGCGCGTATTGGAGAGGCAGCTTGTGGCGCGGGCCTTTTCGCGCGCCTGCGCAAAGACCGGGAAGAGAATGGCTGCCAGAATCGCGATAATGGCGATGACGACGAGTAGCTCGATGAGGGTAAAAGCATTTCTCCGTATCGAACGCATCTTGATTTCTCCTTTAGAGCCATTCGTGTGGCTCCGCTTTGACAGTAACAGCAGTGAGATCATCCAGACAAGTGAAAGGGACTTCAGAGCGTGCTAGGGCAGGACCAGCATCACCTCCCGGCAGAGCAAAGGAATGGGCAAAAAGCGTCTCTCCGCTTCTACTTTTTACGCATATCCTGTTCGAGATTCGTCGGGTCGGGCGCAGCCGGGCCGGCGACGGGAGGCCCGCCATTGGGCGGAAAATAGGTGCCGGGCGGCGCGGGCGGTTTGGGCATCGTCGAGGCAGGCGGCGGTCCTTCCTGGCCCGGCTTGGGGGAAAACGCCATTTTCCATCCGAGGACAAGAATGATAAGAACGGCGACGCCCAGTAGCACGATGACGGCCTTCGGGTCAAGCTGTTTTTTCATCTCTTACGCTGGTGACAGACGCGGCGGCGAGACTGTCACACTCTCCTTACTGCGAGGTTCATCCGACCGTTGTCCTTTCAGTATAACAAGCCCTGGCAGCGGAGGCAGTAGAAAATCCGCGCATAGGGTGTACATTTTGCGTATTTTTTCATCCACCTGGCAGGAGGCGCGCTCAGGTCTCTTCCTGGCGCTGCCGGGCGGCGCGCAGATGGCGTTCCCGAAACTCCAGCGGTGTCATCCCGACGCTCTTTTTGAAGACCCGGCGAAAATAGGAGGTGTCCGTGATCCCGACGGCGTCACCGACCTGCTGGATCGTCAGTTCGGTAAAATCCGCGTCCGCCAGGAGGCGCTTTGCCGTTTCGATGCGGCAGTGGTTAAGGTAGGCGATGACGCTCATGCCGACCTCCGCATGGAACCGGCGGTTCAACTGAGAGGCGGAGAGATGGTGCTGCCGCGCGATCTCCGGCAGCGTCAGGGGATCGTTGCGATGCAGATGGATGAATCGGCAGACGCCCTGCACAAACGGATTGGCCTCCGGCAGGGGGAGCGTCATCTGCGTAATATGTCTGCCGGAGATCACAAGCTGCGATTGCAGGTTGCGCTCGATGCGCAGGAGCAGGCCGAGAGTCAGGCTGCGCACGACAGCCTCATAGTTGTCGCCGCGCGCGCGCAGTTCCTCGATGATGACCTGAGCGATCGGTTCCAGTTGGCGATCCTCGATGGTCAGCACGCCCTCGCTGGTGTGCGCCCGTCCCTGCGTCTTGCAGATATGGCAGAACGCGCCGGTAGGGATGGTCAACACCCAGAGGATCTGCGAAGAGGCGTTCTCTATGCCGGGCCGCTCCCAGTGCGGCCAGACGCCGCTGGTGCGCGCGACGCCCGCCGGAAGCGCCATCAGGGTCCTTTCCGGGACGGCGAGGACTTCGACTTTGGGATCGTGCTGGATGCCGTCGCGCCGGGGCGGATTGTCGGGGTCGGCTCCGATCAGAAAGTCCGCTTCGCCTTCCAGGATGAAGCTGAGGCCGATGTAGCGCACCGTCTGCATCCGCAGTTCGGGCCACATATAGCCGTGATACGGAGAGTGGGCGCGCGGCACGGGCGGCAGCGGCGGACGCTGCCCCAGGATTTTGACGCCGGGGGGCGCGATGACGGGTGGTTCGGCCAGCAGCAGGCGCAGCGAAGGCTGCGTACTCAGCCAGGGGATCAGCTTGCGCCGCAGGGCGTGCAGGAGTTGTTTCTGAACGATGTCGGATTCCAACAAAAGAGGCTCCTTCGCTTGCAAATCGGTCTCTCACCCTCTACAATAGGACGATACGCAAAAAGAGATGCGAAGAGCAGTGAGGAGGCAAGCGATGCGAGTGCTGATTATCGGCGGGACCGGGTTTCTGTCCTCGGCGCTGGTCGAGGCGGCGGTAGCGGAAGGGCATGACGTGACGATACTGACGCGGGGGCAGCGTCCCGTCGAGGTTCCCTCTGCCGTGCGACGCCTGACGGCGGACAGACAGGACGAGGCCGCGTTTCGCGCGGCGGTCGGAGGGCAGCGATTCGATGCGGTGCTGGATGCCATCTGCTATACGCCGCAGCACGCCCAGCAGAATATAGAGGTGTTCGCCGGGCAGGTCGGACGCCTGGTGATGATCTCGACCGATTTTGTCTACACGGTCGGGCCGCGCCCGCTGCCGATCCCGGAGGAGACGCCGCGCGACGCCCCGACCGACTATGGCCGCAACAAGGCGGCGGCGGAAGATCGGCTTCTGGCGGCGAACGACCGGCTGCCGGTCACGATCCTGCGCCCGCCGCATGTCATCGGCGCGGGCGGGCTGTTCGGAACCGGATCGCTGCAAGGGCGCGACGCGGCGCTTCCGGCACGGCTGCGTCGGGGCGAGCCGATCCTCCTTCTGGATGGCGGCGCGCTGCTCATTCAGCCGGTAGATCGGGCCGACATCGCGGCGGCCAGCCTGGCCGTTCTCAAGGCTCCGGCGACTGCCGGGCAGGCGTACAATATGGCCGGGCCGCAGGCCGTGCCGACGCGCCGCTACTATGAGATCATCGCCGACATCCTGGGCGTGGAACTGCGCGTGGCGTGCCTGCCTTCCGAGGTCTATCTGGCGGCCTACCCGGAGCGCGTCTCGTTCGCTCGCCATCGGGTCTATTCCCACGACAAGCTGTTCCGCGACGCGGGCTTTCGCCCTGCCCGCCCGCTGGAAGCGAGCCTGCGCGAGATGTGGGCCTGGCTGGAAGCCAACCCGCCCGCCGGAGCCGACGCCCCGGCGACCGAGACCGAGAAGGCGCTGCTGGCCCTGCTCGCCGAGCGCGACGCTCGCGCCCTCGAACTGCTGCGGTAAGCGCGCTGCCGAAACGGTACAAAACGCTCAGGGGCAATAGCGCGTCTATCTGCCGGAAGCTTGAGGAGACGCCTTCGCCAGCACAGCGCGCAGCGCCGGGGCCATCGCTTCGGCCATACGCATCATGCCCAGATCGCTCGGATGGCTGCCGTCTACCGTAGCCTCCTCGTCCGCGCCGAGCAGGTGTGCGCCGTCGAGCAGGTAGAGGCCCGTCACGCCCTCGGCCTGAAGGCGCTTCACGGCCTGCTCCTGAACCCGCGAGGCGGGCGTGGGATGCCGTTCGGGACGGATGCTGGACTGCGCCACGAAGAGGATCGGCGTGTTAGGCCTGGCCCTGCGCACGGTCTGCGCAAGGCCCGTCACGCGCCGGGCGATCTCGTCTTCCGGCAGCGCGGCCATATTCGCCAGGCAGTCAATGACGAACAGTTGCGGGTCGAGTTCGGCCAGCAGCGCCGCCATCTCCGGTTCCATCCTGCCGGAGCCGGAGAAGCCCAGGTTGATAACGGGCTGATCGAGCCTCCGTCCGAGAATCGCCGTGTACGCCATACCGGGCCGCGAGGCGCAGCCGCCCTGCGTGATGGAGGTTCCATAAAACACGATGGGGCGGCTTCTGGCGGCGGGGCGGGGAGTCGCTTTCTGGATATGCGCGCCCGGCGTGATGCCGATCTCCAGGCTGCGCACGCCGTTATAGAGCGGCAGATAGAGCAGGTATTCGCGCATCTGGCCGGGATCGCCGCCGACGGCGAAGGAGGCCCGGTTCTCCGGCGTTGTCCCCGGGCGCCCGTTCTGCACGAATCGCCAGGAACCATCTGCCGCCCTGCGATAGAGGTCTACGCCGCTTACGCCGGTCGAGGGCATGTGCGGCAGGGCCAGTTCCGCGCCGGTCACGATCCAGTGGACGGCGATCTCGCGGGAATCGGTCTGGAAGCGCACCGCCATCCCCGCCGAGTCTTTGCTCAGTCCCCAGACATCCTCCGGCGCTTTGCCTTTGGCGTGGGTGGGCAGGCGGTCGAAGAAGGCTTCCGTGTCGGCCCAGCCCTTGCCTTCCAGGTCGAACTCGGCGGGATTGTGCCACTCCTCTTCGGCAGAGGCGGCGAGCGCGCCCATCAGCAGGGGCAGCGCAAACAGCAGCGCGCAAAAGAAAACTGGCTGCGGATATGTCGTCATGAAGTTTTTCCCTTCGTAGTGGCTCCCCTCCCTAGCCCTCCCCCTGTTTTTGGGGGGAGGGCTAGGGAGGGGGGCCAATGCCGCCAACTTAGCGGCCTTTTGTAAGCTCGATATGGCTGAGCGGATACCACCCGTCGTCCGCCCTGCCGGTGATCGCCAGGCGGACTGCCGGCTGCTGCGTCTGCGGGCCTACGACGCCGAGGGCGACCTGATAGCGTCCGGGCGGCAGGTCGGCGGGCAGAGAGAATGTCTCCGTCAGGGCGCGCTTACCGGGCAGCCAGCCCTTGATAGAGGCTTTGCCGGGCAGGAAGACGCCGGAATCGCCGCCCTCGCGGGTCAGCCGACAGTCACCGCCTCGCTTATGCCGTTCTGGGAATATTCGCCGCGCAGAGCGTGCATCCCTTGTTGTGACGAGGGCTTTCTGCGCGGCCGCCAGAGAGGAATTCCCGGTCGTCCAGGCGAAATGGGCAGGGTCGCAGAAGATAAACCGTCTCTTCCTTCCGCATCTCTGGAGAACTCTATGCCCGCTTTGCAGCAGACTATCTCTCCGATAGATGGTCGTATCTATGTCGAGCGTCCTCTTGCCTCGCCGGAACAGATCGCGCAGGCGCTCTCAAAGGCCCGCGCCGCTCAGTCCATATGGAAGCACGTTCCCGTTGCGGAGCGCGCTGCCCTCTGTCGGCAGGCTATTGAGTACCTGCTGGCCCGCAAGGACGCGCTGGGAACCGAACTGACCTACCAGATGGGACGGCCCATCCGCTACACACCTCGTGAGATCGAACGGATGGCGGAACGCGCCGCCTACATGAGCGAGATCGCGGAAGCCTCTCTTGCCGATATTGTTCTGGAACCCCTGGAAGGCTTTCAGAGGTTCATACGGCGCGAGCCTCTGGGCGTCGTCTTCGCGATCTCGCCCTGGAACTATCCCTATCTCACCGCCGTGAGCCTCGTCGTCCCGGCACTGCTGGCGGGCAACACCGTCCTCCTCAAGCACTCCCCGCAGACCCCGCTCTGCGCGGAGCGGATGGTCGAGGCGTTCGCCGCTGTAGGCGTGCCGGAAGGCGTGTTTCAGTACCTGCACCTGAGCGTGGACGATACGCAGCGGATCATCGAGCATGGGGACATTGATTTCGTGGCGTTTACCGGTTCGGTTGCCGTCGGGAGGGCGGTGCAGCGCGCCGCCAGGGAACGTTTCCTGGGGGTCGGACTGGAGTTGGGGGGAAAAGACCCTGCCTATGTCCGCCCGGATGCCGATAGGACGCACGCCATCGAAAATCTGGTGGATGGGGCCTTCTTCAACTCCGGTCAGTCCTGCTGCGCCATCGAGCGCATCTATGTCCACGAAGAGGTCTATGACGCCTTTGTGGAAGAGGCGGTCGCTCTGACGCGCCGGTACGTTCTGGACGACCCTCGGAAACCGGAGACCACCCTCGGCCCGATGGTGCGAACCGGCGCCGCCGATTTCGTGCGCAAGCAGATCGCGGAGGCGGTGCGGCAGGGCGCGCGGGCGCTGATCGAGGAGAGCGAGTTCCCCCGCTCCCGACCGGGAACTCCCTACCTGGCCCCGCAGATTCTGGTAGATGTGGATCACTCCATGTCGGTGATGCGTGAGGAGAGTTTCGGCCCGGTGGTGGGCATCATGAAAGTGCGATCCGACGAAGAGGCGATAGAGCGGATGAATGACAGCCCCTTCGGGCTGACCGCTGCGATCTGGACTTCGGACACGGAGGCGGCGCTGCGGATCGGGGAGCGCGTGGAGGTCGGCACCTGGTTCATGAACCGGTGCGACTATCTGGACCCGGGGCTGGCGTGGACAGGCGTGAAGCAGTCGGGACGCGGCTGTACGCTCTCGCGCATAGGCTACGAACATCTGACGCGACCCAAATCCTTCCATCTGCGCACGAGAATATAAGGCTCGGCTGTCTGTCCTGCTGGTATACTGTAATCGGCGGCAGTGCAAAAGGCGAGATACCGTGACACAGGAGAAAATAGCAGAGCGCGGAGAGCGCGGGACGCGGGCGCTGCGCCACCTTGCGCGCGTCCCAGGCGTCGCCCCAGGGATAGCGGCGTCCGTCCGTGCCGCGCGCCGCCTTCTCCCACTCCTCTTCGGTCGGCAGACGCTTTCCCGCCCAGGCCGCGTATGCTGCCGCCTGATCGTAGGTGATATGTGTCGCAGGCCGATTCTCCTGTCCGCGAGGAACCGGGTAGGACGGATCGAATTGATGAAACTCCGCGCGGGTCACTTCGAGTCTATCTATGTAGAAGGAGGGGACATAGACGCGGCGCGGCGGTTTCACGTCATCGTCTGCATCGTCATCGTCCGTGCCGATCTGACAGAA
>DASRGL010000531.1:0-7371 GCA_035651115.1 Chthonomonadaceae bacterium
TACGGCGTGCTGGCAGACCTGGCCCGCCGCGTCGCCGCCGGAGAAGAGATAGACCTGGCGATGGGGAACCTGAACGCCATCTGGCAGGCCGATGCGAACGCGATGACGCTGCGCGCCTTCGAGCATGTCTCCAGCCCGCCGTTCGTGCTGAATGTGGCCGGGCCGGAAATTCTCAGCGTGCGCCGTCTCTGCGAACAGTTCGGCCAGCTACTGGGCAAGAGCGTGACGTTTCGCGGCACGGAATCCCCCGACGCCCTGCTGAGCAATGGGCAGTTGGGACACCGGCTGTTCGGCTACCCGCGCGTCAGCGCGCAGCAGATCGTTCGCTGGACGGCGGACTGGGTGCGGCGCGGCGGCGAGTCCCTCGGCAAACCGACGCACTTCGAGGCGCGCGACGGCAAGTTTTGACCCACCCCCTGACCCACTGCACAGGCTGTCTATTCCGAAACGATTCGGGACAGCCTGCGCGACCCCCAAGAACAGGGGGAGGGAATACAGAGGTACACGCCTGTGCTTTTGCTCCCCCTCCCCTGTGGGGAGGGGCCGGGAGGTGGGCAACCACGAAAGGAAGACCTGAGAGGCATGTCCCGAATGGAACCGACCCTGCGCGCCGCCTTGCAGCGCGGCATGGTCATCCCCGCCAACCCACTGGCGCTGACCGCCGAAAGGAAGCTGGACGAACGCCGCCAGCGCGCCCTCTGCCGCTACTACCTGGCGGCAGGATCGGGCGGGCTGGCCGTCGGCGTGCATACGACGCAGTTTGCCATTCGCGATCCGAAGATCGGCCTGTTTCGCCCGGTTCTGGAACTCGCCGCCGAGGAGATGCGCCGCGCCGATGCGAACCGCGCTGTGCCGGTCGCGCGCATCGCGGGCATCTGCGGGCCGACGTAGCAGGCACTTCAGGAGGCCGCGCTGATCCGGGAACTCGGCTACCATGCGGGCCTGCTAAGCCTGGGCGCGCTGCGCGAGGCCAGCGAAGACGCGCTTATCGCCCACTGCCGGGCCGTTGCGGAGATCGTGCCTCTGGTCGGCTTCTATTTGCAGCCCTCCGTCGGCGGGCGCGTGCTGCCCTACCGGTTCTGGCGGCGCTTTGCCGAGATCGAGAACGTGGTCGCCATCAAGATTGCGCCGTTCAACCGCTATCAGACGCTCGACGTGGTGCGCGCCGTTGCGGAGGCCGGGCGGGACGACATTGCGCTCTATACGGGCAACGACGACAATATCGTGCTGGACCTGCTGACGCCGTTCCGCTTCCTGGTGAATGGCCGGACGGTCGAGCGGCGGATCGTGGGCGGGCTGCTCGGTCACTGGTCGGTCTGGACGCAGAAAGCGGTGGAACTGCTCGCAGCCTGCCATGCCGCCGTTGCCGCCGGGCAAGGAGCCTCGGAGGAGATGCTGCGGCGGAGCATCGAGGTGACCGACAGCAACGCGGCCTTTTTCGATGCAGCAAACGGGTATGCGGGTTGCATCGCCGGGCTGCATGAGGTGCTGCGGCGGCAGGGCTTGCTGGAAGGACTCTGGTGCCTCGATCCCGACGAGACGCTCAGCCCCGGCCAGAAAGAGGAGATCGAGCGCGTCTACCGGGCCTACCCGCATCTGAACGACGATGCGTTCGTTGCTCAGCACCGAGACGAGTGGCTGCGCGGATGAAACTCTGTTGCGGTCAGGGTGTCTTCGCCACGCGCACGGTCACGCTGTCGGAGAGGCAAGTGACCGCGCCGTTGCGGTCGGTGCGATAGACCTGGACGCCGTTCTGCCGCAGCCGCTCCATCACCTCCCGGCTCGGATGCCCGTAGACGTTGCGCGCCCCGACGGAGATGACGGCCAGGCGGGGATGCGCGGCGGTCAGAAACGCGGGCGTGGTCGAAGTCCGGCTGCCGTGATGGGCCACCTTGAGAACGTCGCAGGCCAGCGGCAGGCCGCTCCGCACCATCCCCGCCTCTTCCTCCGCCTCCGCGTCTCCGGTCAGCAGGAAGGCCGTGCGTCCATACTCCAGCCGCAGCACGACGCTGGCATCATTGGCCGCGCCTTGCAGCGCGGCGTCAGCGGGAGCCAGCACGCGCGCGATCACGCCGTCCCCGCAGTCCAACTCCTGCCCGTGATGCGCCGCCTTATAGGGAACGCCGCGCGCGTGCGCCTCCTGCAAAATCTGCGTCATCAGGGGCGAGGCCGTCTCTTCGCCGTTATCCAGCAGCAGGCCGACCGGGAAGCGTTGCAGCAGGGTCGCCGCGCCGCCGATATGATCGGCGTGCGGATGGGTCAGCACCAGCGCGTCTATGCGGTTGATGCCACGATACCGCAGGAAGGGCGCGACTACGCGCTGGCCCTGATCCTCGCGGCCCTCGTGCGAGATCCCGCCCGTATCCACGACCAGCACCTTGCCGGACGGCGACTCCACCACTATCGCATCGCCCTGCCCCACGTCGAGGAAGGTGACGCGCAGTTCCCCCGGCCCGTGCCGACAGGAGAGCCGCCCTCCAAGCAGCAGCGCGCAGGCCGCCACGAACAACAGCAGCAGTCTTCCCGCCGAACGCGAGCGCATGGCCGCTCCTTAATGAGAGAGATCGAGGTACGCCTGAATCAGTCGGTCGCGGTAGGCCATCCAGGTATCGAAGTCCGGCGTGTAGGGCCATATCTGCCGCGTGATGTCGGTGACCTCTTCCTGTCCTCTGGTGACGAAGCGCACGGCCTCATCCAGCAGCTTTAAGGCGGCCTGTCCCTTTGGAGACGCTGCGCGCTGCGCGGCCTCCCGCACCATCCGCAGCAGTTCGTAGTCCTCGATGCCCACGCGCGACGCCTCCCACCGTTCTGTCGTCACGGCTCCCCGGTCGGTAAGGTAGACCGTGCCGTACTCGCTGCGCAGGGGATCGGGGAACCACCAGTCCTCGCCGCTATAGACCCAGTAGCCGCCGCCGTTCATGCCCAGTTGGAAAGCGACCCAGGGCTTGAGGCGATAGTAGCCGAGCGTAACCACGACAGCGTTCGCGGCCTCTCCCCGCGTCATCGGAACCGGGCAGCCGACGGCGCTCTCGCCCGGATCGAACGTCCATTCCGTTTCCAGAAGGGGCGGAGAGGCGAACGCGGACAGAGGCAGAACGAAGAGCAGAAGCATGAAGGCAGGCAGGAGGCGTTGACACATGGTATGGTTCCTTACTCAGATGCCCGGGCCTATAAAAGACCCGTCTCGGGAGCCTACGGCTGACCGTCCTCGCGGACGGGGTACATGTTGAATGCTCTTCTCGCCGTATCGCGTCCAACTGCATACGAAGGGAAAGATTTACGGAACGGGCCGTCCGGCAGGACGGTTGGTGGAACGCCCCCGAGACGGGTCTTTTATAGGCCCGTCCAAAGTTGGGGCATGTGAGTTGTCGCTACTTTGCGACGGGCAGATAAGTATTGGCCTTCTGTTCGCTTCTTCCCTGTCTGCCGGACGGTTTTCGCTTGCAATTCCCCGCCTATCGCCCTTATAATGAGACAGCCCACCTGCACGCCAGCGAACACGCATGAACAACGCTGTTTCCCAATCCATCGCCGCCGCACAGCCGACTTCCGATTACGAGGAGCAGGCGCAGAGTGCGGTTGCCGCCGCACGCCTGCGCCCGCGCGCCTATGCGCTGGGCCTAGTCTGCCTGCTGCTCAATCAGTTCTGGCTGATCGAGGTCGAACTGGTGCGCTGGTCGCTCTTCACCAATGTCGTTCCCTTCTGCAACGCCATCTTCACGCTGGCCGCGCTCCTGCTCCTGAACGGATTGGCCGCCCGATTCCTCCCGGCCCGCCGCCCGCTGCTCACCCGCGCCGAACTGCTCTGCGTCTTCCTGATGACCTGTATCGGCTCGGCTCTGGGCGCGCAGCAGATGATGCAGTTGCTCGTCGCGGCCCTGGTCTATCCCGCCCGCTACGCCGGAAACGGCAACCACTGGAAAGAGACGTTCGTACCCTATCTGCCCCACTGGGCGATGGTGACCGACCCGACCAGCGTCAGCAACTTCTACGTCGGCAACTCCTCGTTCTATCGCCCGGAGAACTTCCGGCCCTGGCTGATCCCGATCCTGTTCTGGTGCAGCTTCACGCTCGTGCTGCTCTGGACGATGCTCTGCGTCAACACGCTGCTGCGCCGCCGCTGGACGGCCTCCGAACGCCTCTCCTACCCGACCGTCTTCCTGCCGATAGAGATGACCTCCGGCCCGGCCTTCTGGCAGAACCGGCTGCTCTGGCTCGGCTTCGCCTTCGCCGGGGGCGTGACGCTCTGGAACGGCTTCGCCTACCTGTTCCCCTCTCTCCCGATGGTTCCCATCCGGCGGCAGCAGATTCAGGACGCCCTGTTCCCCAACCCGCCCTGGAACGGCATCGGGTCGCTCCAGACCTCCTTCTACTTCTTTGCCATCGGAATCGCCTTCCTGATGCCGCAAGACCTGTCGTTCTCGCTCTGGTGCTTCTATCTGCTCTACAAGCTGGAACTGGTCTTCGTCACGGCGATGGGCTGGGGTGACATCGCGACCTCCGGGGCGGGCTTCGGCAACCAGCCGCCCTACGACAGCGGGCAGGCGTTCGGGGCTTATGTGGCCGTCTTCGTGATGACGCTCTGGGCGATGCGGGCCTATCTCAAGGACGTGTGGCGCACCGCGTTCGGGCGCGGGCCGAAGCCGCTCGACGACTCCGCCGAGCCGATGCGCTATCGCATGGCCCTGCTCGGCAGTCTCTTCGGCGTGCTGGTTCTCTCTGCGTTCTGCATGGCGCTGGGCATGACCGCCTGGGTCGCGGTCGCCTTCTTCCTGCTCTACTTCGTCCTGGCGGTCATGATCACCCGCATCCGGGCGGAGTTCGGCTTTCCCGTCCACGACCTGCACAACGTCGGGCCGATGAATCCGCTGCTGGCGGCGTTCGGCCCTCGCGCGCTCGGCCCGCGCACGCTGGCTGCCTTCTCGCAGACCTTCTGGTTTAACCGCACCTACTTCCCGAACCCGATGCCGCACCAGTTGGAAGGGATGAAGCTGGCCGACGTGAGCGGGGCGCGGCAGCGCGATTTCGTCAAGGCGATGCTGCTGGCCGGGCTGGTCGGGGCGGTCGGCGCGTTCTGGACGTATCTGCACACGATCTATCAGCGCGGCGCGGGAACGGCGCATGTCGAGTTCTGGCCGCTCACCTTTCCCCTCGATAACTACAAGCGCGTCCATAGCTGGTTCACGCTTCAGACCACGCCGAACCCGCAGAGTTTGCAGGCAGCGGTGGGAGGGTTCGTCTTCGCGCTGATGCTCGGCGGCCTGCGGCAGCGGTTCGCCTGGTTCCCCTTCCATCCGCTCGCCTACGCCGTCGCCAACTCCTGGGGCATGACGCAGCTCTGGATGCCCATCCTCATCGGGAGCCTCTGCAAGATCGTCATTCTGCGCTCCGGCGGGCTGTCACTCTATCGCCGCGCCGTGCCGTTCTTCCTGGGTTTGATTCTGGGGGAGATGATCGTCGGGGGGCTATGGACGCTCTACGGCATTCAGGCAGGCGTGCGCGCCTACGACTTCTGGCCGTGATTCCTCCTCGGCTATCCCTTCGCGCCGGAATCATCATCTACCGTCGGCAGCAGGTTGGCGACGTTGACGGGGCGATCCGGTCGGGCGAGCGTGGCGACCTGTTGTCCCTCCATGTAGATGCTCACGTCTGTATAGCCCGCTGCGCCCGGCTGCCGATGCACCACGAGGCGACGGCCCGTAATGTCCACGACCCAGTATTCAACGAATCCCGCCTGCGCATAGAGGCGGGCTTTTTGGCGCAGGTCATAGCGAAGCGTCGTGTCCGAGACTTCCGCGACGAGGAGGAGATCGTCAGGGCCGGGGAAGCGTCCGAAATAGGCCGGGATCGCTTCTCTGGTGACCGCAATATCCGGGAGAGGTGAGTTCAGGGTCGGATCGGCGGTTCCGACATCAACGGCGGTTTGACTGCGTACAAAGTCCTGTCCGAAGACGTTCTGCAAAAAGTTTCGCAGCAGGAGAACAGCGCCGGCGTGCGGCGGGTTTTCCGACATCTCGTAAATCTCTCCCTCGATGATCTCATAGCGGCGGTTTCTATCGAGGAAGCCCTTCTCTTGCAAGGCTTCGACCTGATTGCGCGTCCAGAGGATACGACGGGGCGCGCTTATCTGCTCCGGTTTTTCTTCGAGTGCGGTGGTCATAGCGTGATCTCACTTTCGGCGTTCTTTTGTTCGGCCTTTGTTGGAAAGTCTCCCTTCTATTATATCAACTCCGCCGGAAGACTTGTAGAGAGGAAAGCCGCTTGCGGTAGCAGATGCTACAAGTACCTGGCCGGAGTGAATATTAGATGATCTGGTGGATAGGCTGCGCGCCCTCCACGCCGACGAGCCGCTGATTCAGGCCGCCGTAGAAATAGGTCAGCCGATTGGGGTCCAGTCCCAACTGGTTCAGGATCGTGGCGTGCAGGTGCTTGACGTGGAACGGGTCTTCCACCGCCGCGCTGCCGAGTTCGTCGGTCTGCCCCACGCTGACGCCGCCCTTGACGCCCCCGCCTGCCAGCCACATCGTGAAGCCGTAGGCGTTGTGGTCGCGTCCGGTTCCCTTCTCGTATTCCGCCGTCGGCTGCCGCCCGAACTCGCCGCCCCAGACGATGAGCGTGCTGTCCAGCATTCCGCGCTGCTTCAGGTCTTTGAGCAGCCCGGCAATGGGCCTGTCCGTCTCCCCGGCATGGAGATTGTGGTTCGCCATCAGATCGTCGTGCGCGTCCCAGGTCATGTCCACGTGGTTGCCGCCGCTATAGACCTGCACGAACCGCACGCCGCGCTCCACCATCCGCCGCGCCATGAGGCACTGCCGCCCGAACACCTCCGTGCGCTTATCGTTGAGGCCGTAGAGTTCCCGGATGGACTCCGGCTCTTTGCTCAGGTCGGTGGCTTCCGGGGCCGCGCTCTGCATCCGAAAGGCCAGTTCATAGGAGGCGATGCGCGCCGCCAGGTTGGAATTGTCCACCCGGAGCGCGTCGTGTTCCTTGTTATAGGCTTGCAGCGTGTCCAGCATCTCCCTCTGCATCTCCGCGCTGACGCCCTGCGGACGGTCCAGGTCAAGGATCGGCGTCTTGCCGGAGCCGATGACCGTCGCCTGATAGGAGGCGGGCATATAGCCGCTCGACCAGTTCTTCGCGCCGCTGATGGGGCCGCCGCGCGGGTCGAGCATGACCACGAAGCCGGGCAGATTCTCGTTGACGCTGCCCAGCCCGTAGTTGACCCAGGAGCCGAGGCACGGGCTGCCGCTGAGAATCTTGCCCGTGTTCATCTGGAGCATCGCGGAGCCGTGAATGGGCGAGTCCGCCGTCATGGAATGGATAAAGGCGATGTCGTCCACGCAGGTCGCCAGATGGGGGAACAGATCGCTG
>DASRGL010000532.1:0-19839 GCA_035651115.1 Chthonomonadaceae bacterium
ACCGTGTCCGCAGGACACTGAGCCGCAGGCTACAAAGCGAAGGGATTTATCCCATTGCGACCAAGCAGATTGTCCACCTGTCCGCCCCTAAACCCCAAGAACAGGGGGAGGGGCCGGGGGAGGGGTTATTCTTCCTGCGTGCTGGCGCGGAGCAACTGTTCCGGCGGGGTCTCGGAAACGCTGGCCTCTGCCGGGCGCAGCAGCGCCTCCGGCGGCGTAGCGACGGCGTCCGAGGCGCGCAGGAGCGTCTGGCTGGCGCGCTGCTGCTCGATGCGCGTTCGCAGGGCAGGCAGGCACGCGACAGCCGCCGCTTGAACCTTTGCGTCTTTGCCTGTGCGTCCTTCGCCCTCCGCTAGTTTTTCTACGCAGGGCAGCGCCTTCTCATCGCCGACCTGCTCGTAGGCTTTCAAAATCGCCAGCACGAGTGGCGTGTTCTGGCTTCTTGTTAAGGCCCGGTTCAGGCAGGCGCGCTGATCCTCATTCAGCAAGTGGGCATCGGAGGCTTGCAGGCGCGGCAGCAGCTTGATGAGCGCCTCTTCGGTAACGGCGCGCATGCTCTTATCGTTGAATTCCAGCGCCTCTGCCAACGGCCCGACTGTGCGAATATCCTCGAACTGTGCCAGCTTCCGTGTCGCATTCTTCTGCGCCTGAGAGACGGCGAACGCGGCGGCAATCACGCCGGACATACTCCCTATCGAATTGAGCAGGCTGATATCCAGATGCCCTTTCGCCAGAGAGAGAAACACGGTCAGGCCGATGATGCAAACAAAATAGACGGTCAGGCTGATAAAGATATTGCGCCGATTCCTTTTGCGCTTCGCGGCCTCCTGCTGCACCAGGGCCAGCAGCGCGTCCACCGCTTCCGGCCCCAGACTGGCGATCTGCGCTTCCGCCTCGATCCGTTGCTGTTCTTTCCTGCTGCTCAACTGCGCGACCACTTTCGCATCGAGCGTCGGTTCTTCTTGTGGCTGATGTTGTAGCATAGCCCGATATGCCTTTGATATGAGAAACCTGCACTATTCAGACGTTGCCAGAGGCTTGACGGCTTCGGCGATTACAGCGAGTTCGTTCGGTTCGAGCGTGCGCGGGTCGAACAGAATGTCATCGGCTTTGATGCGCGCAAAGACAGGCGGCGTGTGGCGGCGCAGGGCGGCGGCAATGGCGTCGGGAGAGGGCGAGCCGTTGCGGGCGCGCAGGGCCACGCAGACCGTCGGCAGGTCTTCGCCGGGCAGGGAACCGCCGCCCACCTGCGAACTCTCCGGCAGGAGCGACACGCTGAAGCGGTCGGTGGGCAGGACGGCGCGCAGCCGCGCTCTCAAACGCTGGGCGAGGCGGCGCAGTTCCGGCTCGGTGCGGGTCAGGTAGCGCAGGGTCGGGATGGCGGCAAGCGCCTGCGTGGGTTCGCGGTAGAGGCGCAGCGTGGCTTCCAGCGCGGCCAGCGTGAACTTGTCCACCCGAAGCGCGCGGGCGAGCGGATGGCGCGCGATGCGCTCGATGCTCTCCGCGTGGCCCAGCAGCAGGCCCGCCTGCGGCCCGCCGAGCAGTTTGTCGCCGCTGGCCGTCACGATGTCGCAGCCCGCCGCCACGCTCTCGCGCAGGGAGCCTTTGCGCCCCGGCAGGCCGAGCAGCACGGGCGAGATCAGCGCGCCGCTGCCCTGGTCGTCCATCACCGGGATTCCGCGCTCCTGGCCTAACTCCACGAGGTCTGCCGTCGGCGTCTCTTCCGTAAACCCGACGAGAGCGAAGTTGGAGGGATGGCAGCGCAGGATCAGGCCCGTGCGCTCCGTAATCGCGCTCACATAATCCGAAAGGCGGGTGCGGTTCGTTGTGCCGACCTCGACCAGCGTCGCGCCGCTCGCCCGCACAATGTCCGGCATTCGGAACGCGCCGCCGATCTCGACCAGTTCCCCTCGCGATAGAACGACCTCCTTACCCGCCGCCAGCGCCGTCACGGCCAGGAACACCGCGCCTGCACAGTTGTTGACGACGGTCGCATCCTCCGCGCCGGTCAACTCGCAGAGCAGGCCGCGCACATGGTCGCGCCGCGAACCGCGCCGTCCCGTCTCCCGGTCTATCTCCAGAAGGGAGTGTCCATCGGCGACTTCCAGCAGCGCGTCGCGCGCGGCTGCGGCCAGCCGCGCCCGCCCCAGTCCCGTATGCAGCACGATCCCGGTCGCGTTGATAGCCCGCTGCAGCGAGGGAGTCGCGCGCCGCAGAACCTCCTCGGCGACCCGCGCGGCCAACTCCGACTCGTCCGGCACGACCATCGTACCGTTAGCTTCTGCCAACGCTTTGCGCGCAGTCTCCAGCACGGCGCGGGCCGAATCCGTCAGCAGCGCGGGCGGCAGGCGCTCAGCCAGTGCGCTGACGGCGGGCGCAGCAAGCAGGCGATGCACCGGCGGCAGGCGGCGCAGCGGGTTGTCGGTCGTCTCCTTCACAGCCTCATTATAGCGAAAATCGGCCTGGGAAAGCAATCGCATGGCACGGCGCAGCCTCTATATCGGCAGGAACGCAGGCCCCGCACGGAGAATTAGGAGATATATTCTGGCCCCCCACCCTGCCCCTCCCCTGTTCTTGGGGGGAGGGGCAGGGTGGGGGGCTAAAGGAAAGTGACCGATGGCAACCCCGGATGAGATACTGGAACAGTTGACCGCGCTCTCCCACTACCTGGGCGACCCGGCCCGCGACCTGGCGATACTGGGAGAGGGCAACACCTCCGCCCGCGTGGATGAAGAGACCTTCTATGTGAAGGCGAGCGGCCAGCAGCTCGGAACCATCACGCCCGCCGGGTTCTGCGCCGTGAACTTCGCCCGCGTGCTGTCCGCGTTCGACGGCCCGGAACTCTCCGATGCGGACGTGAAGCGCATCCTGCTGGAGTCCAAATCCGACGACGCCTCCGAAGTCATGCCGTCCGTCGAGACGTTCCTGCACGCCTACCTGCTGACCCTGCCCAACGTCCATTTTGTCGGCCATACGCACCCGACTGCCGTGAACGCCATTCTCTGCTCTGTCCATGCGAAGGAGGCGATTGCAGGCCGCCTCTTCCCCGATGAGATCGTCTGCTGCGGCGTCGCGCCCTGCTATGTCGAGTATACCGATCCCGGCATCCCGCTGGCAAAACTGCTCAGGCAGCGCGTCGAGGCGTTCTGTGACGAGTACGGCGAGCCGCCCAAAACGATCCTGATGCAGAATCACGGCTTTATCGCCCTCGGCAGATCGCCCCGCGACGTGCAGACGGTCACGACGATGTACGTCAAGACGGCGCGGATTCTGCTCGGAACCTACACGCTCGGCGGCCCCAACTTCCTGACCCCCGAGCACGTCGCCCGCATCCACACCCGCCCCGATGAGCATTACCGGCAGCGGCAACTCGGCCAGCGGTAGGCGTGGCCCTCACCCCCGGCCCCTCTCCCAAGCTTGGGAGAGGGGTGACTATAGCGCCAACTTGCTTTTCTCTTTCAACTCGTTCAGAAGTTGGAAGGAACAGGAACGCTTGTAATATCAACTCCGGTGAATGAGTCACTATTCCAGTCTTGTCATTCTGAGCGCAGCGAAGAATCTCAAACGGGAACTGTTCCACCGGAGTTGATATAATACGGGACGCTCCCCCTTCTCCCACAGCGTTGGGAGAAGGGGGTAGGGGGATGAGGGCGCCACACAGCAGGGATCTGTCACGCCGCCGGTGAAACTCGGTAGTGTAGGGGCAGGGACAATGTCTCAATCCCAGGCAATAAGGAGAAGTGCAAACGTGTTTTCAGGTAAGGCGCTGACGGCGCTGGCGCTGACGGCAGCGATTCTGGCGGCCTCTACGCTGACCGTTCCCACGCTGGCCGCCGGCGCGAAACAGAAGACGAAAGCGCGCAAGAGCGCAGGCGTGAAGAGCGCGACAGGAACGCGCGCCGCCGTGCTTGCGGCGGTGGATCAGTTCGAGAAGGCGTATCAGCGTAAAGACAAAAAGACGATGCTGTTCAAGCTGATGATGCCGACCAGCGACGCGATGGCGATGGAGAAGCGGTATCAGTGGTGGCGCGGCTACGGCCCGAAAGACCCGGCGGGAACGAAGCATCAGCCGATCCTGTTCGAGACCTCCAAAGGCTCCTTTGTTCCCACCACCTATAAAGTCCTGGACGCCGCGCCCACCGGGACGGGAAGCTGGAGCGTCGCCGTGCGCGAAGAGGGAACTTATAAGGACGAGGATGGGCGCTACAAGGTCAGCCGGGTGCGCCATTTCAAGATGTCGCAGCAGAAAGGCAAGTGGTACGTCCTCGACTACGTCCTCAAGGAGAACCCGGAAGACTACGGCTTCTGGGTGGACGACATCATAGACAAAATGACCCCGATGGGAAAGTGAGCCGCCATGCCGGAGCCGACGCATCCCCCGGACAAAAAGCCGGATTTCGAGACCATCTGCACGCACTGGGCGGAAGACCCGGCGCAGTACCAGGGCGCGATCACGCCGCCCATTTTCCAGAACTCGCTCTTCACCGCGCCGGACTGCGAGACGCGCGAGCGCGGCTGGTCGGCGGCCGTCGTCAAGCGCGGCGCGCTCGGCGAGACGATGGGGGAGGAGACGGCGGAACTCTACGACTACACGCGCATCTCCAATCCCACGACCGACATCGCCGAGGCCAAGATCGCGGCGCTGGAACAGGGGGAGCAGGCGCGCTGCTTCGGCAGCGGCATGGGGGCGATCTCGGCGGCGATTCTCTCGTGCGTGCGCGCCGGAGATCATGTCATTGCGCCGGAGACGGTCTACGGCCCGACGCGCGATTTTCTGTCCAGCTACCTGGCGCGCTTCAATGTGACCGCAAGCTTTGTGGACGGCTGCGACCCGAACGACTATGCCGATGCGATGCAGCCCAACACGACGCTGTTCTATCTGGAGTCGCCGTCCAGCCTCCTCTTCAAGCAGCAGGACTTGTCTGCGCTGACGGGGCTGGCAAAAGAGCGCGGCATCGCCACCATCTGCGACAACTCCTGGGCCTCGCCCTACTTTCAGAATCCGCTGCAATGGGGGGTAGACCTGGTCGTGCATTCGGCGACCAAATATCTGGGCGGACACAGCGACATCGTGGCGGGCGTGGCGGTCGGCAGCGCGGAGCGGATGACTTCTCTGCGCAACCGGGAGGGCGCGCTGCTCGGCGCGGTTCTCGACCCCTTCGCCTCCTGGCTGATGCTGCGCGGCCTGCGCACGCTGGCCCTCCGTATGGAGCGCCATCAGCAGAACGCGACCCGCATCGCGCACGCGCTTCTGAACCATCCGGCAGTCGCTGCCGTCTACTATCCCGGCCTGCCCACCGATCCGCAGCCGGAACTGACCTGCCGCCAACTGCGCGGTACGAGTGGGCTGCTGAGTGTCGAACTGAAGGCGCAGAGCAAGGAGGCGACCTATCGCTTCGTCAACGCGCTGCGCTATTTCGGCATCGGGTGCAGTTGGGGCGGCTTCGAGAGCCTCGCGATTCCGATCTCCATCCCGGCCCGGCTCGTGGACAAGGGCGAGGGCCTGCGCTGGATCGTGCGGCTGCATATCGGCCTGGAAAGCGCCAACGACCTCTGGGACGACCTCGAATCCGCGCTGAAGGGAGTTTGACTTGATGGGTGACCTAACCCCCCGGCCCCCTTCCCTGGCCGCTCGTTCCTCGCTAGGGAAGGGGGTGACGGTAGCCTCCGCCGTTGTACAGGGTCTTTCTGCCCCGCTTATGGGAAGGGCAGACTCCGATGGAACGTACAAGCTCTGGTCACCCCCTTCCCTGCGAAGCGGATTAGGGAAGGGGGCCGGGGGGTTAGGTCTCCTCCTGTTGCTGCTCCCCGGCATGGCACTGGCGCGACCGGAGTATGCCGCGAAAGAGACCAAAGCGTGCCTCTACTGCCATCGCAGCCCGACTCCCGGCGCGGCGAATCCGCGCACCGGCGTCCGGGAGACGACAGAGCGCAATCCGCGCGGCCTCTACTACGCCGCCCATAACCACACGTTTCAGGGCTATCAGGAACTCGCCGTGATGGGCAAGGAGTCGCCGCCCGTTTTTCACCTGGCCTGGAAAGAGGAACTGCGCGATCTGCCGCGCCGCGCGCTGGCCGCCGATGTCGTTGGAGACGGCATGGTGCGCCTGGTGACGCTCAACGAGCAGGCGGGCAGCAAAACGGCCAGCACCCTGACGGTGCAGAAGTGGGACGGCAAGGCGTTCGTGACGGAGTTCTCCGCGCCTGTGCAGGCGTCGGCGGAGAGGCTGGCGGTCGGCAAGTTCGCGGGCGCGAACCGCCCGGCGGTCATCGTGACGGCGGGCGGACTCTGGTACTGGGATGGCAAAGCGTTCGTGAGCAAGCCTGCCTCCGGGCTGCTGCCAGTCCTGGGCGCAACGCGCTTGAGGAACGGCGAGGAGCGGGTCTTGATCACGGAACCGGGCGGGGGCGCGAAAGCCTATCGCGTGGATACGGACGCGGCGGGGAGCGGCTGGCTGGCCGATGGGACCGAGGCGCCCGCCTCCTCACAGGTGGCCTGGGGCGATATGCATAGCCAACCGGGTTTCTTTACGGCGATGGGCCTGGCGAATGACATCGCGAGTGGCGGCCTGATCGGGCTATGGGATACGCGCAACTTCGGAACCCTGTTCCTCTACTACGCCCGCATCGAACTCGAACTCGTGACGCAGCCGGACCCGAAAGACCCAACGAAGACGATCCAGGTGGGCAAAGGCGCGTCCGGCTATGTCGCGTTCCGCAACGCCCGCGATACGAAGGGAGTCGAACTGTGGGAGACGCCAAAGCTGGACGGCATCCCCTTCGACATCGGTCTGGCAGACCCCAAAGGCAGCGGCAGACCCGGCCTGCTCATCCTGACGAGCGATTCGGCCAGCGGCAAGGGCCGCAGCCTCTACTTCTTCGCCCTGGATTGACCGCGCTTACTTTCTCAAGGTCAGGTACTCGGCGAGGGCCATCTGCCAGGGGCGGAGGTTGTCGCGGCCCTGGAGTTCCAGGGCGTAGTGGCGCAGAACGGAGTAGGCCGGGCGGCGGGTCGGCGAGGGCCACAGGCTGGCAGGCATCGGCTTGACTTCCACGTTCTGCACGCCTGCCAGTTCCAGCGTCTTCTGCGCGAACTCGAACCAGGAGCAGGAGCCGGAGTTCGTGATGTGGTAGGTTCCGTAGAGCGGCGATTCCAGCAGTTCGATCAGGGCGCGCGAGAGATCGAGCGTGTGCGTGGGGCAGCCGATCTGGTCAATCACCACGCTCAGTTCCTTGCGCGTCGCGGCCAGCTTCAGCATCGTATCCGGGAAGCATTTGGCTCCCTGCGCTCCAAACAGCCAGGCGCTCCGCACGATAAAATGCTGGCGGCAGAGCTGCGCGACGAAACGCTCGCCTGCCAGCTTGGACGCGCCGTAGTGGCTGATCGGGTTCGGCGTGTCGAACTCGGTATACGGCGTGCGCTTCGTGCCGTCGAAGACAAAATCGGTGCTGATATAGACCAGCGTGACATGGTGCGCGCCGCAGACGGCGGCCAGGTTCCAGGTTCCGAAGGCGTTGACGCGGAAAGCGAGGTCGGGATGGCGCTCACAGCCGTCCACGTCCGTATAGGCCGCGACATGGATGACCGCGTCCGGCTGGTGGCGCAGCACCACATGCTGGACGGCCTGCGTATCTGTGATGTCCATCTGCTCCCACGTCGGAACGGAGATACCTTCCCGCACGGCCATGTCGGTTCGGACGACATCGTGGCCCGCCTGTTCCAGCACGGCGCATAGGTCAAGTCCGAGCATTCCGTTCGCCCCGGTAACGAGAACCCGCATGGTATGGCCTCCTTTAGCCCCCCACCCTGACCCACTGCACAGGCTGTCTGATTCCGACACGAGTCGGGACAGCCTGCGCGACCCCCAAGAACAGGGGGAGGGGAGCTATAATCCAAAAAGCGGTCGGCCCGCCTTGTCGAATGCGAACAGCAGCATCACCGTCACAAACCAGAGCGCGATAGAGACCTGAAGCGCGCGGTCTTTCAGCAGCACCTCGTCCGGCGCGCCGCCCCAGCCCTTCTGATAGACGAGATAGAGATAGCGGCACACGCCGTAGATGACGAACGGCACGGTCAGCCAGAGATGCGGATGGACTTTGGCCGTCTCCGACTCGATGCTGTAGACGGAGTAGCAGACGATGGTGATCGCCGACACGACCATGATCATCTGGTCGAGGAACGGCAGGCTATACTCGTTCAAGATCGCCCGGTGTTTCTCCGCGCTGCCGCCGAGCAGCACCAACTCCTGCCGCCGCTTGCCGAAGCCCAGGAAGAGCGCCAGTTGCAGCGTGCAGAGCAGCAGCCATTGCGACAGATGCACGTGGATCGCCAGGCCGCCCGCGATGGCGCGCAGCAGGAACCCCGCCGCGACCGTGAACACGTCCAGCAGGACGATATGCTTGAGCGAGTAGCAGTAGCCGATCTGAAGCGCGAGATAGGCCGCGATGACCAGGCCGAACGCCGGACGCAGCGCGATGCTGGCCGCCAGGCTGCCGACCGCCAGCGCGACCATCGCGCTCCAGGCGACCGGAATCGGCAGCGCGCCGGAGGCGATAGGCCGCTTGCATTTCTTCGGGTGCAGCCGATCCTGCTCGACGTCCTTGATGTCGTTGAGCAGATAGACGCTCCCGGCGGCAGCAGTGAAGAGCAGAAACGCCAGGGTCGTTTTCGCGAACATCCCGGCGTCGAACAGCTTGCCGGAGAACACCAGCGCGGCATAGACGAACAGGTTCTTGGTGGCCTGCTTCGGGCGTACCGCCTTGACCAGCGCCGCGAGGAGCGACACGGGGGTATGCGCCTCCTGTCGTGGGGAAATCGTGAGCGGCTCTCGCTCGGCTAACCTCGGTTCTGCCGATATTTCTGCGTTACTGCGATTCATCTTTCTCCGTCTGCTTTTCCTGCTTTTGCCAGCGTCGCGGCGATGCGCGCCACCAGATCGGTCGTCGAGTGTCCGGCGACGAACGGCACGGTGACGACCTCGCCGCCGTATCTGCGCACAATGGCGGTCTCCGGCAGTTCCTCCACTGTGTAGTCGCCGCCCTTCACATGCACATGCGGGCGCACGGTCTCCAACAACGCCACCGGCGTCGGCTCATCAAAGAAGGTCACATAGTCCACGCAGGCCAGCGCCGCCAGCATCTCCGCGCGCTCGGCTTCCGGCACGAATGGGCGCGTCGGCCCCTTGAGGCGGCGCGTCCCCGCGTCCGTGTTCACCCCGACCACCAGCAGGTCGCCCAGCCTCCGCGCGGCCTGTAAGTAGCGCACATGCCCGACATGCAGCACGTCGAACACGCCGTTCGTCGAGACGATGCGTTCGCCCCGCACCCGCCGCGCTTCCAATTCCGCCGCCAGTTCCTCCCACGCCCGCACGACCTCTCCCACGTCCCCCTCCCTGACAATACACGGATTAAGACCGTCTGAACTATGATTTATAGGATTAACGGATGGACTATGATTAAGTTCGGCCCCATCATAGTCCATCCTATAATCATTCTAATCACAGTTCAGACAATCATCTGTGTCATCTGTGGATTCCTATAGATCTTCGCCGAGGTACGGCCCATAGAAACGCTGCACGAACGCCTGGTAGTCCGGCGTGGCGACGATCTCGCGCCACCACCACTGATTGTCCACGTACCAGCGCACGGTCTGTTCCAGCGCCGTATCGAAATCGTGGGTCGGTTTCCAGCCCAGGGCGCGCAGCTTGGAGGCGTCCACGCTATAGCGGCGGTCGTGCGCGCCGCCGCGCGGATCGCCGATGGGCTTGATGAGCGACTCCGGCTTGCCGAGCAGTTGCAGCAGGCGGCGGGTGATCTCGATGTTGGGCAGTTCGCCCTCCGAACCGACATTGTAGACTTCTCCCAGGACGCCGTGATGCAGCACGTGGTCAATGCCGGAGCAGTGATCCATCACGTAGACCCAGTCGCGCACCTGCTGCCCGGAGCCGTAGAGCGGCACTTTTTTGTCGTCTATCAGGCGGGTGACGAAGAAGGGAATCAGCTTCTCCGGGTACTGGTAGGGGCCGAAATTGTTGCCGCAGCGCGTAATGAGCGTGGGCGTGCCGTAGGTGATGCGATGCGCCCGCACCTGCATTTCGCCTCCGGCTTTGCTGGCGGAGTAGGGCGTGTTCGGTTCGAGCGGATGCTGTTCCGTGAACTTCCCGTCGTCTATCGTGCCGTAGACTTCGTCGGTGCTAATGTGAACCAGGCGTTCGACATGGAAGCGGCGGGTCGCATCCAGCAGCGTGAAGACGCCGTAGACGTCGGTCTGAATGAAGCTGCCGGGTTCGAGGATGCTGCGGTCGTTGTGCGACTCGGCGGCGAAGTTGACGATATAATCGGCTTTCTCGGCTTTGAGAATGCCCGCGACGACCGTCTCATCCTGGATTTTGCCGGGATAGAAGCGGAAGCGCGCGGCGGTCGCCGGATCGTTCTGAATGTCGGCCAATGTAGAGAGGTTGCCCGCGTAGGTCAGCGCGTCCAGAACGACCACGCGGTAGTCCGGGTGCTGTTGCAGCACGTAGCGGCAGTAGTTGCTGCCGATGAAGCCCGCGCCCCCGGTAACGAGAATCGTCTTGCCCGCGCTCATAGCTGAAACTCCGAATCGATCTCTTCATGGCGTATCTCGTCCACCGGCTCCTTCTTGCCCCATCCGGCATAGAGGCGGTCGGGGAAGTTCAGAACAAAGGCGTCTTCGCTGCCGATATTGCGATAAGCGTGGACGACTCCGGGCGGCACGACCAGGAACAGAGGATTCTCCGCGCCCGCCGTGAGAACCTGCTTGACGCGCTCTCTGCCGGGCCGGTTCTCCCAGAGCGTGATCTCGAAAGCGCCGGAGAGGAATGCGAAGCCGTCCGACTGTTCGCGGTGTTCGTGCGGGCCGCGCGCCACGCCGGGATGCGTGAGGGAGATATAGCCCATCACCGGGTCCAGACCCTCCGGCAGTTCGTCCTCGCGGAACAGTTCGATGAGCCATCCGCGCGGGTCGGTGTATCGTTTGAGCGGCTTTGCGATAACGCCAGGAATGGAGATGTCCAAGTTTGCGTGTCCTTCGTTGGTATTAAAATGGGGGTTCCGGGTAGTGGCGATCCTGAACGAGACGCACCAGATAGTCGGCATACTCCGTTCCCTTGAGCTTGGCGGCCTGCGCTAACACCTGCTCCGCCGTGATATAGCCCAACTGATAGGCGATCTCTTCCAGGCAGGCCACTTTCAACCCCTGCCGCTGCTCGATGGCCTCGATGAAGTTGCTGGCTTCCAGCAGGGAGGCGTGCGTGCCGGTATCCAGCCAGGCGATGCCGCGCCCCAGCCGCTCGGCATGAAGCTGGCCCTGCCGGAGATAGAGGCTGTTCACGTCGGTGATCTCGTACTCGTTGCGCCAGGAGGGTTTGACCTGCGCGGCGATGTCGGTGATCTGGCTATCGTAGAAATACAGCCCGACGACGGCGTAATCCGATTTCGGCTCTTTGGGCTTCTCTTCCAGCGAGATGACGCGCCCCTGCGCATCGAACTCCATGACACCGTAACGCTGCGGGTCTTTGACACGATAGCCGAAGATGGTCGCGCCTTCTTTGCGCTGCGCCGCCTCGCGCAACTGTTCGGGCAGGCCATGTCCGTAGAACACGTTGTCGCCGAGGATGAGGCACGCCGGGCCGCCGTCGAGGAATTTTTTGCCGATGAGGAACGCCTGCGCCAGTCCTTCCGGTTTCGGCTGTGCGGCGTAGTGGAGGCAGATGCCGTACTGGCTGCCATCGCCCAGCAGCCGCTGATATTGCGGCAGGTCTACCGGCGTGGAGATGAGCAGAATGTCCCGCAATCCCGCCAGCATGAGGGTCGAGAGCGGGTAGTAGATCATCGGCTTGTCATAGATAGGCAAAAGCTGCTTGGAGATAACCTGTGTGACCGGATAGAGGCGTGTGCCGCTTCCCCCGGCGAGGACGATACCTTTCATACTGCATTACCCTGCTTTTGTGATTGTTGGCCCCCACCCTGGCCCTCCCCCCAAGAACAGGGAAAGGGCCAGGGAGGGGGGCTAGAACCTGCGATTCCTCTCCCAGTTCCAGGCGGTCGTGACGATCTCTTCCAGATTTTGGAATTTGGGTTTCCAGCCCAGTTCCGTCTTCGCTTTGGCGGCGCTGGCGACCAGGCGCGGCGGATCGCCCGCGCGGCGCGGGCCTTCGACCGTCTTGATGGAGTGGCCCGAAACGCGCTCGCACGTCGCGATGACCTCGCGCACCGAGTAGCCCTGCTCGCTGCCCAGGTTGTAGAAGTCGCTCGGATGCCCGGCGCGCAAACGGTTCAGGGCCAGCGAATGCGCGTCCGCCAGGTCGAGAATATGGATATAGTCCCGGATACAGGTTCCGTCCGGCGTGTCGTAGTCCGTGCCGAAAATATTGATCTGTTCGCGCTTTCCGGTCGCGACCTGAAGCGTCAGCGGAATCAGATGCGTCTCCGGGCCGTGGCTCTCTCCGATGCGGCCCTGCGGATCGGCCCCCGCCGCATTGAAATAGCGCAGCGCGACGAATCGCATCCCATACGCTTTGTCATACGCCTTCAGGATGCGCTCGACGAAATACTTGCTCTCCCCGTAGGGATTGATCGGGTCTTGCGGATGCCGTTCGTCCAGCGGCATATACTGCGGCTCGCCGTAGGTCGCGCAGGTGGACGAGAAGACGAAATAGTTGACGCCGTGCCGGTGCATGGCATCCAGCACGGCCAGCGCCGCGCAGGTGTTGTTGTTGTAGTACTTGGAGGGGTCGGTCACCGACTCCCCCACATAGGCGTAGGCCGCGAAATGCACGACGGCGTCAAAAGCATACCGGGTAAAGGTCTGCTCCAGCAGCGCCCGGTCGCCCATATCGCCAAAAACGAAAGGCACGCCTTCAGGAACGGCCTCCCGATGCCCATAGACCAGATTGTCGAGGACGACGACCTCTTCGCCCTGCTCTCTGGCGTATTGCACGTAGTGGCTGCCGATATATCCGGCCCCACCGGTCACCAAAATCATCGAGCTATTACCTTCCTACCTAATCCTCCGTCCCCTCTCCTGGGGTCAGGTCTAATCGAAAAAGCGATACTTGAAGATCGTCCAGATGGCCTGGACGCCGTCCCGCCAGCCGATCTTCTTGCCCTCGTCGTAGTCGCGCCCGCTGTAGGAGATGGGAACCTCGTAGATGCGATAGCGCTTCTTGGCGACTTTTGCGGTGATCTCCGGCTCGAAATCGAAGCGGTTGCTCTTGAGATTGATGTTTTTCAGCACCTCAGCCTTGAAGACCTTGTAACAGACCTCCATATCCGTCAGGTTCAGGTTCGTGAGCATGTTGGAGAGGAGCGTCAGCAGGCCGTTGCCCATGCGATGCCAGAAGAAGTGGACGCGATGCGCGCCGCCGCCCAGGAAGCGGCTGCCGAACACCACATCGGCGCGTCCGTCGAGAATCGGTTCGAGCAGGGCGTAGTATTCGCGCGGATCGTACTCCAGGTCGGCGTCCTGAATGATCATGTAGTCGCCGGTCGCGTGCTGAATAGCGGTGCGGATGGCCGCGCCCTTGCCCTGGTTCTTCTCGTGATAGACGACCTTGACATCCGGGTACTTGCCCTCGATCAGGTCGCGCATCAGGTCCCGCGTGCCGTCTTGCGAGCCGTCGTCCACCAGGACGATCTCCTTCTTGATCTCGACATCGCGGACGCGCTCCAGGATTTCCAGCAGCGTTTCTCGCTCATTGTAGACCGGGATCAGAACGGAAAGCGTATAGTCCTGGGGCTTGGCAAGGCGCGCGAGGCGCTTGTTGACCGCCTTCGCGGACGCCTGCGCGTCTTCCGAAGTCGTCGGGGCGGCAGACGGCGCAGCCTGGCTCTCAGCGCGTTCGAGCGCTTCCGCTTGCAGCTTGTGTTCGGCCATGCAGAGTGTCTCCTTGATGCGCCTGACAGCACCCCTCCCTGACTCTCCCCTTACGAAGGGGAGGGAGCATCGGAACGGAAACCCTCCTTTTGCAAGGGGAGGGAACCGTTTTGTCAGGCGTTCTTACTGATCGTGCGAAATGGCGGCGGCGCGGCGCTGGCTCCGGAGTTGGGTCAGGCCGTAAGCGCTCATCACCAGCAGAGTCGGGTAGACCGGCATCGAGTAGCGGGCAAAGGCCAGGATCGCCGCATACAACAGGTTAAAATAGAGTACCACAGAAACGACGGGGAACGTATCTATGCCGTTCCGCCGGGCGCGCAGCCAACCGAACGCCGCCAGGCTCAGGGCGACGAAGGCGATAGCCCCGACCAGCAGCGATTTCCGGCGCGTCTCGACGATGTACCAGAAGGTAAAGACCTGAATCCCGAACTTTTTGACAAAACCGAGCGGTTCTTCACGCAGTCGCCGTTTGACCTCCGCGCCTTCGATGGCGTCTTTCTTCAACTCCAGCTCGAAGCGCGCCTCCATCGGGCGCTTTTCGCCGTTCGGCCCGAACCGTTCTGTGCTGAAGAAGGACATGCCGTGCTGTTGCAGCAGCGCGTCCTCGTATAAGTTGGCCTCCCAGTCCCACTGCATCGAATCGGGGTTGGAGCCGCCGAAGTCCTGCCGGAGCAGCGCGAACTTCGGCTGCGCATTGACATAGCCGCGCAGGAACTCGCCCGCCCCGTTGCTGCTGACGCCCTGGAACCGCCCGCCGGTGACAATCCTATTACGGAGCGACCAGGGCAAAAGGCACAAAAAAAACGTTCCGATAGCCACCGCGACAGGCAGCCAGGGGCGCGGCGCGCTCCCGGCAGCCTGCGTTTTCGTCCGCTGCCCGCGCCAGCAGCAGCCGAACAGGAAGACGAACGGATAGAGCAGGGCGACCGGCTTGACGAGTGTGGCCGCCCCGACGACCAGGCCGAACAGCAGGCCGTTGCCGAGGGAAGGCTGGCGATAGAGGTTGAGGCCGGTCAGCGCGGTCAGCGCAATCAGCAGGCCCATCGTCGTCTCCACCTCGGTCATGCCGACATAGCGCCACACCTGCGGCGTCAGCGCGCAGAGGATACCGGCGACCAACCCGGCGCGCGCCCCGAACAGCTTTCTGCCGAGCGCCCAGGCGATCACGCAGCTCAGGCCGACCATGAGGCACTGGAGGATAAGGACCGGGCGGAAGACGACCGCATCCGGGCCGGAGTTGCCGCAGAGGGTCAGGACGAGGGCGACGAACGCCGGGTAGAGGGGCGCGCGGCGCAAGGTAGGGCCATAGCCCAGGCTGAAGCCATCTCCTGCGGCGATATGGCGGCCCAGTTTGCCGAAGCCATTCAGGTCTACGATGCTGTCTATCGCGCCCTGTCGGGGATAGAGGACGAACGCGAACAGCGCCGCCACAAGCGCGCCGAGAAGGAAAAGCGCCAGCGCCGTCGGCAGAGCCGCGCGATCTGCCTCGTGCGCAGAGGGCGCGGCCATCGCGGGACTGTGCGTGCCGACCACATGCCGATGTTCGATTTCCGAAGTTCGAGGGACCATCCTGGCTTTTAGGCTATCCGAGTAGTGCAAAAGCGTCATCCGCGCAACGCACAGAGCCACGAATCCGGGCATTCCGGGCGGATTGCGCTGGAGTCGCGAATGCGACAGTTCTATTGTTGGCCTGAACTCCGCGAATATGTACCCACTTGAGAGGGAACAGGCGGCAATAGGGCAGGAGGTTCTATCAGCCGGGCGCAGGCAGGAGGGAATGCAGGGTGGCCCGCCGGGGAGTCCACAGCGCGGAGGCCGCCAGGAGCAGGAGAAGCGCGTCACAGCGAATCGCCTTGCAGAAGGCGGCGATGGCTTCTGCAAGGCGAGAGGACGGAGAGAGAATCGCCGATTCAGTGCGCGCCGCTGCCCGTGACCACCGCAGGGATCGTCTTCAGAACGATCTTCAGGTCGTTGCCGAACGACATGGTGTCTATGTAGAGCAGGTCCAGTTCGATCCAGTGGTCGAACGAGATGTTGCTGCGCCCGCTGACCTGCCAGAGACAGGTGAGGCCGGGCAGCACGGCGAGCCGCTTCCGCTCATGCGGGCCGTAGGTGGCGACTTCGGAGGGAATGGGCGGGCGCGGGCCGACGATAGACATCTCGCCGCGCAGCACGTTGAACAGCTGCGGTAGTTCGTCCACGCTGAATTTGCGCAGCAGGCGGCCGACCGGCGTCACGCGCGGGTCGTGCTTGATCTTGAAGACCGGGCCGCTGGCCTCGTTGAGATGCAGGTACTTCTCCTTCTTGGCCTCGGCGTCCACGCACATCGAGCGAAACTTATAGCACCAGAAATGGCGTCCGCCGCGCCCGACGCGCACCTGCTTGAACAGGATCGGGCCGGGCGAGGTCAGCTTCACCAGCAGCGCCGCGAGGAGCATGAGCGGAGAGAGCGCGATCAGCAGCAGGGAGGCAAAGACGAGATCGAAAGCGCGCTTGAGCCAGGCGTAAGAGACCTCTTTGCAGGGAAAGTCCGGGTCGGTGAAATCGGGCGCGAAGCGGTCGAGGGCCGGCGTTTCCGGCGCTGGCGCGGGCCGCGTGAGGGTCGGGGTCTCTTTGTTGGCGCTATTTGGCACAGCGTAGTGATAATTCAGTCCGTTTTTCGAGCTGTTTGCCGTTCCGGAGTGTCCATTTCCGTTAGTATGTATAGGCGTATCGCGATCCGGGGTCACCCTGATAACGGGCGTATTGCTGCCTCGAAGAGTTTCCATTCCGATCTCCGCAGTACCGTATGATTGGGTGGACGTTCCGCCCCGCCGACGCCTCAAGGCCGTGTAGCGGAGGCAGTTGATCCAGACGATGGTTCGGGTCTCTGTTCTCGCCCCTGAGCCGCATAACAAGGCTGCTATCAGGGAGCCGTGCGATGGACAAAATCTGTCTTCCCCTCGGCAACATCGAGAGGGCGGCTGCGCGCCTACTGGGGCCGCAGCAGCGGTTCGGCTAAGAGAGGAGGGGCCGTCTGCCTCTCCGCCAGGGCCAGGCTCTCCTCCGCTTTCAAGCCGGAGCGCACGGGCATCGTAAAACTCGACAACAGATCACGCCGCGCCACCCGGATGCCCGACGGGTCCGGCATCGCCGGGGCGGAGGGCCAGAGCGCCTCGATAAACACGTCCGTCTGAAAGGGCTGCGCGGCCTGCCGCAAGCGCAAGGCGCGCGGCGTCTCGGAACGGCCCTGTCGGGCGACTCCGAAACGGCGTGTCTCGGAAGGCCGGATGACATGGGCCAGGGCTGCCGCAGCGCGTTTTGTCATCGTCTAGAACCTCCGTTCCAGCGCGCCCGATGACTGCTAGAGCGCATCGCCTGGCTCCCTCATCGGTACAGTCTGCGGAGCCTCATCGAGAAGCAATGCATTTTCTGTGCCATTGCCTCCGACTTTATTTGGCCCTCTCATTTTTTTTCGTTTTTTCTTGGGCCTGTCCCCAGGTATTATTCCGTAGAGGGCGCGGAAACATCCAAAGAAATCCCACCGGAAGCCGCCAGACCGCCGATGACCAGCGTATACTCCCCGCGCGGGGTGTGCGTGCGGAAATGGGCGACCGCCTGGGCCAGCGTGCCGCGAAAGCAGGTCTCTCCGGAGCGCGTCAGGTCGCGAACGATAGCGACGGGACGTTCCCGGCCCAGCGCGGCCAGGAGGTCGCGCAGGGTCGCCGGCAGGTAGGCAGGGGACTCGTAGAGCAGGAGCGTGCGGGATTCGCGCGCCAGCGCCGCAAAGAACGCCCGGCGATCCGCGCGGCGGCGCGGGGGGAAGCCGTCGAACGCAAAGCGCCCGGCGGGCAGGCCGGAAGCGACGAGCGCGCTGAGGGCGGCGACCGGGCCGGGAACCGGCTGGACCGGGATGCCGCGCGCGATGGCAGCGGTTATCAGAGACGCGCCGGGGTCGGCGATGGCGGGCGTTCCCGCGTCGGAGACGAGGGCGAGATCGCGTCCGGCGTGCAGAGCGGCGAGCAGCGTCTCTGTCTGATGCGGCTGGCGGGAGGAGCGATAGGAGACGACTTCCGTGCCGATTCCGAAATGGTCGAGCAGCTTGCGGGTCACGCGCGCATCCTCGGCGGCGATAAGGGGAACCTCGCGCAGCAGGCGGAGGGCGCGCAGAGAGATGTCTTCGAGGTTGCCGATGGGAGTGGAGACGAGGTAGAGCGTGCCGGGGTAGGAAGGAGGCGACGGGGCCTCCTCTGCGGTCACGTTCGCTGTGGCCGCAGAGGAGGAACAGGCGGTCGCCCGGCGTGGAGGCGCAGGGCGCGCGGGGTTCATGGCCCCGATTTTCCGGCGCTGGGAGCGGTCGGGGCGGCGGCGTTGGGAGCGGCAGGCGCGCCTGTCGCGGACTTCGCGGGCGTCGTCGGGGCCGCCGCGGCCGGTTTGGCCGGAGCTGCGCCTTTGTCCGCCGTGCCGGTGGCAGGCGCTTGCGCCGGTTTGCCGCCGGTCGCGGGCAGCGTGACCGTGCCGGTTCCGCCGCCGGGCAGCGTCATGGGAGGCGGCGCCTGCTGCGCCTGCTTCTTCTGCTCCGCCGCGATCTGGACGGTCAACTCCTTGACTTTGGCCTCGGCCTTTTTCGCCTCGTCCGGCTTGTTGACGCTGTTGAACCCGACGATGAGATGCCGATACACCTGCTGGGCCTCCTGCATGGTGTTCAGATCGTAGGGCGGCGCGTCGCCCAGGAATTTGGCGATCTTCTGGTACTGCTCCAGCGCCTTGTCGTCCTGCTTCTTCTCGCGATAGAGATCGGCCAGTTTGAACCGGATGTCGCGGTTTTCGGTGTGCCTCAGCACGACCTCGTAGAGCTGGATCAGCCGGTCGCGTATCTGATCTCTTTCGGCGGGCGGCGCTTTGAACCGCTTCTGTTCGAGGCTCTGTGCGACGATGAGGGCGGCGGTATCGTCGTCGGGATGCCGTTTCAGCATCGCCTCGAATTCGGCCTCCACCGCTTCCTGCTTCTTCTGACGCTCTTCCGGGGTCTCTGCGGCCCCCACCATATAGTAGTCGTAGTAGGCTTTTTTGTCCGGGTCCTGGATCTCGATCTTGGCGCTCTTGACCAGGTCGGTGATCAGTTTCTGAAACGCCTCGCCCGCCTTCTGATTCTTGACGTTCTCTACCTCTTTCTTCGCGTCGAAATCTTTGGGCAGGTTGGTGCGGCGATCCAGGACTTTGGCGAAGGCATAGCCGTTGCCGAGTCCTGTGACCTTGACGACCTCGGTAAGCTGGCCCTTCTCCGTCTTATGGATGGCTTCATCGAAATCCTTGCCCATAAAGAGCGTGCCGAACTGCGGGGGCGCTCCCTGGAACCCACGGTATTCGGGCCGCCAATCGCTGACCCCGCCTTTGCTGGCGGTCGGGTCGCTGGAGTTGGCGCGGGCGATCTGCCCGATGTCCGCGCCCGCTTTGACCTTTGCCAGCAGGTCTTCCGCCTTCTTCTTCGCCTCGGCGTCCGGCAGTGGTTTCGGCCCTTTGAGGCCCGGAGGAATCGGCCCATTGGCGGCGGGGATGACGACGAGAGCGTACTTGACTTCGGCGTACTGTTTCTTCGCGTCGTCCTCCGTGACCTGGATACCGTCCTTGATGCTCTTTTGAAGCGCGGGTATCAGCAGTTGCTTGGAGAGCGCCTCGCGGAATTCGGAGGCCGTCATGCCGAAACGTTGCTGCACGTTCTCTTCCCACTGCGCGTCGGAGATGTCTTTGCCGAGGGTAGCGCGCGCTTTGGCGATGGCGCTGTCAATATCGCCTTCGGCAACGCGCAGGCCGCGCTTCTTAGCTTCCTGAATCAGCACGTCGGTGGTGATCAGGTCGTTGAGTACCCGCCCCTGCATCATGGCGAAACCCATGCCCGGCTCGCTGCCCCGGCTGCCCATCTGCGCCGCCATCTGGTTGAACTCTCCGGCGGTGATGGGTTC
>DASRGL010000533.1:0-6873 GCA_035651115.1 Chthonomonadaceae bacterium
GTGCCTGGCGGTCGAGGCGGCGCGCATGGCGATCGTGCAGCTTGGCGCGGACGAGGCCCCGGCGGGTTCCATGCCGGTCGTCATAGATAACGCCTGGGGAGGAGTCTGGCTGCATGAGGCGGTCGGACACGGCCTGGAAGCCGACTTCAACCGCAAAAAGACCTCGATCTATTCGGATCGCATCGGCGAGAGGGTGGCGAGCGAACTCTGCACGGTGGTGGACGACGCCACCGTTCCGAACCGGCGCGGCTCCATCAACATAGACGACGAAGGCGTGATCGGGCAGCGCAAGGTTCTTATCGAGAAGGGCGTGCTGCGCGGCTATATGCACGACCGGCTCAACGCCAGCCTGATGCGCGCCGCCAGCACGGGCAGCGGACGCCGCGAGAACTACCAGTGCATCCCCATGCCGCGCATGACGAACACCTTCCTGGAACCCGGCGAATACACGCCCGACGAGATCATCCGGTCGGTGTCGAAGGGCTTCTACGCGAAAAACTTCAGCGGCGGGCAGGTGGACATCTCCAACGGCAATTACGTGTTCAACGTGACGGAAGGCTACCTTATCGAGAACGGCAAGATCGGTCGCCCGGTCAAGAACGCCACGCTCATCGGCAACGGCCCCAACGATCTGGCGAAGGTGACGAAGGTCGGCAACAACTGGGCGCTCGATCCGGGCATCGGAAGCTGCGGCAAGGACGGTCAGAGCGTGCCGGTCGGCGTGGGAATGCCGATGATCCTCGTCAGTGAAATGACCGTCGGCGGCACCGCCCTCTAACCTCGATTGCTGGAATAGATATGGCCGAATTTGCTCGTACTTTAACTTTAGAAGAACTGAAAGCGAAAGCCGTCCTGTTCTGGCCGAAGGAGATCATAGACCGAGAGGCGTCTGTCACCATTCTGCCTTTGTTGCTTGGCAGTCAGGACCTCTTTATCAGCGTCCTGAATCTATCCGATGCTGATCCCGAAGCATGGAGGAGATCGGTAGATTTATCCCCGAACATGCCTGCTAATCTGTTTCTCAAACATCTGATGGTGCTGACGGATTTTGGTGGCGAAGCGTTGAGCAAGATCACGCCTTTTGACACCTACTTTCCAAAGGGAGTAATGGAGTATGCCTGGCGAGAGCAGACGTTTCGCTACACGTTCAAGGCATTTGTCGGCAGCAATTCCCGGTTGAGCAATAGTGCATTGCGCGTGGATGGGAAGAGCCTGGCGAGAGGCTATGCGCTTAACGACAAGATGGAAGATGTTATTATGCTGCTTCTCTACGCCGCGTCGTCGCTTGGTGATAGCTTGCCGGAAGCTCTGAAAGAGAAGTGTCTCGTGGGCAGTCTGATTGGCCGGCCTGACGAACTCAGCCGATTTGTCAAGCAGAACTACATCCGCATCAGCCGTCAATTGGGCGGTGCGGCTTCCAATGCGATGGGACAGATTGCCCAACAGTTCGTCATGGAAATCCTGCGCGAGGAATTGCCTCAATGGAGGATACAATCGGGCAAGATACCCGGAATCAGCCATAATGCAGGAAAGACGGAAACATCTTTCGATATTGTCGCCGTTTCGCCGAACGACCTGTATTTTGGCATCGAAGTCAGTTTTCAGTTCACCACGAACAGTGTCATCGAGCGCAAGGCACGCGAAGCGCAGGCGCGGGCGGACTTGCTCCATGCAGCAGGCCACTATATCTGCTATGTCATAGATGGCGCAGGAAATATCAATATCCGCGAAAACGCCGTCCGAACCATCTGCCAGTTCAGCGATTGTACGGTCGCTTACTCCCCGGCAGAGATACGCCACCTAGCGAAATTTCTGCGTGTGACAGCAAATGACTAAAACGAGGGCTTGTGTATGACACATTGGAGCGAGAACAGTACCAGGCTACAACTGAAGACAATCCAGATACGCGAACTTTCCGAATTGCAGACATCCTCTGATGCACCTGATGTCTCTCTGTTCTGGTTTCCTGCTGACCGAACTTGCGACGATGCAAAAGCGGCCCAACCGGAGTTTGAGCGGTTGGCAGCGTATTGCAGCCACTTAAGTCGAGGGGCTACCGTCTGTATATTGACGACGGCGCCCGACGCAGCTATCTTACTACCCTATCTGGAAAAAGAGCTAAAATTCCAACTCTGGGTGGCTGTAAAAACAGAGGCGAATGCTGCTATATTGGAAGCGGGAGAACTGCCGAATCGTCATACGGCCCTGCTGGTTCTTACCCGCTATCATGGCTCCCTGCGCCATACCAAGACACGTATCCAGTACACCTACTGCCCGGCCTGTGGCAAAACCACGAAGGACTACGGCGGAAAAAAACATACCTATCACGAATACGGTACACTAATGTCTGATGTGTGGCGAGACATCGAATGCAACCCAAAAAACAATATAGACGCCGTTATAGATCGTCTACGTGATCTATTTGGCCTGGATGACTATAGCGCGCTACAGGTTTTTGACTTGCGCGGTTGTGCAGACCTGCTCCCTCAACGTCAGCCCGAGGCAGTATATGAGACACGTCTTGCGCTGGAATGGAATGTGCCAAGCCTTCCGCTCGACTCGCAGCTACTCAACCGGGATTGTATAGAGGCGCTCCAATCTATTCCTGACAATTCCATTGACTTTTGCTTTGCCGACCCGCCGTACAATCTGCAAAAAAAGTATGATCGGTGGAATGATGCGCTGGAATCGATTGAATATTTTGCCTGGTGCGACCAGTGGCTTTCACAGCTTTATCGCGTTCTCAAGCCGAGGCGTACTCTGGCAGTTCTCAATATACCCTTGTGGGCCGTGCGCCATTTTCAGCATCTTGCGTCCTTTATGCGCTTTCAATCCTGGATCGTATGGGAAGCTCTCGGTTTCCCTGTGCGAATGGTCATGCCCGCCCACTATGTCATCCTCTGTTTTTCTAAAGGAGAACCGAGGCCACTACCCGGTTTGGACGCTGACTGTGATACACCAGACGGGGAATTTTTGGAGCCGCTCGCCGCCTCGTATTGCCTTCGCGCTCCGTGTATCGCGCGCCGGAACCGTGCTGGCAAGTCGGATCGCGATCAGATCAGCGACCTCTGGTCTGATATTCACCGGCTGAAGCATAATAGCCGCCGTGTGGACCACCCCTGTCAACTCCCACCTCTACTGATGCGGCGTCTGTTTGCCCTGTTTACCAACCCGGAAGAGACCGTCTTGGACTGTTTCAATGGAGCAGGCACCTCCACCCTTGTTGCCCAACAGATGCAACGCCGTTTTATCGGTATCGAACTTTCCACGCAATACTATCAGATCGCTCAACAGCGCCACGAGCAGTTAGGGTGCGGCAGCGATCCGTTCGGTAAGACGGATACCACGCCGAAAGCCAAAAACAGTCCGGTTCAGCGTATGCCCAAGCAGAAGTACGCCGTCAGCAAGAAACAACTGCAACTCGACGTAAAACGGATCGCGCGTCAACTGGGGCGGCTCCCCTCTCGCGAAGAGGTCAAGTTGTTGAGCAAATTCCCAATGGAATATTATGATCGGTATTTTGCCAGTTGGGGCGAAGTCTGTGCCGCCGCACGCACCACCGGAATGTCCGAACTTCCTAAAGAGCGCCATACGGACACCCAACAGATTGTGCTTTCGCTAGACTTTTGAATGGCGGAAGGCTCTCGCTTTTAGGGCTGGAGAGGAGCGTTTCTTGGCAGAGGTTGATATCGAGTTCGTGAAGGCGGTGGCGAAGGAGGCGGGCGACCGCGCGCTGCAACGGTTGGTGGGGATGCGCGCGGAACTGAAGGCCGATAACTCCTACGTCACGAATATTGACCGGGAGACCGAGCAGTTCGTCAAGGAGATGCTGCTGGCCCGCTATCCCGATTTCGCGTTCCTCGGAGAAGAGTTCGGGCGGCAGGGAGACGAAGGCGCGCCGCTCTGGGCCGTAGACCCGATAGACGGCACGACCAACATGGTCTTCGGCATTCCTGTCTGGGGCGTCTCTATCGGGCTGATCCACGAGGGCGAAGCGGTGGCGGGCGCGCTCTATCTGCCGCGCACCGACGAACTGTTCTGGGGCGTGCGAGGTGGAGGAGGCTTCTGCAACGGCGTCCGCTTGCAGGCCCAGGATCGGGAGACGCTGCACGTCGAGGATACGCTCGGCTTCACAAGCGCCGCCATCAAGCATCTGGATGCTTCCGGATTGCGCGGACGGTTACGGTGTCTGGGCAGCATCGCCGCCGACATCGCCTACACCGCGCGCGGAACGCTGTGCAGCCTCATCGGGTGGAGCGAGGGCGCGTATGACATGGCCGCCGCGCTCTGCATCGCGAAGGAGGCGGGCTGCATCGCCGCCTATCTCACCGGCGAGCCGCTCGATCTCGATGTCATCCTGCGAGACGGCAAGACGCGCGCTCCGTTCGTCGTCGCTCCGCCGCGTCTGGCCGCCTATCTTCAAACGCATCTGCCCCACCGCGTCACGAGCGAACCGCCGCAAGACTGAGTCCGATGGCGCTGACAGCCTAACTGTTGGCTTCGGCTGCCAGCCGGAAGAAATTTTGAAGGACTCTCTGGCCGTCCGCGAAGCGTTCGCTATACCCTTCGGGATGGCATTGCAGGCCGTAGAGCGTGCGATGCAGATGCCGCATCGCCTGAATGCGGCACTCCGGCGTGGAGGCCAGCAGTTGGAAACCCTGCGGCAGCGTCTTGATCTCGCAGTAGTGCGACTCGTAGAGGATAGGAGCCGCATCGAAGCCCGCAAAGAGCGGATCGGAGCGCCCGGCGTCCGTCAGATCGAGCCTATAAAAGCCGCGCTCCATGAAGTATTCCGGGTGATAGTCGGGGTTGGTGACCGGCTCGCCGGGACGCAGGAGACGCATCGGCTCGTCGTGGAGGCGTTCCACGCGCCGAATATCCTGGTTGAAGATGAAGCCGAGCAGTTGATGGCTGCCGCAGAGGGCGAGCGTGGGGGTGCGCGCGGAGAGGACCCATTCGGCGATGCCGAAGAAAGTCGCCACCTCGTAGTCCTGGAACGAACGCCCGAACCCGCTCATCACGACCGCCTGCGGCGCGAGATGCTGCATCAGTTCCGGTGTGACATGGTAGTACGGCAGGACAAAGCACGGCACGCCGCCGCTCGCCTCCTCGAACCGCTGCGCGTGCCGCGCATACATCTCCGCCGCTCCCTGCCACTCGTCCGGCTGCGCAAACCCGATATAGATGTTGAATCGCATTGTCCCCTCCTCACTTGAGGCGTTCGGTCTCCTTCCGAGAGCGCACAGCGCGCAGGCTATCAAGCCAGCTTCGATACTGTTCGGCATCGAAGGGAGGCGAACCGGTCAGATAGTGATTGACGCCGCTTCCCCGCTCACTCTCCCATTCGATGATATAGAACCGTTTATCGCCGGCGAAGTGCGGAATGGAGGCCAGCGGAGTCACGCTATCCCCCCGCGCCACGCGGCTGTCTGCTGCAAGGACCTGCGCCGCTCCGCTCTCATACAGCCGATAGGTCAGGGAAATGTCCTCGCGCGTATCGTTGCAGGCGACAAGCTCCTGCCGCCAGGCTTTCGGCTCGCGCAGCATCAGACAGAGCGGCGCCTGCACCGCTTTGATATAGTCGAAGGCCAGCTTTTTCTCGAAATAGTAGTCCACGACAGCGTCCGAAATCTGCGGCCAGCCATCTATCAGGTTCCACCAGAGCAGCCCGGTGCGCCGCCATTTGGCCGTGCGGAACATCTCGATAAAGAACTTGAACGCCTCTGCCTGCACGTACTGGCTCAGGCGCGCGAAATCTTCCAGCGTCTCCGGCACGCTGCCGAACATCTCCCGCACCTGGTTACACACGAGCGCGACCCGATAGTCATAAATATCCACGCCGGGAACCGGCGAGGTCGAGTGCAGCAGCCACTCCTCATTCTGCGGCGGCCAGAGTTTATCGGGCGAGAGAAAGCGGCGCAGCGAGGAAGGCGCGGGGCAGCCGTGATAGCCGATCTCGCTGGCAAAGTGGCAGAGGGCGTTGCGATAGAAGTCGCTGCGGAAATAGTCGCGCGGCCCCCAGAGATGGTTTTCCGAGCGAAATTCCGCCCCGGCGCGCTGCGCTTCCGCATCGGTATAGGGCGAGGAGGGAAGATAGGGCCGGATCGGGTCTTCCGCTTGCAGCACGCGCGGCAGCGCTTCGCGCGTCAGGCGGTTGCTGTCGGGATCGCCCAGGCCGCTCCAGAGATAGGCATCGTCGCACTCGTTATCCCCCGCCCAGAGCGCCAGGCAGGCGTGCTGGCGCAGGCGGCGCACCACCTTCTGCGCCTCCTCCGCCAGGCGCGCACAGAAGACGTCGTCCTGGGGATAGAGGGCGCAGGCCATCGCGAAGTCCTGCCAGATGAGGATGCCCTTCTCATCGCACAGGTCGTAGAACAGATCGTTCTCATAGACGTTGCCGCCCCAGCAGCGGATCATATTGCAGTCGAGTTCCTCCACCAGCGCCAGCATCCGGGGGATGCGTTCTAAATCGCGCGAGTGGTAGGCGTCGGCAGGAACCCAGTTGGTTCCCTTCACAAACAGCTTCTCGCCATTGACGACAAAGCAGAACTCCCCCTTCCCGAACGAGTCCGTTATGCTGGTGCGGCGCAGTTCTATCGTGCGGATGCCGTGCCGGAACGCGCGGCGATCTATCTCCTGCCCGTCTCTGTAGAGCCGGACGGTCACGTCGTAGAGCGCGGCAGGCCCGCGCCCGCGCGGCCACCAGCGCTGCGGGTCGGCGACATGGAACACGATCCGCCCGGCCTCGAACAGAATCCGCTCTCGGCGCGCGAACTGCGACTCGCCGCACCGTCCTTCTATCTCGATCTCATAATGCGTATCGAGCAGATCGGCCAGGTGAGCCTGAAAACGCAGGACAAGCCGCGCCTGGTA
>DASRGL010000534.1:0-6800 GCA_035651115.1 Chthonomonadaceae bacterium
CCAGTAGTCGGCCATCTGGAAAGCCAACTGATTGCGCATGTCGTCGGTATCAATCTCATGACGCGGCCCGTCCAGGATCAGTCCCGCCATCTGCTCCTCCTGTAAGCAGCGCGTCATCTCCTTCTCCATCCGGTGTTCCCAGTAGGGATTGTAAACCGCATAGGCCAGCAGGCGTTCCGGGTACTGCGCGGCGGCTTCGGCGGCGCGGCGATTGCCGCCGGAAAAGTCCGCGCCGAACGCCTGGAAATGGGCGACGGCCATGCGCTCGATCCCGGCCCGATCCATCCTGGCGATAAGGTCGTGCGCCGTCTGCACGTCCGCATAGGCGCGATCCGAGAGTCCGAGATAGCCCTGCACATCGAAAATGGCTGTCGGTTTCGGCGGCCATTCGCGTCTCTCCATGGTGGCAGGCGCGGCAGGCGACATGTCGCCGGTCGCGGGTTCGATGTCGGCGATCTGCTGCATTCCGAGCAGGCGGCGCAGAGTGTTCCCAGCGATGGCCGCGCGCTGCGCGCCTGGCTCCAGTCCCCAGCGCGCCATGCCGAGCGCGCCGCCGGGGTCCTGCTGGGGCAGCCCGGTTCCGAAGACCAGCCGTGAGAGCGCGGACGTCTCTGCGGTCGTGTCGCCTGTGTCGGCGAGTATCCGCAGGCCGTAGGGAGAGCGCAGATGGGAGGTTTCGATGAACAGATTCGGGGTCTGGCCCCAGAGCATCCAGAGCGTGCGGTCGGAGCCGTCGCAGCCGCACAGCACGATAGGGAGGTCGGGGTGTTCCGCGCATAGCGTCGCGATCCCGGCCCATTCCGCCGGATAGAGCGCCTGGGAGCCGTTCTCGTCGGCGCGGCGCGGCCCGACACAGAGGAACAGCGGCAGGCGGGCCTGCTCCAGCGCGGCGGGCAGCTCTCCGAGAAGATGGGGCAGGAGCAGGTAGCCGTGATGATTGGGGGTGAGGAAGGCGGCTTTCACGCCGGCCTCCTGCATCTCCGCGACGATCTGCGCGGGCGTGCGCGCTTCGCCTTGCAGAGGCGGCAGCAAGACCCAGGCCGGATGCAGGCGATCCCGGTAGGGAGCGATCTCTTGCAGCAGACGGCGATTGCCTTCCGCAGGATGTCCAAAGAGCGCATGAGTGGAGTGTACCAGGCTTTCGGAGATGCCCAGGCGATCCATTTCCGCCAGCAGCAAGACCGGGGTAGACCAGGCAGAAGTGCGATCGGTCGGTGTCGGCCCGAGGCGGCAGTTGGCGTCGAAGAGAGTGGTCATGGCAACCCTCCATCTGAGTGACCGCGTGCGATGCGCGCCGATCTGCGAATGGGCCGCAGGCATACGGCACGGTGAACTGCCTGCGTCGTTCTGCGGGAGTTTCGGGGCGGCGTAAGCCAGATTATCGGCAGAAAAGCTCGTCCCCTGGAACAGGAATCACAGGAGGCGAGCCTGTTTATCGAGATGTAACGGTACGGGAAAATGCCAGTCCGCTGCTCTCTGCGCTCACAGTCCCAGTTGCGGCGCGATGGACTGCATGGCCGCGATACAGTTCGCAATATGTTCTTCCAGGGGGACGCCCAGTTCCTCGGTTCCCTGCAAAATGTCGTCGCGATTGACCCCGCGCGCAAAGCCGCTCTGCTTCATCTTCTTCAGCACGGAGCCGACTTCGACCTCGGCCAGCGTGCGCGATGGGCGCGTGTAGGCGACGGCGGTGATCAGGCCGCAGAGTTCGTCTACCGCGAAGAGCGTCTTGTCCAGCAGGCTTTCGCGCGGAATGCCGAGGTACGGCGCGTGTCCGCCGATGGCGTGGATCAGTTCCTCCGGCCAGCCCTGTTCGTGCAGCAGATTCATGCCGACCGTCGGATGGTCGGGCGGGGTGGGGTTACGCTCGTAGTCGAAATCGTGCAGCAGACCCGTATTGCCCCACAGTTCCTCGTCTTCCCCGAACTTGCGGGCGTAGAAGCGCATGGCGGCCTCGACCGCCAGCGCGTGTTTGCGCAGGCTTTCGCTCTCCGTCCATTCGGTCAGCAGTTGCCAGGCCGCGTCCCGTGTCTTCATCGTCTCTTTCGGCGCTCCTTCGCTCAACGATTTCCGCGTCTATCGGCGGATAGGCGCTGCCGACTGTTTCCGCAGGCAGCAGGCCGACTCCTGCTTGATGAGAATCTTGCCGCCGCGCGCGATCCTGCAAGTTCGGCTTATCGGCGGCGGCAGGTCGTGCTATAATGAAGGTAGAATTGCCGGGAGAAGCGCCAAAAGGCAGGCTTCGCTCCGGCGCGGTCGGGCAGGCTAAGGGCCACGATGGGACTGATTCACGAAGCCGTTTTGCAGGCGCAAATCTGGCGCGCGTTCCTGCGCCTCAAATCGCCGGACGACAGCGAACGCACCCAGGCGATGGAGACGCTGCGCGCCGCCGGGAGCGCCAGCCTGACCTGCCTGCGCTATGCGGCGAATCGGGCGGACGCGCCGCGTGTGCAGTTCGCGGCGGCGGTCGTGCTGCACTGGCTGGGCGAACCGCAGGGCATGGCGACCCTTATCGAGGCGGTGCAGTGGCGGCTGCCCGGTTCCCCCGGACTGTCCCACGAACTCGAAGCCGCGTTCCTGACCATCGGCTCCCCGGATGCCGTGACCGCGCTGCTTGCCCTCTGGGAGCAACTGCCGGATTGGGGTGACCACGACCGGGCGATGGCGACCATCTGCCGCATCTGGGCCAGGCTGCGCGACCCCCGCGTTCTCGACGCCCTGACCGCCCGCGCGACCCGCATTCCGACCCTCTTTCTGGAGACCCTGCCCGCTTTCGGCGAGATGGCCGTGCTGCCTCTGCAACGGATGCTGCGCGAATCGGAGACGCCGCGCCGTATTCTGGCGGTACGGGGAATGGGGCGCGTCGCAAGCGGGCGCGGATTCGCCCTGCTGCTGCCTCTGCTGCGCGATCCCGACCCGCAGGTGCGCGCCGAAGTCCCGGCGGCGCTGGAGATGACGGGCGGCTCGCAGCAGGCCGCCATCGCCATCGCTGAGGCGATGCGCGCCGGATACAGCACCCGCGAGGCCGTCGAGACGCTGACGCGGGTGGCGCCTCCCTACTATCACGAGACCCTGCTGGAACTGGTCTGCCGCTGGAACCCGCGCGCCGTGCAGCCCTCCGGCGATACCGGCGAGGCGGTGCTGGCCGCGCTCTCCGTGCTGGCAAGCGCGCCCGGCTCCAATGGGCGCCTCGTGCCGCCGCTCTGCGACCTGCTGGAACGCAGTCCCGGCCCGGCGGTGCTGGCCGCGGTCGCAAAGATTCTGGGCGCGCGCTGCCCGGCGGGTGAAGCCTATGATCGGCGGGCGAAAAACGCTCTCTGGCCCCTGCTGGCCCATGCCGATAAGACGGTAAGAGACGAGGCCGCCAGCGCGCTGGCGCGCATGGGCGAGCCGAAAGCGCGGCAGTGGATGCAGTGGATCGAAGTCTACCGGCCCCAGGGCAGCCTGCTCGACAAGGTGCAGACAGTGCTGCGCGGCGGGCCGGATGCAGGACTGGCCGCTTCGCAGGCGATGCAGCAGGTCTCGCAGTGGGTGTCCCGCTTCTCGCGGGAGACGGCGGAGCGGTTGAGCGCGGTAGGCAGCGACTTCGCCCTGAACGGCGCGGAGGATGCGCGCCTGCTGGAACTGCTGTGCCGGTTGCTCGGCAATACGCTCGATACGCTGGAGCAGAGCGGTTGGCCGGAAGAGATCGAGGAGATGCTGTCCTTCGCGGTGGCGATCGTGCGCGTGTTCGGGCGGATCGGGGCGTCCGTCGCGCCAGGCGCGCGTCCGGCGCTGCTGCGTGCGCTGCAACTGGTCAAGTACAGTGTGGTCTTCGACGGCCCCAGTTCCGCCCCGTTTCGCAAGTCGGAGCGGCGGGAGGTCGGACACCTGCTGCGCCTGGCTGCCGCCGAGACCCTGCGCCAGCTTTACGGCGGAAACAGCTTCCCGCTGTTCCTGGAGGCGCTCTATGCGCCGCAGAAGGAGATACATAGCGCGGCGCTCTTCGGCCTGGGACGCCTGGGGGATGTGCGCGCGCTGCCGCATCTGCAGAGCCTTGCCAACAAGGCGGGCCATCCGTTGGCGCGGGAGGCGCAGGAGGCGATGGCGGCCATCCGGCGCACGAACCCCGAACTGATGGAACTGCTGCGCGCTTCCCATGCGACCGATACGCGCGCGGATACGCTGCTGCGGCCCGCTTCCGGGAACCCCGCAGACGCTTCTCCCGACATACTGCTGCGACCGGCGGAGTGAGGCCGGGTACTGAAAGTACCCGGCTGGAGGGCCTGCGGCCAACCGTCCTCACGGACGGGCCTCTATTGGAGGCTTGTTCCTTTGTATCTCGCTCGTCTGCATACGAAGGGAGAGACTATCAAGCAAGCGCGTCCGGTAGGACGCTTGGCGGCGCAGCCGCCCCACAGCCGGGTACTTTCAGTACCCGGCCCGAAAGGACAGGCGCGAACGATGGAACTAAAGCGTGCGCCCGCGCGCTTGTCGGAGGCGGCGCGCAACTGGTGGCAGACACGACAGCTTTATGCCTGGCTCAGCAGCGAGTCGGAGGCAGAGCGGGAGGCGGCGCTGGCCTACTGTGTCGCGCAGGGGCCGGCGGCGCTGCCGCGCCTGCAGCGCGCCCTGCATGGCCCAATCACGCTGGCCTGTGGCGCGACCCTGGCGCTGGCGCGGCTTGGCGACCGGGAAGCCCTCCGCAGGACGCTGGCGCGGTGCTATGAGGAGGAGTGGCTGCTGCGCTGCGTCCGCGATGGGCATATCGAGGGACTGCACGCGCTGCGCTGGCTGGGGCGGGGCCGTGTCGGGGAGGCGCTGCGGGAGGCGCTGGACGCCGCCGCTTCCGAACGCGACCCGCAGTTGTGCCTGAACCATCTGGCGTCCGCGCTCGGCGCGCTGCGCGCCCTGGTCATTTTCGATGGCGTCTCGCCGCAGGCCTGGTGGGAGCGGGCGATGCACTACGGCCCGCACTGCCTGCACTGGCTGCACAGAGGTATCGCCGGGGCGATGGCCCGCAGTCTGACCGCGCATGTGCGCTCCGTCGGCGTGCGCGGGCTGCTGCTGGAGTATCCTGCCGAGAGTTTCCGGGCGCTGGCCTGCGCCGCTCAGAGCGACGATCTGGCGGTCGTGCATACCGCCATTCTGGGGCTGCATCGGCTGGGCGATAAGCGGGCGCTGCCCGTGTTGCAGTCCATCGCCTTTACGCCCCGGCATCCGCTGGCGCATATCGCCCGCGTCGCCATCGAAGAACTGGCAGGCGCGAAGTCGGACCCGCTGGCGCTACTGCGCGCCGCGCAACCGGAGGTCGAGCCGGAGGAACTGCTGCGCCCGGCGCTTGCTTTCCCCGGCAGTCTCGATGATGCCGTCCGACTTATCCGCCCGGTCCGATAGGCGCGTTCCCGTTTGGCGTTGTGTCGGGTAGTGGTTATTCTATTCAGTTCTCGATAGGAGGCAGCGCGATGGTCTCGCAAGCGCAGCAACGAAAAAGGTACTACACGCCGGAAGAGTATCTTGCTTTAGAACGCGACGCCGAGTTCAAGAGCGAGTACCTGGATGGACAGATCTATGCCATGTCGGGCGGCAGCCCGGAGCATAACTCGATAGCCGTCAATGTCGCCAGCGAATTACGTACTCAACTCAAAGACAAACCCTGTCGAGTCTTTTCCAGTGATATGAAGGTCAGAACCAGCCTATTGGGCCTCTATTCTTATCCCGATGTCACAGTGGTGTGTGGCGCAATGCGTTTCCATGATGAACACCGGGACGTGCTGACGAACCCGACGCTGATCGTGGAGGTGCTGTCGCCGTCTACGGAAGCGTTCGACCGGGGCAAGAAGTTCGCGAACTATCAGCGCATCGCCTCGCTGACAGACTACGTCTTGATCGCGCAGGATGAGGCCCGCATTGACCACTATGTGCGGCAGCCGGACGATCAGTGGCTTCTCTCTTCGGCTGTCGGTCTGGATGCGAAGCTTGTCCTCGTTTCTATCGGCTGCACGCTTTTGCTGTCCGAGGTCTATGATAAGGTCGAACTGCCTCCACTCCCAACCGAAGAGTTCGCAACCGAAGAACGCTGAAGCGGCTCTTGCTCTGGGGTATCCTCGTCCGGAAACGGCTGGATGCGACATGTTGCAAGAAAGGAAAGATGGCCCTGCACGAGCATATCGAAGACACACTGGACTGGGTCGCGGCGCTATGCGGGATGGAGGTGCGGCCCCGCGCGCCCCGCGCGCTGCGCGCCGCCGTGCGTGCGCTCGGACACGAACGCCTGGCGGTGCGCCTGAAGGCGGAGGCGTGTCTGCGCGCGGACAGGCGCCATGCCATTCCCCTGCTGCGTCGGGCAGCGCGTCTGCAAGCGCCTGCCGTGCGCGCCGTGCGCGCCGCCGTGCTGCTGCATCAGCTTGAGGACAGAGACGGAATCGAACTGCTGCGGCGGATGACACGTGAGCCGGGCCTGCGCTGCGGCGAGGCCCGCGATCTGCTGCGCCGGGCCAGCCGGGAGATCATCGGGCCGGAGTTCTATATCCGGCAGGCGACGGCGGCCCTCACGCGCCTGGAACAGATGCCGGAATCGCTGGCGGCCATCGGGCGGTTCCGGCAGGCGCTGGAGATACTGCGCTTTTTGGAAGCTCCAGTGCCTCTCGACATCCTGCGCCGCGCGCTGGTCGTCCGCACCATCGGCGGCGAGAACCTGAGCCTGGTACGCACCGTGCTGGACGGCACGCACGACATCTGCCTCGAACACGTCAGCATGGCCCGCATGGCGGCGGTCGAGGCGCTGCTGCATCAGGAAGATCGGCAGAGGGCTTATACGC
>DASRGL010000535.1:0-3580 GCA_035651115.1 Chthonomonadaceae bacterium
TGTTCGCGCCGGGAACGCAAGGTTTCAACCCGTCGTACACTGTCCGCCCCTAAACCTTCGTGAGGAGGGGGAGAGCCAGATGGGACTCCCTCCCCTTGCGAAGGGGAGGGCTGGGGTGGGGTCGCTCCCCTCTCCCACAGCGTGGGGGTAGGGGCGCTGCTTGCTGCGCCCTCTTTTGGGGCTGCGCCCAAAGGGGTGAGGCGATTCTCAAATCAGAACAGGGAAAAGCGCGCAGGGCGTCGAAGTGAGGGCCATAGCACTGCCTGTTAAGGAGGACACAACATGAGGCTGCAGACGAGCCGCCGCGAATTCTTGAGGAACTCGGCCCTGACCGGACTCGGCATCTGGATCGCCGACAAATCCTGGGCGAAGGGCCAATCGCCGAACGAGCGTGTCAACTTCGCCTGTATTGGCGTGGGAGGCAAGGGCGACAGCGATACGGCGGACGCCGCACGGCTCGGCAATGTCGTTGCCATCTGCGATGTGGACGACAATACGCTCGACAAGGCCGCGCAGAAGTATCCCAACGCCCGCAAGTACAACGACTACCGCAAGATGCTCGACGAGATGGGCAAGAGCATTGACGCCGTGACCGTCAGCACGCCCGACCACGTCCATGCGCTGGCGGCAGCGGCGGCCATGCACCTGGGCAAGCACTGCTTCTGCCAGAAGCCGCTCACGCACACCATCTATGAGGCCCGCCGCCTGGGCGAGATCGCCCGGCAGAAGAAGGTGGCGACGCAGATGGGCAACCAGGGAACGGCGGACAGCAGTATGCGCCATTCGGCGGCGCTGGTGCGCGCGGGCGCGCTCGGCACGGTCACGGAGGTGCATGTCTGGACGAACCGCCCGATCTGGCCGCAGGGCGGCCCGCGCCCGCAGCCTGCGCCCGTTCCCGCCAACCTGCACTGGGACTTGTGGCTCGGCCCGGCTCCCGAACGGCCCTACGGCGACGGCTACCATCCGTTCGCCTGGCGCGGCTGGTGGGATTTCGGGACCGGCGCGCTCGGCGATATGGCCTGCCACACGGTCAATATGCCATTCATGGCGCTCGATCTGCGCAACCCGGTCTCGGTGCAGGCGCAGTCGGCAGGCCATAACCACGACAGCTATCCCACCTGGTCTATCATCCGCTTCGAGTTCCCGGCGACCGCGCACCGCCCGGCCCTGACGATGACCTGGTACGATGGCGGCAAGCGGCCTCCGCAAGAGCTGCTGGAAGGGGAGACCTTCTCCGATAGCGGCTCGCTCATTATCGGAGAAGGTCAAGCTCTACACGCCCGGCGACTACGGCGGCGGCGGCAAGCTGATTGGCGGCGTGGATGTCGGCGAGGTGAAGTTCCCCGAATCGCCGGGCCACTTCGAGGAGTTCGTGCGGGCCATCAAGGAGGGCGTTCCGGCCACCTCCAACTTCCCCGACTATGCCGGGCCGCTCACCGAGACGATCCTGCTCGGCAACCTGGCGGTCTGGACGGCGGACAAAGAGGGCGTCGAGGGGACGAAGATCGAGTGGGACGCGCACAGCCTGCGCGCCAAAAACGCGCCCGAAGTCGCCCCTATCATCCGCCCGAAATACCGCAGCGGGTATGGGCTGTAGCGACCTCACCCCCGACCCCTCTCCTTCGCAAGGAGAGGGGAGCCATACAAAAGCCCCCTGCCTAAAACCGGCAGGGGGCGAGAAGAAGCGACCGGTGTCGCGTTAGCTCTACATGTTTTGCGCCAGACGCAGATAATGCTGAAGTCGGCGCAACTGCTGTTCTTTTTGCAGGACGCTCTGCATACTCTGCGCTTCCCGTATGCTGCGGACGAGCAGACAGTACATGTCCCGTAGTCGCTGCCCATCTACGTTCGGCGGGATACGTTTGCGTGGAGGCATCGTACTCCTTCCTTTCTATGCGAACACGCTGGAGAGAATAGGCCGCAGCCATCCGCCAGCGCAACCGCACACAGGGTAGTGAGCTGCTATTCGGACTAACAGCATGTCAGACGTAAGCCGAACACGCTATGTGCCGGAATGTTAGGACGGACAGCCTTCCCTGCGTTCGTTTGTCCTGCTTCTATCTTGCCATATCGGAAGGCGCTCTCTACCCGTTACATTTCGGGGATGACTGGAAGCGCACGCGCAGACGCTGCTTTGAAAGCGGAACCGCCTCTCCTCAAGCCGAGGAGAGGCGGTTCTTGTCAGCAGTGTACGAGAGGGCGGCAAGCGGCCTCATTTGTGATAGAGCAGGGGATTGAGGCCGCTGGCGGCGAGTTCGCCCGGCTCGACTCCGGGATGCCAGGCTTGCAGATCGGCCCAGCGGTTCGGGTTGTCCGGGTTCTGCATGATGCGGGTTCCATCGGCGAAATAGATGACCGTCATCACCTCGCGATTGGTCGGACTGGCGTTGCCGGGGGCGCAGTGGAGCGTCCAGCCGTAGTGGAACGTCGCATCGCCCGCCCGCATCGCATGGTTGACCACCGGGAAGCCTTTCTCTTTCACCAGCCTGTCCCAGGTCTCATGCGACTCATCCGAGATCGCCAGATGGCCGAGAAAGCCCTGCTTATGCGAACCGCTGGCAAAGGTGATCGGCCCCATCTCTAGCGAGCAGTCCACGAGCGGCATCCACATCGTCACGGTGTTGTTCGTATCGAGCGGCCAGTAGTACTGATCCTGATGCCAGGGCGTGTGTCCGCCGCCCGCCTCCTTGTAGAGCGCCTGGTCGTGGTAGAGACGGACGCCGTCCACGCCCATCAGTTCGGCAGCGATCCTGGCGAAGCGGCGGGCCAGCACGAATTTGCGCACGGCGTCCTCGCCCTTCCTGGCCCAGAGATTGGTGATCTGCAGGAACGCCTTGCCGTAGGTATCGCGCTCTTCCAGGGGGCGCGTTTCCGTGCTGTAGCGGTAGGTGGCGTCGCTGAGAATCTGACGATAGACAGCGATCTCTTCGGGCGAGCAGACGCCGCGCAGCACGGTATGACCGTCGCGCTGGAAACCGGCGATCTGTTCGGCGGAGAGCGGATAGTCGCTCGATAGATCGGGCAGATCGGCGACAGATTGAGACATGGAACCTTCCTCCTGCGAAATCAAGCGGCCCTCCGGACTACCTCACATTTACATTTGGCGGTTGAAACCGCTTCTGGAAAGGCACGAAGTCGGCCTGCGCCGACTTCCTCCTCAGACTCTCCCCTCTCCCAACGCTGTGGGAGAGGGGTCGGGGGTGAGGGCCAGCCGCGAATTCATTCGCCGGGCAAAGAGTGAAGGTTAGTCAGGAGACCTTCCTTGATTCGATTGACCGAGGATTCTATTCGATGCACCCTGTGTCTCGTCCTCCTTCTTGATTCGGGTGGCAAGGTCAGAGGGCGCGCGTCAGAAACGCCTACCGTCCCGCCGCCGTATCGGAGTTCTGCGTGCGTTGGACTGGCCCGCCGCGACCGGGCAGCCAGCGCATCCGGCGCGGCGCGGCGCGGCTGGCGAAGACGCCGCGCGCCAATGTGTCCAGATAGTCGCTGCGGGTGTGCAGGCCATCGTAGGAAAAGAGATTGACGCCTGCCGCGCCCGTCCGCCGCACTTCTTCGATCTTACGGGCGACATCGTGCG
>DASRGL010000536.1:0-2769 GCA_035651115.1 Chthonomonadaceae bacterium
GGCACGATGAACAGCAGTAGGAACAGGGGCGAGTCCCACAGTTCGATCTCCTGCTCGCTGCGCACCGTCAGGGGGTTGTTCGGGAGGGAGCGCATCCAGTCCGAGAGCGCATCCGGCGCATAGTACCTGCCGCCGCCTGCCGCCACCACCTTCTTCAAGAGCGCCTCATCCAGTTCCGGCTTCTGCCGCTCCAGCGCCAGGCTCTCCACCATGAAGGCCGTACTCGCTCTGGCCTGCGAGTTGGCGGGCGAGGTCAGCGCCACCTCGTAGCGTCCGACGCGCCCCGGCACAAACTCCGCCGTATAGAGGCCGGGCGAACCGGGCGTGGCCTTCAGCACGATCTGCTGGGTCTGCCCGCCTTCACTCTTGATGGTCGCCGTCGCGCTGGCCGCTTTGATGGGATGGTAGTAGGCGTCCAGCAGGCGCGCGTTCAGGCTGACCTTCTCGCCCAGGCGGTAGTGGCTGCGGTCGGCGTTGAGTTGGACAAAGCGGCTGTTGCCGGGCAGTTCTTTGGGCGTGAGGGTGCGCAGCACCTGCCCCCAGTAGCGATAGAAGTAGCGGTCGCCGACGCGCCAGCGCCAGAGATAGGTGCTGTCGGTCATCTGGATGAAGCTCTTGCCCGCGCCGAAGGGCTGGGTCGCCACCAGCACGCGCGGGCCGTCGGCGTTGCGGCGGGTCGGATGCACGGCCAGCACCGTCGCCCCCGGCTTGGCGCGCACCGCCCCCGCTGCCCAGTACATGCCCGGCAGTGTCGCCCAGACGCGCGTGTTCTCCGCCGCGCTGTCCTCCAACTGCATGACCGGGCTGAGGCGTCCCTCCGGCGTCAACTGCCACTGAAACGGCTCGTCGGTCAGGATCGGATCGGGCGAGGGCGTGATGACCACCGGAAAGACGGCCTCTAAGGGCGTTCCGGCGTATTCATGCGGCATGTGCTGCTCCCCCGCGATGATCAGCAGACTCGCGCCCCGGTCTTCCACGAACCGCCGCAGCGCCGTCAGTTGATTGGCGCTGAAGTAGGAACGCGGCACATCACCCAGGATGACCATGTCATACTCGAACAGCGATTTCTCGTCGGGCGGGAAGCGCGTGATGCCGATGCTGCCTCCGCCGCGCCGCTCGGTGTCGTCGCTGGAGAGCAGCAGGCAGGAAAAGTCCAGGCTGGTGTCGCGGAGAATGGCGTTGCGCAGATAGCGATACTCATAGCGCGGCTCGCTCTCCACGTAGAGGACTTTCAGTTTCTTCTTGATGACGTTCTGGATAAACGCGCGCTTGTTGTTGGAGGCGGTGATCTCGCCGGGCTGCACGGCGGCGGTCACGGTGTAATAGAAGCGCCCGGCCTGCGTGGGGACGTAGTTGAACCGCACCTCCTGCTTCTGTTCGTCCGGGCCGAGGCGGAGCGTCTCTCGCCCGATGACCTGGTTCCCACGCTGCAAGGTGACGGTGAGCGGACGGCCCGCGTAGCCGCGCTGCGTCAGGGCGGCATAGACCGTGACCGTATTGTTCGCCCGGACGACATCATCCGCCAGGACGCTGAGCAGGGCGACATCCTTTGTCTTCGTCGGATCGCCGAGGCCGAGGGCGCTGACCGGGATGTGCGCCTGCCGCGCCGTCTCCGCGACCGGAACCGGGTCTTCGCCCAGATTGCTGCCGCCATCGCTGAGGATCAAGGCTCCCGCGACCGGCTGCCCCGCCAGGTCATCGAGCGCGCGGCGCAGCGCCGCGCCCATCTGCGTCGAGTCGCCGGTCTGCGCGTCCGGCGTGAGGGCGAAGCGGTAGGCCGCGCGTTTTTGCGCGTCGCCGGGCAGAGGAACGGCATGGGGCGTTCCGGCAAACGTGACGAGCCGCACGTTGTAGCGTTTGGAGAGTTCTTCCAGCAGATGAGCGCGGTTGAGCAGAGCGTTGGCGCGTTCCAGACGGGTCATGCTGGAAACCGCCGTTGGAGGTACGCCCGCACCTGCCGCCTCCTTCTGCGCGCGGGCGGCGGGCAGCTTCGGGTCGCGGAAGCCCATGCTCTGCGAGTTGTCCACCAGCAGGAGGACGCTGGGCCGGACGCTGTCCACCTGCCGCAGCCGCAGCACCGGCTGGCTGAGCATCAGGACGAGCGCAACGACGGCCATCAGGCGCAGCGCGAGCATCGGCCCCTTGAGCCACCAGGAGGGACGGCTGCCGTCGTGCCAGTAGTGATAGGCGAACCAGAGCGCGGCCACCAACAGCAGGCCGATGACCGCCCACTGCGGCCAGCCTGCCGCAAACGACAGACGCGCTTGCTCGACTTTCTTCGCCTCGTCAGGCGAGAGACCGAGCAGACGCTGCCAGAGGGGTAGGTTGGAGGCCAGCAGGCCGAAGAGAGTCATGATGAGACTGCGATTCGCCAGTGAATGCGGCACGCCGCGCGCCGCCGCTACCTATTCGGACGATGGGGCGCGCAAAGAGTTACATTCGGTTTCCTTTCTTCCATTATAGGTTACCCGATGGTCAGCGTCAAGGCGTGCGTTATGTCACATGATGCGCCGAGTGCGCCAGGAATGCGCCGTAGGGTGTCGGAGGAGGGTGCGGGATGGTATAGGCTCACCTGTTGTGATAGAAGAGAGGATGGGAGGGTTTTCTTAATGGCAACCATAACATTGGAAGACCGTGTGACCGCGCTAAGTAGGGTGTCAAAAGTTCTTGCAGCCTGAAGTCAGTTCGCTTGCTTGTTCGTATTCCATCGCGGAGGTACGTCCGCCGTGGAACCCATCGAACTGAGCGAAACCGACTACAAGCAACTCC
>DASRGL010000537.1:0-4387 GCA_035651115.1 Chthonomonadaceae bacterium
CACGCGCCGCTACCGGATCACGCTGCATCCCCAGGCCGAAGTCAGCCGCATCTGCACGAACCTGCGTAACGCCAACTCCTGCGCGGGCGACACGTCGGTGCTGGATGTGGATCGCCTGCCCGACCCGGCCACCAACGTCAGCGGCACATCGGATATGGGCGACTACCACGTGCTGCAAAACTTTGTGCAGTGGGGAATCCAGAACTATCCTGCCGATCACTATGCGCTGGTCATCTGGGATCACGGCTCCGGTTGGGAGCCGACCCGCGATAGCGGAGGGGCGCGGGCGGCCTCGCGCGCGATTGCCAGCGTGGTGGATGACCGCCTGCCGAAGTTCCGCCGGGCTGTCTCGCAGGACGACGATACCAATCACGAGATACAGACCGAGGAACTGCCTCTCGCCCTCTTCAATGCCAACCTGGACATGCTGATCTTCGACGCCTCGCTGGAGCAGATGATCGAGGTGGCCTACGAGGTGCGCGATACGGCGCGCGTGATGGTCGGCTCCGAGGAGAGTCCGCCTGGCGCGGGCTATCCCTACGACGCCTGGATCGGCGCGCTGAAGAACGCCGCCGGTTCCAAGAATCCCTGCGCCATCGGCAACGACATCGTGCAGAAATTTATCGCCGCCTATCCCAACGACACGAACATCACGCAGTCCGTCCTTGATCTCTCGAAGCTGCCGGACCTCGCGACGGCGCTGGACAACTTCGCCAATACGCTGCGCCTGCACACCCTCGATCAGACCACGCTGATCAAGAACGCGCGGGAAAACGCGCAGAGCTACGCCTATCCCGAAAACAAAGACCTGTATCACTATGCCGATCTCATCCGCACGGGGGTAGGCGCGCCTGCGGACCTACAGCAGGCCGCCAGCGCCCTGCAAACGGCGCTGCTCGGCAGCAATGGCGCGGTCATCGTGGCTTTGCACGGCAGCCTCAGCCAGGCCAACTCCCACGGACTGGCGATCTACATCCCGGATCCCGCCTCCTATCTGGCGGCTTACAACGACCTGGCCCTCTCGCGGGCCAAGCATTGGGACGAGTTCCTCCAGGAACAGGCGCAGTAGCCCTCTCTGAAAGAGAAGGAGGAAGGAGGAATCAAGCCGAATTCCTCCTTCCTCCTTCCTGGGGATGTGGGCCGATTCTTGCAGGAACATCCCGGCGCTGTGTGGAACGTAAGGACCGTAGTGCCACCAAAGCCTTTCAGGAGAAACGGATGCTGAACGCGACACAACGCGCGGACTACGAACGCGATGGCTATCTGGTGGTGCGCGGCCTCTTCTCGCCGGAGGAGACCGAACACCTCCGTGATCACTATATGACGCTGCGGCACGCCGGTTCCTATCCCGACGATCTGGCGGGCGTGGACATTCAGAGCGAAGACCCGCTGAAGCGCTATCCCCGCATGATTCACATGCACCGCTGGGATGAGACGAGCCTGCGCTGGATGCTGGACTCCCGCCTGGGCGGATGCATGACCGAACTGCTGGGCCGGGAACCGTTTGCCGTGCAGACGATGCTCTACTTCAAGCCGCCGGGAGCGCGCGGGCAGGCATTGCATCAGGATCAGTACTACCTGCGCGTGCAGCCGGGAACCTGCATGGCGGCGTGGATGGCGCTCGACCCCTGTGATGAGGAGAACGGCTGTATGCAGGTCGTGCCGGGCAGCCACAAACTGCCGATGCTCTGCGCGCAGCAGGCGGATGTGCAGGTGAGTTTCACGAGCGTGACCGTGCCGGTCCCGGAGGGGATGCCGGTCGTCTCCGTTCTGATGGATCCGGGCGACGTGCTGTTCTTCAACGGCTACCTGATTCACGGCAGCCGCCCGAACACCAGCACGACCCGCTTCCGCCGCGCGCTGATCGGCCACTATATCGCCGGGGAGGCCGAGAAGGTCGCGCCCTACTATCATCCGACGATCCTGCGGATGGACGGCTCGAAGGTGATGCTGGGAGCCAGCGAAGACGGCGGCCCGTGCGGCATCTGGATAGACCGCGATGGACGGCCTGTCGTCGAGATGATCGAAGAGGCCGATATGGACGAGCCGGAGCGGACGCCCGTGGCGGCGGGCGTGACCAGCAAAGAGCGATTTCCGTGAGAGTGTGTCGAACAACCTGCTGTGGCGGTTGAAACTGCACCTGCTGACAAACCCTCACTTTTTGCCCGGCGAATGAATTCGCCGGGCAAGGATTTTTACATGCTCCGAGAAACGAAGATGCCCCGTAGAACCCGGTCTCTCCTGGTTTCTGTTGTGCTGGCGGTGGGCCTGCTGTTCGGACTCTGCCTGTGGCAGAGACGATACCGAACACAGGCCCATCGCAAACTGCTGCCCGCGCCTCTGTTGGCGGCAGCGCCCGCCCCTTTGCTTCCGTCTCCCGTTCCCCTGGCCGGGGATTTTGCCGTCCCTGTGCGGATGTACCATCGCATCAGCGACCTGACACCCCGCGAGGCGCGCAGCCCGCTTATGCGTGACCTGACCGTTGCGCCGAAAGATTTCGAGCGGCAGGTCAAATACCTGGTGGACAGCGGGTTCACGCTCCTGCTGGCGCGGGAGATCGAACAGGCGGTATGCGAGGGAAGACCCTTGCCCGCCAGACAGGAGGGCTGTGCTTGGAAACGCTGAGTGTGGGAATGGGAGTTCCGCGTGAAGCCGGACCGTTCCGCAGGCCGGAACTGGTCGAACTGAAGCGCCTCATTCCCACGATCCGCCTCGACATCCGCTACGCGACCGCGAACAACTTTGTCGGGCGACCGGTCTATACGGAGGCCCGCGCCTTTTTGCAGCGTCCGGCGGCGGAGGCGCTGGCGCGGGTCGAACGCTCCTTCCGCAGACAGGGCTATGGGCTAATCGTGTACGACGGCTATCGGCCCTGGTCGGTCACGAAACTGTTCTGGGAACTGACGCCGGAGGACAAGAAGCAGTTCGTGGCCGACCCGCGCCGAGGTTCCCGCCACAATCGTGGCTGCGCGGTGGATGTCAGCCTCTTCGATCTCAAGACCGGCAGAGCGGTCATCATGCCCAGCGATTTCGACGACACCTCCGAACGCGCCTACATCGCCTATACGGGCGGCTCGCGCCAGGCCCGCCAGCATCGCGATCTGCTCTGCGCCGCGATGGAGGCGGAGGGCTTCAGCGTCTACGAGCACGAGTGGTGGCACTACAACTACCACGATTGGAAAGCCTATCCTCTCCTCGACATCCCCTTCGAGAAACTCCGGTAGCCCGCCTCTCTTCACGCTCTTTCGCCAGATTCCGCCGTTTGGGGGATGACTCCGGCGCTCGCTCTGCGTAATCATAACAAGGGCGACTCGGAGGAGGAGAGAATGGCGCGCGAACGTGAGGTGCGGATACCTCTAGAAATCCCAGCAGAGGCCGATTTCGCGGAGTGTATCGAGAGGCTGCGCGCTCTGCTTCAGGCGGAACCCGGCATCCGGGCGCTGGAGTACGATATGCCGGAGGGAATGCTGCGCCTGCGGTACGATCCGAAGCGCATCGCGCCGGAGCGGGTGCAGGCATTGGCCCATCAGGTCGGGGAGGAAGTCGTCGCGCGGTGGGAGGTCTGTCCCCTGCGCAAAGGGGGAATGCGCTGCGCCGAGTGCGCCCGCCGCCTGGAAGAGAAGCAGAGCATCCCGCCCGATGGCGTGCATCTGACCGTCAACCCGGCGACGGCCACGCTCTCCCTCTCCTATGGCAAAGAGCCGCCCGATCTGATGCTGATTCAGGAGCGCATCGCCCGCGCGGGCGTTCTCGCGCCGCAGCCGCCCTCCCGGACGCGCGCCGCCCTACACGCAGCGCAGGCGCGCGAGGATGCCATGCGCCGCCGCATGGCGCACCTTACCGTTCTCTGCCTCCTCACGCTCAGCCTCGCCTGGCTGGGCGAAAACCTCCGCTGGCTCCCGCATTCGGTCGTCCTGGGCCTCTACGTCGTCTCCTATCTCTCCGGCGGCGTCTATAGCGCGGGACGGGCCTTGCGCGAACTGCGAGCCGGCTCCTTCAACGTGGACCTGCTCATGGTGATGGCGGCGCTCGGCGCGGCGGCGGTGGACGAGTGGCCGGAAGGGGCCGTGCTGCTGTTTCTGTTCTCGGCCAGCAACACGCTCGAACAGTACGTGCTGGGCCGGACGCGCCGCGCTATCGAGGCGGCGATGGACCTCAGCCCGGAAGAGGCCGTCGTGCGCCGCGAAGGAGAGGAACGGCGCATTCCGGTCGAGGAACTGCGCCTCGGCGATACCGTCATCGTGCGACCGGGCGAACGAATCTCCGCCGACGGCATTCTCCGGGTCGGCAGTACCAGCATAGACCAGTCCGCCCTGACCGGCGAATCGATCCCGGTAGAGAAGGGCGTGGGCGATTCCGTCTATGCCGGGACGCTGAACCAGCAGGG
>DASRGL010000538.1:0-46884 GCA_035651115.1 Chthonomonadaceae bacterium
CTCGACTTTCGGACGTTCCGCATCGTGGGATGCGCGACCATCGCGGGAAAGACGGTGGAACGCGAGGCCATCCCGCGGGAACAGTATCTTCCCCGCGCCATAGACCCCGGCATGTTTACCGATGACAGCTATCGCCAGCCCTATCGCCCCTGCCTGCTCAACCCGCTGGCCGTGACAGAACTGGCCGAAAGCTTCACCCTGCGCGCCGATCCGGTAACGGCGTCTCTCGCGCCCGGCAAGCCGCTCTCCATCACCCTGCGCGCCGCCCGCAAGCCCGACACGGACGGCGAGATCAAGCTCTCCGTGCGCGGCCTGCCGGAAGGCTTCAAAGCCGACCTCAAGCCCATCGCCGCCAAGACCTCCGAAGTCGCTGTCACGCTGACGGCCCCCGAAAAAGCCGCCCCGCAGACCTTGCGCCTGATTTTCGTCGGCGCTCTGGACAAACAGACGCAGGTATGTCCGATGCTCACGGTGAATAGTGCTGCCAACTGAGCAACCAAAGGAGGGAGTATCGGATGGCAACCGACAAGGTGCGAATTGGCGTGATCGGCACGGGCGGCATGGGATCGGGACACTGCAACATCATCCCGGAGATACCCGAAACGGAACTGACGGCCATCTGCGATATAGATGACGCAGTTCGGGAGAGTGTCGCGACCAAATACAACGTTCCGGGCTTCGCGAAGCATACCGAACTGCTCGATAGCGGCCTGGTGGACGCGGTCATTATCGCGACCCCACACTATTTCCACCCGCCGATTGCGATTGACGCCTTTGCGCGCGGCCTGCACGTCCTCTCCGAGAAACCGATCTCCGTGACCGTCTCGGCGGCGGACGCGATGATCAAAGCGGCCAAAGAGTCCGGCAAGAAGTTCGCCGTGATGTACCAGATGCGCGGGGAGCCGCAGAACATCGCCGCGAAGAAGATCATCGAGGCGGGCGAGATCGGCGAGATCTACCGCACGAGCCTGGTGATGGGCTGGTATCGCAGCCAGGCTTACTACGATTCGGGCGGATGGCGCGCGACCTGGGCAGGCGAGGGAGGCGGCGTGCTGATTAACCAGGCTCCGCACCTGCTCGACCTGTTTAGCTGGCTCGGCGGCCTGCCCACCCGCATCACCGGCCAGACCCGCACGCGCCTCCACGACATCGAGGTGGAGGATGAGGCGTTCGCTGTCCTGGACTACGCCAACGGCGCGCACGGCTATCTCTATGCCAGCACGACGGAAGTGCCGCAGCATCAGATGCTCGAAATCTGCGGCGACAGGGGAAAAGTCGTCCTGCACGGCAGCGATCTGAAGGTCTATAAGGTGGAGACCTCCATCCGGGACTACACGAAGAACACGGACGTGATGTGGGGCGCTCCAAAAGCGGAGCAGGTTCCGGTCGAACTGCCGCCCGCCCGACAGATGCAGGGACATGGCGTCATCACGCAGAACTTCGCGCGGGCCATCCTCTACAATGAGCCGCTGATGACCCCCGGCGAGGCGGGCCTGAACGCCGTCGAACTCATCAACGGCATCATCCTCTCCGGCAAGAGCGGCAAGCCGGTGGAGGTTCCGGTCAATCGCGCCGAGTACGACCGCCAGATTGAGGCGCTAAAAGCATCCTCCCGCGCCAAGACGAACCTGCGCGAACAGCGCGTCACCGACCCCAAGTTTGCGTGACCTAATCTCCCCCGGCCCTTGCAGTGGGGCCGGGGGAGATCTCATCATCCTCATGCCCGAAGAATCCACGAATTTTCCCATCACTGGCGGCTACCAGGCGATTTCCGAGAGGGCGCGCAGTCTGGCGCGCACGCTCCAGGCTGCGCCCGCCCAGGAATCCCGCCGCGCCGCCGCCCTCCGCCGCCATTTGATTGTCGTAGCGGAAACAGCGGCTCTAGCCGCCGACCGTTGGGCAGGACAAGCTGACACTCACTCCCTACAGCATCTCAATACCTGCCGCTCTCTTATCGAACAGATGCGCAATATGACGGCTGAACTGACCTATGCGCCGCCAATAGTTCCTCCTGGTATCGGTATTGTATGTCAAGCCTTTGCAGACAAAATTGCCCCGGATGCTCTGCTTTTAATGCGCTCTCAGCATGACAATCAGTATGATGTAGTGGAACATCTTGCACAGTTCAACCAGTGCGTACAAGAACTCACTCTGAATTGTAGTGACATGCCAGTTGACTTGCCAAAATGGTTCTTGACGGTGCATTATCCACAGGGCGAACAAGAGAATGTGCTGCTATCCTGCTTGCCAGTTCACCTGCTGTTCGCTAAGAGGCTTCCAGCGGATTTTGGCTTAGCTACCACTGCGTTTGCGGCTCATGCGCTAGGGCCAGCCTTCTTCTTTGCATTGGCGGCCTGGATAGAGACGCTTGCTGATACCAATAATGAGACCTATGTTCTAGCCCATACGCGCCTGAGGTTCGCGTTCGACTTCCTGAAGAATACAGGGTGGCGAGATCATCCACAGGTAGGAAAACTATTGACTGCATGGCAAAAGCAGGTGGGTTGGACAGGTACAGAAGAGCGGGAGCCACAGCCAGGGCTTACCGGACATCGGGAATGGCTGCACAATCACTTGCCCGAAATCTCTGGCTACACGCCGGAGGATTTCGACCGGGACGTGCCGCGCCTGTGGGAGCGATTGAGACAGCTTTTGCCGCCGAACGACCTGGACATCAACGCGGTCGAGTCCGCGCAGCCTGCCGATGAGGTGAGCATTCTCAACGCGGGATGGAGTTTCTATCTGCTCCACATGGACGACCTCTATCACATCCTCGGCTCGAAGACCGCCGAAGACCGCTATGAGGCCAAGCAGGTTCTCAATCGCCTGCTGACGAAGGGAATCGAACTGTCGCAGATCGCGCGGCGCTGGAAAGAAGCCAGAGAGAAGTAGACCTACCCCCAACCCCCTCCCTAAAGGGAAGGGGCAAATACCGTTCTGGACTCTCCCCCTCCCAGTGAGGAACGAACGATTCAGGGAAGGGAGCTGGGGGGTTAGGTCAAGGAAGGAAGCCTAGCCTTGACATCTGTACTGAGCGGAACCGAGATCAAGGAGCGGATGCGCGGCGAGTTTCCGGCGAAACTGGTCATCACGCCGATTCTGAACGCGGCGCAGCAGATACCCGATCATGCCGCCGCCGTAGACCTGCGGTTAGGGCCGCAGTTCATCGTCGCGAAACGCTCCCACTTCGCCGAAATAGACGCGCGTGACGCTGCCGCCCTCTCGACCGTCTATCAATCGCAGGAGCATTTCGACGTGGGCATGGAGGGCGAGATCGTCATCCACCCGCAGCAGTTCCTGCTTGCCGCCACGCTGGAGTATCTGCGCGTGCCGATGGACCTGACCGGCTCCGTCATCGGGCGCTCGTCCTGGGGGCGCATCGGCCTCATCATCGCGACCGCGACCGCCGTGCATCCCGGCTTTACCGGCTGCCTGACCCTGGAACTGCAAAACCTGGGCGATACGCCCATCGTGCTGCATCCCGGCACGCGCATCGCGCAGATCGCCTTCTACAAGGTCGGAGCCGACCCGAACCATGTCCCCCCGAACGTGTTCCGGGCCAAGTATGTCGCGGCCATCGGCCCGGAGATCAGCCGCCTCGGCAACGATGCCGATTGGAAGGTCATCAACCGTCTCAAACGGTAGAGCATCCCCCCGTCCCTATAAGCGCAACACAGTAGGGGCGCGGCAAGCCGCGCCCTATACAGGCATGGGCTGCGCCCAGAGCCGGAGGGTAAGGTCATGAAGATTCTGGTCGCGCTGGCGCTGCTGACCGGGGCGGCGGCGCAGGCTGATACGATCCATCTCAAGCTGCTGCCGTCGGGAGCGGCGCCGATGTACGCCTGGCGAACCCCGCAGCGCCTCGTGCTGACCATCAATCCGCCGCAGACCGTGAAAAAGGTCCCGGCGGGCCTGGTCGCGCCGCGCTACGGCCTGCTGCCTCTAGGGCCGAAAGAGCGCCAGACGATAGCGACCGTCATTCTGGACGAGGGCGTGAAAGGCAAGTCACGCCTCTATGTAGACGCCAATGCGGACGGCGACCTGACCAACGATCCGGCCCCCGAATGGAAAGCCCATCCTTATCAGGGCAAGAGCGGCCAGACGTTTACGGCGTGGGAGGGCTATATCACCGTGCCGGTCTTCTTCGGCGAGACGCCGCAGCCGCTGCGGTTGGGCGTGTTCCGCGCCGATAAGGACGATACGGAGCAGGCGCAGAATCAGGATGCGCTGCTCTACTACGCCGACTACGGCTGTGTAGGAAAGATAACGCTGGGCGGCGCGACCTACGATGTCGGCCTCGTTGACCTGGTCACGACAGGGGACTTCCGGGGCTGGCAAGGCTACCGGGCCGGGGGCGTTCTGCTGCAGATAGACGTGAACGGCAACGGCGTTTTCGAGCGGCGTGGCGAGGCGTTCAACGTCCTCCATCCCTTCAATATTCGCGGGACGACCTACGAGATCGCGGACATGGGCGCCAGCGGCGAGACGTTCACCCTGCGCAAGTCCGACAAGAGCGTTCCCGAGATCCCCCCGCCGCCCGACCTGCGACCGGGCAGGAAGGCGCTTCCCTTCACCGCAAGGACGACGAGCGGCAAGACGATCCGCTTCCCCGATGCCTACAAAGGCAAAATCGTTCTCCTCTACTTCTGGGTCACCTGGGGCGACAGCCTGCAGGCGGGCCTACCCTATCTGGCCGAGGCGTATCGGCGGTACCATGCGCAGGGCTTCGAGGCGTTGGGGGTCAGCCTGGATAAAGAGGACGCGGCGGCGAAACTGGCAGATTTCACGCGGGCCAACAAGCTTCCCTGGCCGCAAATTTACGACGGCAAGGGCTGGCAGGCGGAGATCGCGCAGCTCTATGGCGTCACCGGCCTGCCGACCGCCTATCTGATAGACGGGAGTTCCGGCGAAGTCCTGGCCTCGGGCAGCGATGTGGCTGGCCCTTCGCTCTCCAAAACCCTGCAAAAGGCGCTGGCGCGGAAGAGAGGAGCGTAGAATTGAACGATTAACGGAGGAAGATGACAGTCTCTGAGAGCGTCGCGCATTCGCTGATGCGGGCCTTCTCTGATAGAGAACGGGGCGCAGCCTATCAGCGTCTTGCACCATTTTCATAGATTGGTTTTTCCTGTGTGACAAAGAGCAGTGTCGTAGCGCAGGGGCGTTGAGGAGAGATTCGCGAGGCAAGGAGGGATTCCTGCCGCGCTGTGATACGCGGCAGGAAACAAGCGAATTACAGTCTTATCTTGACGCTCTGACGGCTTTCCGAGGAGGCGATGACAAGCTGATCGCCTTCGATCCGCACCGCATCCGTCCACCCCGGCCCCCGGATTCTCAGGTTCTGTCCTTCGCCCGCCTCCCAGGTGAGATCGCGCTGCGCTTTTCGGTTGGGAAGCAGCGCGAAGAGCGCGGTCGTCGAGGCCGCGCGCCACTGCGCCACCGCCACCTGGTTGACGAATTCGGGGCGATGCGACATAGGACGCCAGCGCCCCTTTTCCAGGCTCAGGCGGGCAAAGGGCGGTACGATGGTCGTCAGTTCCGTCTCGCCTGCCTTCAGGTCGCGCCAGCCTTCCGGGGAGAGGCCCGACCAGGTGACGGCGCGCGTTTCCAGTTTCGTGCCGGGGAGATCGGGGGGGCAGGTCGAGCGTACCTGCCATCTGTAGTCATGCTCACGGTCGGTGACGAACCGATCCGCAATGACTACGTACCGGCCCCGCACCAGCGCCAGCGTGCGCCGCCAGGTGCAGCCCTGATAGTGGGCCGTCATCGTGGCGTGCTGCACGGCTCCCTTCGTGACCATATTCGAGAGCGTGCCGAACGTCTCCGCCGTCGGCCCCTGCCCGTCAATCAGCGGCACGTTATGGAACTCCGGCCCGTAATAGTCGCGGCTCTGCCAGTGGTCGTAGCCGGAGTCGGCGGCCAGCGCCTCATCCCACGCGACCAGAACGAAATGGCCGCAGTCGCCCTGGCTGTAGGTCGGGTAGAACCGGGGATAGGGCCAGGTTCCATCCTTTCCGGCGAACCAGACTCCCACGCTCGCATGGCCCCACCCGCTCTTCAGCACGACGGTCTGCGAGGCCGGGAACGCGCGCGAAGGCGGCGGCATCGGCCCGGACGCCTCCGGGTCGTACTGGGCAATGGCGATATGGGCGTGGTAGGGATGGATGTCGGACATCGCGCCGGTGTTCGCGATATGATGGAACAGGGCCGTCTGGCTGCGGCCATAGCGCCAGTTTGCCAGGGGAACGAAGAAGTCGAGTTTGTCCTGCGTCTCGCAGGTTCCCCAGGGGATGACGGCCCCGTTGGGCTGGGTCTGGTAGGCGGCGAAGGCCAGCCACTCCTTGAGGCGCGGATCATCAAAGAGGTACTGGCCGCTGGCGCGCTCGTAGGCGATGGCGAACTGCACGAACTGCACGTTCATGTAGGCGGTGTAGCCCACCCCCTCCACGAACAGTCCGCCGGGCCGGAAGAACCAGAAGTTTTCGTCGCGCCGAATCTCGTGCAGCGCGCGGGTCAGCCACTCCTGCGGCGTATGGCGCGACTCTTTATATTCGCAGAGCGCCAGCGCCGCCAGACCGAGCGCCGAGGCTGCCAGAACCCGCTGGTTGCCGTAATTACGCCCGCCGTCCACCGTCGCCAGCGCCTCGTAGTAGTGGTCGGCTTCGTCGGCGATGCGGCGGCGGATCGCGTTGGCGGAGGCCGCATCCAGCCCCTTCCACGCCGCCAGGATGTCGTAGGCCGCCACCGCATCGCCCAGATGATGGGAGCTAGGCTCCAGATAGCCCTGCGGCTGCTGCCGCCAGATCGGGTTATTCGCCAGGTCATCACGGCAGGCCCGCGCCGCCGCCTCGTCCCCGGTCAGCCACCAGAGAAAGGCCGGCGTGCTGCGCACCGGATGCTGATGCAGTCCCTCCCACCAGAGCGAGAAGGGGGGCCGGTGGATACGCTGCCGCATCCGTTCCCGGTCTGTTTCGTCGAAGAAGAGGAACGGATGGCGTTCCCGCGCGGGCAGAACCGGCTGCCAGCGTCTCCCCCATTCCGGCAAGATGACGTCCTCCTTTACCCCGGCGGCTTTGCCCGCTCCGTCGGGACCGCGCGCCTCGGAGCGCGCCTGCCAACACAGCGCCGAGAAACCGATGGCAGCGCCGATGGTCAGCGCCGCCAGCACAGAAACCCGTTTCGGCAATCTCCTGACTTCCTTTCCTAACGTTGTTCTGCCCGGCAAATGAGTTCGCGGAACATCTGAACTGTGATTCGTTGGATTATGGGATGGACTGTGATTGGGCTTGGCTTAATCCTAGTCCATCCTATCATCCCATAAATCCCAGTTCAGACGATGGTGTCGTTTCCCCTGCTGCTTCTCAGTTCAGCCCCTCCTGCTCCAGCGTGAGGAGAGGATTCCCCGGCTTGCCCTGCAGCGCCTCGATGGTCTCGGTGTTGTGCGTCTCCCACTGCCAGCGGGCCAGCACGCGCCGTACCTCCGCCAGTTGATAGCCGACCTCCGCGTACTCGTTCTGCGCCGAGTGATGCTCCACGCCCCAGTAACCGGAATACCCGGCCTCCAGCAGCAGTTTCATCCGCTCCGCCAGGCAGGTGCGGGTGATGCGCGCATCTATATGGGTATGCATCGTCCAGGGAGCCAGCCGCCGGTCGCCGCCCTCCTCGTCGCCGTCCTCCCAGTGGCCGATATGCAGCAGAATGCCGTAGGCGGGGCTGTCCACAGCGCGCGCGAGCTGTTCCATATTCTCCGCAATCAGCGAGAGGCCCCAGTGGTTCTCCGGCCCGACGCGGAAGCCGTGATCGTTGGCGAAGCGGCAGTACTCCTGATACCGCGCCACCAGATAGTCGAACTGCTCTGTCGTCATCGGGCCGACCGCGCCGCCCGTGTCGAAGCGCACCGTCTGCGCTCCGAGCAGGGCTGCCGCGCGCAGATGCACGAGGGCGCTCTGATAGTTGCGTTCGCGCGCCTCCGGGTCGTCCTCCCAGAGATGCGGGCCATCGGCATGGTAGTTGGCGACAGTCATCTCGCGCGCCTCGACCTCCTGCCGCACCTTGCGCAGGTACGCCTCGTCCGTCGTGCCGATCAGCCCGTTCCAGAAGTCGGCGGAGTCCAGGCCGTAGCGATATTTGCAGCTTTCCAGATAGCCGAAGGCGTCTATCTTGCCTTCCGCCAGCAGGCCGTGAAAACTGTAGGATGCAATCGAGATTTTCATCGGGGTTTCTCCTCGGATCGGCAGGTCATGAAGCGAACGGCCCGGCACACCAGTTTGCGTGCCGCCTCTCGCGCGTCTATTCGACGCAACATGGCCCGCCTCCTCGAAAGGCAAGGAGGCAGGCCTGCTTTCTCTCCGGGCGTCCGCCCTGCTTTTGGGAAGGTCAGGCGCCGGCGATTCAGAGCGTCTTGAGGAAGGCGACCAGATCGGCCTTCTCCTGCTTTGTCAGGCCGATGTGGAAGCGGGTATCGTAGAAGGTGACGACCTCTTCCAGATTGGCGGCGAGGCCATTATGGAAATACGGCGCGCGCGCCGCCAGCCCTCGCAGCACCGGCCCTTTGAACTTGCCGATGTCCGCCCACTTACCGGTGATCAGCGCGCGGCCTGGATCGGTGGTCTGCACCGTTTCGCCGGTCTGCTTGTTGCGCAGCGTATAGAGCGGCATATCCGGCGTGCGATGGGAAGCGTCCGACAGCCCGATATTGATGGCAAGTGGGACGGAGTGATTGCCGACGTTCGGGGAGTCGTGGCAGGTGGTGCAGGTTCCTGCAAGGACGGGCTGTTTCAGGTCGTCGTTGAGGCCCGCGACCCCGGCGATTAGAATCGGCTTGGTGTTGAACAGGACGGCTCCCCGCGCGATCTGCGCGCGGCGCGGGTTCGCGCTATGGAGCCAGTCGTTGTAGAGGGTCATGGCCGACGAATCGAACGGCTGGCCGAAACGATCCGCACCGAGGGCATCGTTGATGGTGATATAGAACGGCTGCCTCGCCAGGTTCGCCGGGCCGCCCTGCGCGCCCTGCGTATCCAGAGGCCCCGCGCCGACATCCGACTGTTGCGCCGTAGCCAGCGCCATCTCGAAGTCCACGATGGCCTGCTGCTGCGCCTCGGTCAGATCGAAGGCGGCCTGCGCATGTCCTCGCGTGGCGTCGTTGACCTGGTGCTTGAGATCGGCGATCAGGTTCGCGTGGTTCTCGTCCTCGGTCAGCACGGCGCTCAAGGGAGCGGTTCCGGTCTGCGTCGCGGACTCGCGTCCGTCCCACATCACCCCGGTCAGGAAGCGCAGGTTGGTCGAGGGAAGCGGGCGGCGGAAGAGCGAAAGCTCCCTGGCGCTGGCGAAGCCGTAGGGATCGTCCACCGCTTCCAGGGTAAACTCGGCGTTGTCCGGGATGCCGATTCCGACCCGGATCAGCCCTTTGCGCAGCAGCATACTGCTGGCTTTCCATCGCGCGGCCAGGGTAGACCGGTCGGCATTTGGGGAGTTCGTGCCGTCCACCGGCGCAAAGAGTGGGTCGTGACCGCCAGTTGCCAGAAAACGCGCCTGGGCGCGCTGCGGCGTGATCGTCCAGTCGTCTGCGGGAACGTGGCATGTAACGCACGCGCGCCCGTTGGTTCCCAGACTCTGGAAGAACGGATTGTGCAGATCGAGAGACGCTCCGTTCAGGAAAACGGTGCGCAACTCGCCGGAGTCGTTGCGGGCAGAGAGGGCCGTCGGTGGAGACGCGCCCGCACTTCGGACGGATGGGGGAGCGGCCAGGGCCAGTTTCCCAATCAGTGTACTCAGAACCAGCAAACTGAGCGCATAGGGGTAGTGAGGTTTCATACTATCCTCCTTCTCGACATCAAGGGGGCGCTGTCAGGCTGCCACAAGGATGCGTGAAACCTGCGTAGTGGATGAACGTTTCTCGTCCGTAGAACCTGCTGCGGGGTCGAATGCGTGGTATCGTTATGGACTGTCTGCTTTGAAACTACGCAAAGTTCCCGAAAAGCCGTCTCCTCGGGTCGCGTGCGCCGCAGAGCGGGCCGTTGCGGCGGCATAGGCGCTTTTATACGGTCTTCATGGGTCGAATGAGGCGCTGATCTTCCTCCTGCAATTTGCGGGCCAAAAGACAGACTGGTGTGACGCATTTCACAGGGAAGCGGAATTTCAGCGACAGGAAGGGTCATTTCAATATCTGGTAGAGGTTGCTATAGTCGTCCGTCCAGGTGCGCAGGTCGGGGCGGATTTTGATGGGCGAGGTCTTGTCTTTCAGGACAGGCGAATCGAAGATTTCGGGCCGATTGGCGACCAGCACCCAGCTTGCCGCCGCGATCTCGTTGTCGTCATCATCTCCCGATTCGACCAGCCGGGCCTGCTTTCCCAGCGCCAGCGCCGCCTGCGCGACCACCGGTTCCAGTTCCAGGTAGCGGTTCGAGACGTGGACGGCCACGATCCCATCCGGCTTCATGTGTCGGAAGTAGAGGGCCAGCGCCTCCTTCGTCAGCAGATGCACCGGGATGGCATCGCTGGAAAAGGCGTCTACGGCCAGCACATCGAAGCGCTGCGGCGGCTCCCGCTCCAGCGACAGGCGAGCATCGCCGAGCGCGATCTCGATCTGGGCGGGCGAGTCTTTCAGGTAGCTGAACTCGGTGCGGGCGATCTGCACGACGAGCGGGTTGATGTCGTAGAAGCGATACACGTCGCCGGGGCGGCTGTAAGCGGCAATGGTTCCCGTTCCCAACCCGATGATGCCGATTCGATCCTGCGGGTGCGCCTGCGCGATGCGGATCGCCAGCCCGATGCCGGAATCGCGGCCATAGTAGGTCGTCGGCTCGCGGCGGCGTTGGGGCGCGAGGAACTGCGAGCCGTGCCGGATCGTGCCGTGCGTCAGCGTGCGGACGGCGTCCTCGCTCTGGGGGTCATCGGGGTCGCTGATGCGCAGCACGCCGTAGAAGTTGCGCGCGATCCGGCGGTACGTCTCATGGACGCCCTCGACGCTCTTGCCGAGGTAGAGCAGGAACAGCGCGGTCAGCGCGCAGAGCGCCAGCCAGTTCAGGTCCCACCCGCGCGTCGTCGGGTCGTAGTACAGCACGAACAGGGCGAGGAGCGTACAGGCCGCGAGGGCGAGCGGCAGTTCGTAGTAGTCGGAGAACAGGTGCGGAGCCGCCACGCCGACCAGCAGCCCGCCCAGCGCGCCCCCGATGGAGATCATCAGGTAGTAGGCCGTCAGGTAGCGCGGATGCGGCTTCAGACGCGCCAGTTCGCCGTGACAGAGCAGGCAGCAGACGAACAGGCCCGCCGCGAACAGCGGCACAAGGAACTCCACGTCCAGGTTCTGGAACGTGTTCACGACAGCATAGCCCATCGCGCCGAGCGCCAGCGGCGGCAGCGCCAGAAACGGCTTCTTCCACTCCCATGTCCGGCTCCCGAAGCAGACGATGAAGCTCAGCAGGTAGAGGCTGAGCGGCAGCACCCAGAGGAACGGAATCGCCGCGACGTTCTGCGTCAGGTGCGTCGTGACGGCCAGCAGCAGCACGGAGGAACAGGCAGACAGCGCCACCCAGAACAGCGCCATTTGCCAGGTCGGTTTGACCGCAGGTTCCGGTGGGGCTGTCGGCTCAGCGCGTTCGCCATCGGTCTCCGGCAGAGAGACCGCGCGCGGCTGCGTCCGCAGGGCCAGGAGGCCGCACAGCAGCACGAACAGCGCGTAGCCCGCCGACCAGGTCCACGCCTGCTGATGCAGCGTGAGCCGGGGTTCCACGAGGATAGGGTAGGTGATGAGCGCCAGCATCGAACCGGCGTTGGAGATGGCGTAGAGGCGATACGGAAACGGCCTCGGCCTGCCGCCATGCATCCCGCCGCGCGTATACCACGCCTGGAGGAGCGGCCCGGTGGTGGAGAGCAGGAAGTAGGGCAGGCCCACCGTGACCAGCAGCAGGAGCAGGACACGCAGGGTCGGCTCTTCCGTGCCGGTCGGCTTCCAGCTTTCGCGGGGCAGGATCGGCAGCGCGGCCAGGCTGACGACGAGCAGCGCGGTATGCAGCCGCCGCTGCCTTCTGTCCGCCAGATACTCCGCCAGGCCGTGCGCATAGAGGTATCCGAGCAGCAGCACGGTCTGAAAAAACAGCAGGCACGTCGTCCAGACGGCGGAGGTTCCGCCGAACCAGGGCAGGATGCTTTTGGCGATGATGGGCTGCACCTGAAACAGCAGGAAGGCGCTGACGAAGATGGTGACGGCGTAAAGGCGCATAGACCTCGGTTTCTATCTCGATGGGTTTCGCTACTTACTGCTGGCGCGGGCCAGCACCTCTTCGGCGAGCGCGTGATAGTTCTCCGCGCCCCGCGCGTGCGAGTCGAAGGCGATGATGGGCTTGCCCTCGACCTCCGCTTCGGAGAGGCGCACGTTCTTATAGATCACCGTGTCGAACACCTTATCGCCGAACCGGGCCTTGATCTCGGAGGCGATGGCCCGTTGGAGGCGCGTGCCGCGCTCGTACATGGTCAGCAGGACGCCGAGCAGTTCGACCTTGAATCGCAGGTCTTTCGTCAGTTCGACGATCATCTTGTTGAGCGTGTCCATACCGGCAAAGGCGTAGAACTTCGGTTCGCAGGGGATGAGCAGATGCGTGCTGGCGACGATGGCGTTCTGGGTCAGCTTGCCGAGCGAGGGCGGGCAGTCCAGCAGGACCCAGTCGAACGGCTGCGTCTCGGCCAACTCTTCCAGGGCGTGCCGCAGGCGATAGGCCGAACCGCCCAGCGGCATCAGCATCATCTCGCACCAGGACATCTGCATGGAGGAGGGAGCCAGATAGAGCGGCTGATCGCCGACCTGCTGGAGAATGCCCGCCAGCGGCCTGGACTCCCAATCGAGCAGGACATCGTGCAGGCCATAGGGGAGCGGGGCCGAGTCGCAGCGCAGTCCGAGGGTCAGATTGGCCTGGGGATCGAGGTCTATCAGCAGCGTGCGCAGTCCGCGCGCCGCCAGGCACGCGCCGAGGTTGGCGCAGGTCGTCGTCTTGGCAACGCCTCCTTTCTGGTTGGTGATGGCGACGATCTTCACGTTCGGCCCTCCCTTGCCTCTCTATAGTCTTGTATCTGCGCTTCCCGCGCCTGCGTCCGATGCGCCGCGCGAACCCGCGCGACAAGCAGCCGCGCGCCCATTATACGCGCTCGTCCCACGCGGGTCAAGCCCCCTCCCGGATAAAACGCGGCCATAAAAGGCCGCGCGCTTTGCGTCCTAGCTTTCGGGCTTACCCTCTTCCGGCGGCTTCTTTTCGACCCGCCGATAGGCGACCTGAACCTCATAGTCGAAAACGTAGGTGTGGTCGGCGTCGGCGCTATGCTGGATCGTGCCTCTGGTGGAGATGGAAGCGCCTTCGCCCGAATAGGCGCGCAGGAGGATGTCATCGAGCAGGACTTGCAGCGCCTCCGTCAGCGTGGCGTTGATGGCTTTGAGCATCCGCTTTTCGAGAGGCAGAGGGGACGTCTCTGCGGCGGCGGAAGGCGGGGTCGCCTCCGGCGGCGGGGCGGGTTCGGGGTGGGCGTTCGGCGGTTGTCTGCGCGATTGCGTCAAGAGTAGGGTCTCCTTGTCCGCAACGTCGCCCGTGCTGACGACTTCCACGCGCGAGTCGTCGGAACGATACGGAACCGGCGGCCTCTGCCGGAGCGGGATGTCCTGCAAAACAAATGGCGACGGGCCAATTCGCATTGGCCTGTCGCCTTGTTAATACGAGGACGGAAAGAGGTGTTCCTTCTAAGCGTGCGCTTTTGTTTGGATGACCCGGAGGCTCGGGCTATCTAGGGCATCAGCGCATCTGTAGCGAGGAAATGCACCGAAATCATAACAGCCCTATCTTATCACAGTCCGCTCGCGTATGTCAAGACTTTTTTTGACATTTCCGCAAAAAATGTCCCTTCCATCGCCATTTGTGCGCTATTTGCCTGCCTCTGGCAGGTTCGGCGCGCTCCCATGTCAGTCGGCATTGCGGGCGGGGCGGTATCCGGCGGCCTCCGCCTCTTCCCGGCTGTTGAAGTGAATGCGGTTTTGCGGCGCGGGCAGATTCGGCGCGTTGGCCGGATGATAGATGTGCGAGCGCGTGTTGCCGATAAACCCGCCGGACGGTTCTGAGGATGCGGCAGGGGCGTTCGGCGGCGCAGAGGGCGCGCGGCTACCGGCTTCGCGTCCGGGCCGTGTCGGACGGGAGAGCTTGCGATTGCCGGGCATGTTCAGCGCGGCGGCATCGGCCTGGCGCTCGGTCTGCTGCTGAATATGGCCCTGATTGTCGCAGGTGAGGGTGATGGTTCCCTGCAGGTCGGTGCGCAGGAAGGGAACCTGGGCGGCGCGCAGCGCCTCCAATGCCTCTTTGTGCGGATGGCCGTAGTCGTTGCCCTGTTCGCAGGAGAGGACGGCCACCTGCGGCTGCACCCGGCCCAGAAACTCCGCGTCCGTGCCGTTGCGCGAGCCGTGATGCGCCACCTTCAGCACGTCGGCGCGCAGGTCGGCTCCTGCCATATAGAGCCGCTGCCGCTCTTTCTCCTCCATATCGCCGGTGAACAGCAGCCGTGTCCTGCCGTAGACGAAGCGCACGACGACCGAGTTGTTGTTGATCCAGTCCGAGTCGTTCTCCTCGAAGAGCGGATCGCGCGGCGCAAGCACCTCCATCGTCACGCCGCTGTCTATCGGCACGCTCTGCCCCGCGCGGGCCTTTGTAATCCGCCCGCCATGTTTCTGGATCGCCGTCAGATAGCGTTCCTGCACCTGGGAGCCGGTCGCGAACGCCGCATCGTAGACCGGGCCGAACGGCAGGGCGTCCAGGACGCGCGCCATGCCGCCGATATGATCCGCGTGCGGATGGCTCGCCACGACATAGTCGAGGCGCGTGATGCCGCGCCTGCGCAGATAGTTCAGGATCGCATCGTCGGAACCGGGCGGCCCGGCGTCTAGGAGGATCGTCTTGCCGCCGGGCGTCTCCACGACGGCGCTATCGCCCTGGCCGATGTCGAGGAACGCGGCGACGAGGGTTTTGCCGTCCGCGCGCGGGACCGCGCCCGATACCGCGCCTACCCCACCGGGGGCGGCGGGGGCGTTCGGCGCGTTCGGCGCCCGCTTGCCGCAGCCGGGCGACAGGCTTAACAGCAGCAACGCGACGAGCAGCGGCGCTGCCGCGCGCCGCGAGAACGCTGGCTTGAAAGAGCGCATCGGCTTCTGTGTCTCCCATGCGGGTCTGGTCTCGGCTGCCAGATTCGCCGTGGGCCGGGAAAAACCCTACTGTCTCCCTGTAGAATCGGCCATTTCGCGGATGTGTCCGGCTCTATCCTGTTTCATAATGGCACATAGAGAGCGCAGGCAGTTCCTACATCCTGCTTCGTGTACCGTCGAAGGAGGCTCCCATGCGTAAATCAATCCGGGTCATGGCGGCGTTTGTCATGGCGACTCTGTCCGCTGTCATCGGTTACCTGCTCAACCAGTATACCGGCTGGGTGAATGCCAGCGGTGCGCAGAGCGCGCTGAAGACCTTCGTCAACGGGGTCAACTGGCTGTTTATGGTCTGGGTGGTCTTTGCGCTGCTGATCGTTCTGCGGGAATTCCTGAGACCGGAATCATCTTGAGAGGAGGGCCGCGCTATGTGGATTCTCACCGGGGATGCAGAGTTCCCGAACCGCCAGCTTGTGAACCTGAACTTTGTGGAAAGCATCCGCACGGTCGTCAGCTATAACCATGTCACGGTCGAACTGACTCGCCCGCAGACAGCCACCCACGCCGCCAAGCAGATCGCCATCTGTGAAACGCTGCCGGAGGCGCGGCGTATCGTGGAAGCGACCTATCAGGCACTGGAGCGCGGCACGGCCTTTCTGGACCTGAACGCCCTTTCGTAGCAGAGCAAAAGACAGAATCACCCCTCTCCCTATCTCATGCTGTGGGAGAGGGGGTGAGGGCGGCTTAACTTTCGTTGCGGGCGATCTTCAGCAGCTCTTCCGCCGCTTTGAACTGCATCTCCAGTTCGCGCTTGGCCCATTCCAGCGACTCGTCGTCGAAGGCCAGCCACTCCGCCACTTCCGGCGCGAGATCGTGCGGCGCAGTATGCTCGGAGGCGGCATAGCCGCACTCCCAGGCCAGCCAGTCGGCAGCATGAACAAGCGCCGCCATGTCGAACTGCTCCTTGCACTGGCCTGGCGCATGATGCCCGCTGAGCATCGCGACCAGGTGTGGCGGGAAGTTCCAGTGTTCGGCGATGCGCCGCCCGACCGTCACATGGTCAATGCCCAGCACCAGGTTCTCCGCCTCCCAGGAGGTTTTGCCCTCCCGCGAGGCAAACGCCATCGCGACGGCATACTGCACCGGGAAGTAGCTGTCCAGGAACAGCGTGCCGATGTCGTGGAGCAGGCCGCCGATGAACGCCTCTTCCGGCGCGTTGCGCACTTTCGCCAGCCGCTTCTTCGCCAGGATGCTCCCGGCCACCGCCGCCGCCACCGAATGCTCCCAGAACGTGTTGCGGTTCAGCCCGTAGGGAATGCTCTTTTGCGATAGCAGCCCGAAGGCCGATACGCCCAGCACGAGGTTGCGCACGGTGTTGAAGCCCAGAATCACGACCGCGTGCGTGATCGTGCTGATGCGCTTCGGGAATCCATAGTAGGCCGAGTTGACGATGCGCAGCACTTTCGACGAGAGGCCCTGATCCATCGCGATCAGCCGATTCAGGTCGGCTGCCGAAGTCTCCGGGTTGTTGACCGTCTCCATGATTCGCGTCACGACCGCTGGAAGCGGGGGCAGGTCCGCCAGTCTTTTCTCCAGGGTCTGTTGAAAAACAGCACGGTCAATGCGGATAGTCTTTACATCAGGCGGCATAAGCCTTTCCTTTCTCCTCGATCGCGATATTGATAAGTCCATTGGCATCCAGGATGAGCGCCACGCGGCCATCGCCGAGAATGGTCGCGCCGGAGATGCCTTTGATATCGCCGATGAATTTGCCCAGCGTCTTGATGACGATCTCCTGCTCGCCGATCAGCGAGTCCACCACCAGTCCGACCTGCTTCTCGGCCAGGCCGACGATGACCAGGTAGAGCGATTCGCTCGCAGGGGACGCGGCGGCGGTTGCGAAGCTCTCCAACGTTTCGTCGTCGGCAGTTTCCGGCGTGGGCGACGCTTTGCCGCCCTTCCCGCCGCGACTCTTTTTACCGGTCTCTTCCCGCAGCAGCGCGCGCTCCGCAGGCGTCATCGCCTCTTCCAGATGAAACAGATGGCGCAGGCGCACGATGGGCAGCGTCTTGCCGCGCTGCACGATGACCTCGCAATGGTTGACGATATGCACCGAACTCGCGTCCACCTTGATCGTCTCGATGACCGAGGTCAGCGGGATGGCGTAGACGCACCCATGCACCGTGACCAGCAGGCCGCGAATGATCGCCAGCGTCAGCGGCAGCTTCACCGTGAAGGTCGAGCCGACCCCGACTTTGCTCTCGATGTCTATGAGCGCGCCGAGCCTTTGCAGGTTGCTCTTGACGATGTCCATGCCCACGCCGCGCCCGGAGACATCCGAGACGACCTGCGCGGTCGAGAAGCCGGAGGCGAAGATGAGATGCACCGCCTCTTTGTCGGTCAGGCGATTGGCGGCCTCCTGCGTCATCAGCCCCTTCTTCACGGCATTGGCGCGCAGCTTGTCCGGGTCCATTCCCTTGCCGTCGTCCTGAATCTCGATGACGATGTGGTTCTCCTCGTGCCGGGCGCGCAGCCAGACCGTTCCCGTGCGCGGCTTGCCCGCCTTCTCGCGCTCGTCCGGCATCTCGATACCGTGATCCACGCTGTTGCGCAGCATGTGGATGAGCGGATCGCCGATGGCCTCGATGACCGAGCGATCCAGTTCCGTCTCTCGGCCCTCGACGATGAAATCCACCTCTTTGCCGAGTTTCTGGGCCAGGTCGCGGATCATGCGCGGGAAGCGGTTGAACACGTTGTCAATCGGCAGCATCCGCGCCTTCATGATCTCTTCCTGAAGTTCATCGGAGATGCGCCCGACGTGCGCCGCCGCCTCATTCAGGCTCTCAATGAGATCATTGAAACCGAACGCCTGCTCGAACCGCCCGCCCAACTGCGCGATGCGCGTGCGGTCAATGACCAGTTCGCCCACCAGGTTCAGCAGATTGTCCAGCCGGGAGACATCTACGCGCACGGTCTGCGCCTGCGGCGTCGCCTTCTTTTCGGCGGCAGCCTTCTGTATCTCTTCCGGCGGCTTGCCGCGTCCCCCCGGCCCGACATCCGCGACCCGCTCATCCACGACGGCCAGCGGTTCCGGCGCGGGCGCAGGGGTCTCCACAGGGGCGGCAGATTCCGGCGCAGCGTTTGTGGCCTCTGCGGGCTTTGCGGGAGACGCCTCTTCGTCCTGGGTCCAGGGCCGCACGAGGACTTCCGTGATCTCGGTGATGCCGCCAGCGACCGCGCGCACCGCCTCCGCGCCCTCCTGGCTGACCAGCATGATCTCGAACTCGGTGTCGAACTCCTCGTTTTCGAGAGCCTCTTCGCCGGGATATATCGCCAGCACGGAGGCGACCCGTTCCAGCGCCTGCAAGACCATCAGGGCGCGCACCGACTTCATGACACAGTCCGGCGCGATCCGCACTTTGAGGCCGAAGGCCGTGCAGCCCGCCGCCTGCGCCTCGCGCAGCGCCATCGCTTCGGTATCGGACAGCGCGATCTTGAAGGCGGCTTCGGCAGCGGCAGAGCCGGAAGCGGGCGCGCTTCCCCTTGGGGGCGCGCTGGCGGCAGGCAAGGCGTTCCCTTCGAGAACGGCGCGCAGCCGCGCGGTCTGCTCCGTCGTCTCGATGCGACTGTTGCCGCCCGCCGCGATCTCGTCCCGCATCGCCTTGAGCGTGTCCAGGCCCTGGAACAGCGCGTCTATCAGCGCGCTGCTGACCTCCAGTTCGTTCTGGCGCAGCTTGTCAAAGACATCCTCCATCGCGTGCGTCAGTTCGCCCATCGCCACGAAGTTCATGGCGCGGGAGGAGCCTTTGAGCGTGTGCGCGGCGCGAAATATCTCCTGAAGGAGTTCCTGAGAAGGCTCGGTCTCCAGCTTCAGAATGTCCTGTTCCAGAAGTTCGAGTTGCTCGCTCGCTTCGTCGAGAAAGACGCCGAGATACTGGCTCATGTCCTCTGTCATCTGGTTTCCCTATCCTTATGCCGGGCATTGAAATACCCGTCTGGCAGGCCTGCGGCCAACCGTCCTGCGGACGGAAATGCGGAAAATCCGCCTCCAGCACGGCTTTTATACAATTTCCAAGCGGTGTGGGTCAACGCGCCCTGATTTAAATCTCTACGCCGCGACACGCAGCACTTTGGGCATATCCAGCAGAATGACCAGCTTCTCTTCGGTCTTGCCGACGCCGCGAATCGTCTCGGCGTCCAGATCGTTGACCAGTTCGGAGGGCGGCTCGATGTTCGCGTCCGAGAGTCGCAGCACGCCGGTCACGGCGTCCACGACGACACCGACCGTGCAATCGGCGACTTCGACGACGATGATGCGCGTGGCTGCCGTGCGCTCGACGGCAGGCAGGCCCAGGCGCTTGCGCAGGTCCAGAATGGGTACGATTTTGCCGCGCAGGTTGATGACGCCTTCGATGTCGGGCGCGGTGCGCGGTATCTGCGTGATCTCACGCAGCCGGATGATCTCATGGATCAGGGAAATATCCATTCCGTAGGTCTCGTTCGCCAGGCAGAACGCCACCAACTGCTCCTCGCGCTCCGCCCGCTCCATCTCGGCCGCCACCATAACTCTGCTTTCTCCCCGGTAAAAAATCGGCTGAGGCGCGCAGGACAGCACACCCCGTTGCAGGTCTATTTTCGGGGCGGAATGAGAGGAACTTTAGGCCAACACGCCGCCCGGTTCGCGACTTTGCGGCTCAAAAAAGCGGAGGGACAGAGGGGCGAAATGGCGAACCTACCGCGCAGGAGGAGAGAAAGCGTGGCGCTTACGGAAGAACAGATCGAACACTACTATCGCGAAGGCTATGTCGTGGTTCCCGGCCTGGCGCCTCAGGCGTCGGTCGCGGCGGTGATGCGGGAGGCTCCGGCCTCTCTGGGCGATGACGCGCGCTGGCGCGGCAAGACGTTTCAGCACGCGGAACCGGATCAGGACGCGAAGCTGCACCGGCTGCTGGTGGAACCGAGCGTCATCGAAGCGGCCACCGACATTTTCGGCAGGCCGCCGCGCGTGTTCTACGGAATGCTGGCCGTCGTGCCGCCAAAAGGCGGTCACGGCCTGCCCTGGCATCAGGACAATCAGTACACGCATCTGCTCGGCGGCGCGCTGAACATCTTTATCGCGCTCTGCACCATCACGCCGGACAAGGGCATTCTCTGGGTCGCGCCGAAGAGCCATCTGCTCGGTCGGCAGCCCTTCGAGGAGAACGTGACGACCGCGCCCGGTTTTCGCGAGGCCGCGCAGGAGCCGGAGAACGGCTTTCCGCTGGAAACGATGCAGCCCGGCGATGCCTGTATCTTCGACCGCTATCTGATGCACCGCTCCCTGGTCAACGAGACCGACGAACCGCGCTACGCCTACGCCGCGCAGCTTCAGGCGGAGAACACGCGCCTGGCCGATACCGGCAAGCGCGACCCGATGCGGATGCTGGCAAGCGAACTGCGGCAGCGCTGGCTGGAAAAAGGACTGCTGGATTAAGACTTCACCCCATTTTCAGGAGAGACCGATGCCCATCGTGGACATGCCGTTAGAGCAACTGCGCGCGTATCCGGGCCGCAATCCGCGCCCGGCAGATATGGACGCTTACTGGGACAGGGCGCTGGCGGAGATGCGCGCGCTCGATCCGCAGGTGGAACTCGTGCCGCACGCGCTGGATGCGCCGTTTGCGGAGTGCTTCCATCTCTACTTTACCGGCGTGGGCGGCGCGCGCGTCCATGCGAAATACCTGCGGCCCAAGCACGCGACCGAACCGCATCCCGCCGTGCTGCAATTTCACGGCTACTCCGGCAACAGCGGAGAGTGGTGCGACAAGCTGAACTATGTGGCGCGCGGCTTCTCGGTCGCGGCGCTCGACTGCCGGGGGCAGGGCGGGCTGTCGGAGGATCGCGGCGGGGTCAAGGGCAACACGCTGCGCGGCCATATCATTCGCGGCCTGGATGATACGCCTGACAAGCTGCTGTTCCGCTCCATCTATCTCGACACGGCCCAGCTTGCCAACATTGTCATGCAGATGCCGGAGGTGGATGCCGCGCGCGTGGGCGCGACGGGCGGCTCACAGGGAGGCGGCCTGACACTGGCCTGCGCTGCGCTGGAGCCGCGCCTCCAGCGGGCCGCGCCTGTCTTCCCTTTCCTCTGCGACTACCTGCGCGTCTGGGAGATGGACCTGGCAAACAACGCCTACGAGGAACTGCGCACCTATTTCCGCCTGTTCGACCCGCTGCACGAGCGTGAGAACGAGGTCTTTACCCGGCTGGGTTACATTGACAACCAGCACCTGGCGCACCGCATCCGCGCGAAGGTGCTGATGGTGGTCGGCTTGATGGACACCATCTGCCCGCCCTCGACGCAGTTCGCCGCCTACAATAAAATCCAGTCGGACAAGGAGATGGTCATCTATCCTGACTACGGCCATGAAGGGCTTCCCGGCTCCAGCGACCGGATTTTCAACTTCATGGCGGGCCTGTAACGAGAGGATACGATGCGTTATCGTCCGTTGGGCAAGACGGGGTTGCAGGTCTCGATCCTGGGGTTCGGGGCGTCGCCGCTGGGCGGCGTCTTCGGCGCGATAGACGAGGCGGAGGGCATCCGCGCCGTTCATGCTGCCTTCGACCTGGGCATCAACTTCGTGGACGTTTCGCCCTACTACGGCCTGACACGAGCGGAGACCGTTCTCGGCAAGGCGCTCCGGCAGCGCCCGCGCGATTCCTGCATCCTGGCGACCAAAGTCGGGCGTTACGGCGACGCGGCGTTCGATTTTTCGGCGGCGCGCGTCGGGCGCAGCGTGGAGGAGAGCCTGCGACGCCTCCAGGTCGAGACGATTGACCTGCTTCAGTGCCACGACATCGAGTTCGGATCGCTCGATCAGATCGTGGAGGAGACGCTTCCCGCGCTGCGGAAGGTCGTGGAACAGGGCAAGGCGCGCTTCCTCGGCATCACGGGCCTGCCTCTGAAGATCTTCCCGTATGTGCTGGATCGCACGGAGGTGGATACCGTCCTCTCCTACTGCCACTACACGCTGAACGATACGTCGCTGGAGACGCGGCTTCCCTACCTGGAACAGAAGGGCGTTGGCATCATCAACGCCGCGCCGCTGGCGATGGGCCTGTTGACCGAGCGCGAACTTCCGTCCTGGCATCCCGCGCCGGAGACACTGCGCGCCGCCTGCGCCCGCGCCGCCGCGCACTGCCGCAGCCGGGGCGCAGACATCGCGCAACTGGCCCTACAGTTCTCTCTCGCGAATCCGCGCATCGCGACGACGCTGGTGGGCATGGCAGGCGTGGCGGAGGTACAGCAAAACGCGGCCTGGAGCGAGGATCCTCCCGACCCCGCGCTGCTCTCCGAGGTGCAGGCTCTTCTCGCGCCGGTTCATGATCTGACCTGGCCGAGCGGCAAGCCGGAGAACCAATAGCCGGGCATTGAAACCCCGCGTCATTTCTATTGCGAATGGAGCAGCGCGGAGCAGGTGGTCTGCGGGAAGCGCGGCAGCAGATGCTCTCCGAACCGTTCGGCCTCGTCGCGATGCGGGTAGCCGGAGAGAATGAACGCCTGGATGCCGAGACTCATGTACTCGCGCAGCTTGGCCTCCACCTGATCGTAGCTGCCGACGATGGCCGTGCCGCAGCCGCCGCGCCCGCGCCCGATGCCCGTCCAGAGGAAGGTGTCGGCCCACTCGCCCTGCGCCAGCAGCGCGTTCTGGCGCGCTTTGCCGACCGAGTCCCTATCGAGCGAGCGGCGCTTGATGATCTCGCCCACGTCGTCGGTCAGGCGGCTGACCAGGCGGTGCGCAGCGTCGTGCGCCTCGCTCTCAGTGGCGCGGGGAATGACATGGACGCGCAGGCCGAAGATCAGGCGGCGTCCGTACTGTGCGGCCAGGGCTTTCATCTCGGCGATGCCCTCGCGAATGGCCGGAACGGTGTCGCCCCAGAACAGGTAGACATCGGCCTCGCGCGCGGCGGCCTCCTTCGCCGAGGGAGACGCGCCGCCGAAGTAGAGCGGCGGGCCGTCCGGCTGCACGCATCTGGGCAGGTCTGCCTTCAGGTCGAAGCGGTAGTGCTGGCCTTCGAAGGTAACGTGTTCCTGCTGCCAGAAGGCTTTGAGCAGGTGCATGAACTCCTGCGTGCGCCCGTAACGGATCTCCGAGGGTTCCGGCGGCAGTCCGACCATCGGACTGGAGATGATGTTGACGTTGAGCCTGCCGCCCAGTATCCGATCCAGGTTGGCGGCGGCCCGCGCGAACATCGGGAGATGCTGCTCCCCGACGCGCACGGCAGGCAGCAGATGCATACTGCGCACCTCCCGCGCCAGTGACGCCGCCATCAACCAGGAGTCCACGCCCGTGTTGTAGCCGCTCGGCAGCAGAATGTTCTTGAACCCGGCGGCATCGGCGGCCAGAACGACCTCGCGCACATGGTCGGGCGTGGAGGATAGCGCCGGGTCGGGGACGCCCAGGAACTCGCAGTCGTCTTCACAGCAGGGGGCAAACCAGGCCATTTCGACCGGGCCATCCGTTGCGGAACTCATGGTGGGTGTTCTCCTGAAGTCGGAAAAGCGCGCCAGAGGCACGGCGCGGGGGGCGCTGCCTCCCTATTCTGGCCCGCGCGCGCGCTTTCCTGCTGCTACGCGTGGCGCACTCGATAAGAACCATCATTGCGGAGGAATTGGCTTGTGGAACTGACACGACAGGAGTTGCAGCAGGGGCAGATCTCGCCCGAACGAATGGCGGAGGCGGTGCGGACTTTTCGGGACACCGGCCTGCTGGTACTGGACCATGCGTTCGACCGCGCGTTCATTGCGCAGGTGCGCGCCGCCTACGACGCCGAATTGGAACGCTACCTGGCCGCTCTGGGCGGCATGAAGGCGCTGGACGGCAAGACGTTCGGCAAGCGCCATATCGGGTTCTTCCTGCCCCTCACCATGCCCTTTGCCGATCCCCAGATCGCGGCGCATCCGGTCGCCGTGCAGATCATGACGGAACTGCTGGGCCAGGACCTGCAATGCTCGTTCTACCACAGCAACACGGCCTATCCCGGCTCGACCTATCAGCCCATCCATCGCGACTCCGGGTTCCTGTTCGGCGCGGAGATGCCCGTGCCACATCCGGTCGTGTCGCTGGTGCTGAACATCCCGCTCTGCGACTTCACCGAGGAGAACGGCAGCACGGAGGTCTGGCCGGGGTCGCACCTGATGGTGGACGCCTCGCCGGAGGATGCTAAGGCGCTGGAAGCGCGCGCGGCCCTGCTCCCTTCCATCCGTATGAATGTCCGGGCCGGATCGCTGGTCTTGCGCGATCTGCGCTGCTGGCATCGAGGCGTGCCGAATCGCTCTGACCGTTCACGCGCCATGTTCGCCTTCATCTATCAGCGGGGCTGGCTTCACGCCGAAACCATCACGATTCCGAAATCTACCTGGGACGCCTGGCCGGAGCGCGCGCGGCATATCTTTCGCCGGAACACGGTCGTCGAGGACGCGGAGTATCGCCCGCGTGTGCGGGACTACGGGGCTTGAACGGTCTGGCTGCCAGGCGAAGTGGCTGCGTCTTCACCCGACCTGCTGGCGCGAAGCAGATGTTGCGGTTCGGTCTCTGTCGCGCCGCTGGCTGGCCGCAACAGCACGTCCGGGGGCGCGCCTGCGACTCCGGCAGCCCGCAACAACAGCGTCTGCCGGGAACGTTCCTGCTCTGCTCTCTGCCTCAGAAACGGCAGGCACGCCTCCGCCGCTTCCCGGACACGGCTATCTTTCGCCGCCCTGCCTTCACCTGCCGCTAGTTTTTCGACATACGGTATCGCCTTTTCATCAACAGATACCGTTCTCGAATTTGCCTCCAGTTGGCATTCCTGTTTCATCAGATGGCTCCTCGGCGCGGGCGAACTGAATGAGGCTGGTATGGAAGGTCGAGCCGCCGCCCATGTCGGTCCGGCGGTCGGAGGTGAGAGCGTTGACATTGCGCCCCATCGGGCTGTCGCGATGCCACCAGAGCGAGGGCGACCGGGCCGCGCCCGGCTTCACATTCTCGCTGACCACTGCCTTGAGCCGCACCGCGCCGCGCCGATCCTATAGAGGTGGCGGCAAGCCGCCTGATTTGCCGGAAACCAAGCCTATTTCCTCTTCCGGTTTCTCATACCTCTTCCTGGCCGAGGGCGGCGGGCGGCGTGGCGCGTCCGATGACCGTGACGAGGGCGGCCAGGGTCATCAGATAGGGCAGCATGTCGAGGATGAAGGGGCTGGTCCAGTCCACGCCGAGCCAGACCGGGTGCGTGCCGCTGATCTGAAACTGGGTCTGCAAGGCGAAGAAGAAGCCGAAGAAGAGCGCGCCGCCCGCCGCGCCGAGCGGGTTCCACTTGCCGAAGATGACGGCGGTGAGCGCCACATAGCCCTTGCCCGCCGACATGTTGCTGGTGAAGGTGTGGGCCTCGGCCATCGAGAGATAGGCCCCGGCCAGCGCCGCGCAGACGCCGGAGAGCATGACCGCCACATAGCGGACAGGCGCAGGCGCGATACCGGCCATCCGCGCGCTTTCCGGGTTCTCGCCGACGGCGCGCAGACGCAGGCCGAAGCGCGTGCGCGTGAGCAGCAGCAGCACGGCGAACGGCAGGAGAACGGCGATCCAGAGGAAGAACTTCCCGTCCAGGCCGGGAACCTGATGTCCTTCAGGGAACAGGCTCAGGTTCAGGTAGCGCGTGCCGCCCGCCGCCAGCAGGTTGATGCCCAGGCCGCTGATGATATGGTTCATCCGCGCCTGCTGGGTCAGGAAGGCGTGCAGCAGGCCGAGCAGCGCGCCGATAGCCAGCGCCGCCAGCAGCCCGGTCAGCGCGGAGGTTCCGCCCGCCCAGACTCCCACGAACGCGCCCGCGAGAATCAGCCCTTCCAGCGCGATGTTGACCACGCCCGCCCGCTCGGAAAGCACGCCGCCCATCGCGGCCAGCACCAGCGGCGTCGCGGAGTAGAGGGAAGCCCAGCAGAGCGCGACTAGCCAGGCGGACTGCCCGGTATTAGAAGGCATCCTCGTCCTCCCTCCGTTCGTCCGTATCCAGCACGGCGGCCACCAGCGCGGGAGCCGCTTTCTTGCGGGAGTAGCGCACGCCGATGAGCAGGATGACCACCGCCTGCACGATCACCGAGATCGAGTCCGGCACGTCGGTCTGCGCCTGCATTCCGGTCGCGCCGTTGGAGAGCGCGCCGAAGAAGAGCGCGCTCAAGACCGCCCCACCCCCGTTCAGCCCGCCGAGCAGCGCCACCGCGATTCCATCGAAGCCATAGTTGCCCGCGACACCCTGCACGTAGCGATGATGCACCCCCATCACCTCCACCGCCCCGGCCACGCCCGCCAGCGCGCCGGAGAGCGCCATCGCGATGACCATCACGCGGGCGACCGGTACGCCCGTGGCGCGGGCCGCCTCCATCCCTACGCCGACCGCCCGTATCTCGAAGCCAAGAGCCGTGCGATGAATGAGAAACGCAACCCCTGCCGCCGCCGCCAGCGCCAGCAGCAGCCCGACCGTCAGGTTGCTGCCCGGCGCGAACGGCAGCGGAGCCAGCCAGGAAGACGAAGCCATGAGCGCGGTCTGCGGGGCCATGTTCTTCGGGTTCGGGTCTTTTAATCCGTGCGTGACCAGATAGCTGGCGAGATTGGCGGCGATATAGTTGAGCATGATCGTCGAGATGACCTCGTGGACGCCGCGCCGCGCTTTGAGCAGGCCGGGCAGCGCGCCCCAGGCCGCGCCCGCCGCCACGCCCGCCAGCAGCGTCAGCGGAATGTGCAGCCAGGGCGGCCATCCGCCGCCTCCCCCCGATCTGCCGAGCGTGCCGACCAGGGCGGCGGCCAACGCCCCGGCGGTCAGTTGGCCCTGCGCGCCGATGTTGAACAGCCCGGCGCGCAGGCCGATGGCGACCGACAGCCCGGCGAAGAGCAGCGGGGTCGCTTTGGCAAGCGACTGCGCCAGAACGAAGCGGTCGAGATGGCCCAGGCGGGAGCCGAGGCCGATGGGAATGTCGTTGGGAGAGCGGGCCGGGCCGGATTGCAGGCCGGTCGCGCCAGACCAGAGCGCGCTGTAGGCGGCGCGCGGATCGTAGCCGGAGGCCCGCATGACCAGCGCCGCCAGGAACAGCCCGACGAGGACACTCAGGAGGGGGCGGAACAGGCCCTCTTTCTCCAGGATACGCTCCCTCATGGCTCCGCCTCGCCTTTGGGTTCCAAAACCTCCCCCCTGCCCCCTCCTTCGTAAGGAGGGGGAGCCAGTTGTTGGCTCTCTCCTTCGTAAGGAGGGGGAGAGCCAGACTGAACTCCCTCCCCTTGCGAAGAGGAAGAGGGGCGCATTGAGGCTCCCTCCCCTTGCGAAGGGGAGGACGAACGCCTTGCTGCTCCCTCCCCTTGCGAAGGGGAGGGTTGGGGTGGGGTCTGTTCCCTCCCCCTGTTCTTGGGGGGAGGGCCAGGGAGGGGGGCTTGCATTTCCGCTCCGGTCATCAGCGCGCCGATGCGTTCGGGGGTGGCCTGGGCGCGCGGCAGGATGCCGACGATCTGCCCGTTGAACAGAACGGCGATGCGATCCGAAATCTGAAAGATCTCGTCGAGGTCGAGAGAGAAGAGCAGCACGCCGAGGCCGCGCGCGCGGGCCTGCAGCAGCGTCGTATAGACGAAGCGGGAGGCCGCGACATCGAGGCCGCGCGTGGGCTGGCAGGCGACCAGCAGGCGCAGCCCGCTCTCCATCGCGCGGGCGATAATGACCTTCTGCTGGTTGCCGCCGGAGAGTGCGCGCGCCGGTGTTTCCGCGCCCTGGAACCCGACGCGCACATCGTAACGCTGAATCATGTGGGCGGCGCGGGTCAGTATCCGCTGCCGATTCAGCCGCCAGCCGCCGCCCCAACTCGGTTCCCAGGCGTGGCCGAGCAGATAGTTCTCCGCGACCGTAAAATCCAGCGCCAGGCCGTCGCGCTGCCGGTCTTCGGGGATATAGGCGACGCCATATTCCTGCCGTTCCCGCACGCTGCGATGCGTCAGGTCAATCCCGGCGAGGAAGAGGCGGCCCGATTCGATGCGGCGCAGCCCGACGATGGCTTCGGCGAGTTCGCGCTGCCCGCTGCCGTCCACGCCCGCGATGCCGACGATCTCGCCCATGCCGATCTCCAGACTTACGCCGCGCACGGCCTCGGCGCGGCGGGCGTTGCGCACGGTGACGTTCTCGATCTGAAGCAGGGGGCTGCCGGTGGGCGGCGGCACGGGGAGAGCGGGCGTCGGCGTCGGGCTGTCGGTGGGGCCGGTAGGCGGATAGTGGACGTCCGGTTCCAGTTCGCCGGTGAGCGCGGCGCGCGGGTTCAGCGCGCGGCTGCGGCGCGCGCCGATCATCTGGATCAGCAGTTCCCTTTCCTGCGTCTGCTTCGTGACGAAGTCGCCCACGTTGCGGCCTGCGCGCAGAACGCTCACATAGTCGCTATGGGCCATGACCTCCCGCAGCTTATGCGTGACGAAGACGACGGTCGCGCCGCGCGCGACGAGCGTATGCAGCAAGGCGAAGAGGGCGTCGGCCTCCTGCGGGGCGAGCGTGGCGGTCGGCTCATCGAGGAGGAGAATGTCTGCCCCGCGATAGAGCGCCTTCAAAATCTCGATCTTCTGCTGCGCGGCGACGGAGAGTGTCTCGGTGCGGGCGTCCACATCGAGGCGGGCCAGGCCCAACGGTTCGGCGAGCGTCCGAATGCGCTCGACAGCCTGGCCCAGACGCAGCGCGCCGCCGGGCAGCGTCGGCTCCGTGCCGAGAATGACGTTCTCCAGCACCGAGAGGGCCGGAATGAGGGCGTAGTGCTGGCTGACGAGGCCGATGCCGCGCCGGATGGCGTCGGCGGGGCTGTGGAGCGCCTCCGTGACCTCCTCGCCGCGCACGAAGATGCGTCCCGCGTCCGGGCGGTAGCGCCCGTAGAGGATATTGAGCAGCGTGGATTTGCCCGCGCCGTTCTCCCCGATGACGGCATGGAACGTGCCTGCCAGGACGCGCAGGTGGACGCCCCGGTTGGCGACGACGCCAGGGAACCGCTTGGTGATGTTCTCCATGCGGATGAGCGCGGTATCGGCGGGCGGAGTTGGCACTACAGGCTGTGACATAGCGGCCAGTCGTCAGGTTGCGGCGGAGCGGCGCGGAGGCTGTAAGCAGACGATCCGGTTCCTGCGCACGGAACGGCCCGCAACGATACCTCATTGTAGCGGACGGAGCGACTGCCTGTCAACGGATGGCGGGAGAGCAATTCCCGCAAAGCCGCGATTTCTCTGTAACGTTGCCGGTTTTGTCGCGTCTATCAGAGTGTACGGCTGTTCGTCGGGGAAGCCGGCAAACGAAGTCTGCGCGAAAAACGTAGAACAAGCGGGGAAACAAGTGCGTCTAATAGTTTAGAAGCGTATGAAAATCAGAGGATGCAGAAGAAAGTCTCGGCAATGACCGATAATAGGGGAAGGAATGCGCAAATTCCCGAGGCGCTGGTTCCTGGTCTCGGACCCAAATTAAGGGGATACCGATGTCACAACCGAACGCAAAATGCGCTGAGATAGGCCGGAAACGGGGCAAACGCGCCGTTGCCGCACAAAAACAGACGGTCGTGCTGGAGGTGAACGCGGCGTACAATCGCGAAGAGCTTCCCCTGCCGAAACCCAACGGCCCGAACGGACGGCGGGTGCTGAACCTGGAGATGCTGATGAACCATCCCTTCTACTGGGAGTGGCTCAATGAGCGTGAAACCGAAGAAGTCCTGATGGAACTCTATATTGCGCGGACGCGGCGGATGCAGTGAGCGCGCGGAGTTGCCTGTAGATAGCTGGCCCTTCTCTTAAGGAGAGGGGCTTGTTTTTTTTAGAGGAGTATGGCCGTTACCTCGCTGCCTCTCTTTTCTTCAGGATCTTCCTGGCGTTCTCCGCATAGACTTTTTTGAGTACCCTGTCCTTGAGGCCGAACCCATGCAGCGGCCAGTGGTACCCGAAGAGGTCCTGCGCGTAGAAATGCTCGTCCTCGGTCTCCAGGATGCGGAAGGTGGTCCGATACATCTCCGCATCGTAGCCCATATCGGTTCCGTAGAGCAGACGATCTTGATACTTCTCGAAGAACTTCCCCATGAAGCGTGGGATCGGGGCGGTCTCGCCATAGCGCGCGCCGATGTCGGCATAGAGATTGGGATAGGCGTCGAGCATCCGGGCCAGGATCGAGAGGTCGGAGCAGCAGTTGGCGAAATGGCAGGCGATGAAGAGGGTGCGCGGATGCTTCTTCACGGCGCGGTCGAGCGTGGCGACGACCGCATCATGCCGCAGGACGGACGGATCATTGGGAATCTTCCACTGGTAGGCGTTCATCAGACCGTCGTTATGGGAGTCCATCGGCTCGTACATCCAGAGGTCTTCGCCGATGTGGATATTCACGGGCAGGCCCAGGTCGGCGCACTTCTCGAAGATCGGGTCCATGCGAGGGTCATCAATATGCATCGGCAGGGTGTTCGTGTTGCCCCGTCCCCGACTCAGGCCCCGCCCCTTATCGCTCAACTCGCCCACGCCCCGCGCACCTGCCTTAACGCAGCGTTCCAGTTCCGCGATCGCGTGTTCGGCGAAACCGGGCCGGTCGTACCCGGTGTAGTCGAGGCCGCACCACATCTCGAAGCGGGAGGGGTATTTCTGGAACAGGGCGACGGCATCATCGAACGTTTTGCCGGTCGCGCCGACCATGATGATGGTCTTCTCGATGCCGACCGCATCCATGTTCCGCACCCACTGCTCCACCTGCTCTGGCGTCCGGGCGTAGGGATGGGAGTGCATGTCAATGACCGGGAACCTGGCCCTCTCCACATGGGTCTGCGGAATCTTATAGATCGAGCGTGGGCGGTAGTCCTTGAGGAGCAGCCGGTCGGGAGGCGTACCGGTCTCTTGCGCGGCCTCACCTCCGTTCTGCCCTGCCGTCGGAGACGAGGCCGCGACCGCCAGCAGCAGAACCGCTGTAAGACCATCGCGTATCCGGGACCTGAGCAGACGTGCCTTCTCTCGCGCATAGGTGCGTTCCATTCTTCTCCTCCTGCCGATCTGTGGGGATGTTCTCCGCTTCGCGAGGAGACTCCTACTTGGCCTGGCACATGGGATCACGATTTTACCGACACTTCCTCCGCAGAGACGAACTGGCCGCTGGCGACTTTTCGATTGATAAGCGCCTCTTGTTCAGGCGTCAGCATAATAGGCATGGCTACACTCTCCTTCCTGGCTTTAGGATGGGTCGGGCAGGCCACTTCGTCAAGATTTGCGGGGCTGTCTGTGGAGGAAAGTCTGATGCTACGCCCGGTATCCGGTATAATGAGAGCAGAGGATCTTTCTTGAGAGAGGGATTACGATTATGCCACATAGCCGTTATACCAGCGACAAGATACTGCAGCGCGGTGAGGAGTTGTATGAGCAACAGATACGCAGCCGTGTCGAAAAGGAGAATAAAGGCAAATTCCTTGTTTTGGACATCGAAACAGGTGAATACGAGATAGATACGGATAAGCTTGCGGCGCTGGAACGCGCTAAACCCAAACATCCTGATCCGGCGCTCTACATATTACGTATCGGTTACCCTTCTACCGTTAAATTGGGGGGCGGATTTTTGGTGAAGCAGCCATGATAGAAGGGGTTATTACAGCAGACCGAGAAGCAGTCGTCTACCTGACATTGTACGGTTCTACTGGTCAGGAAGAAGAGATCGAGGCCGTTATAGATACCGGTTTTAACGACGTCCTCACTCTGCCTTCCCATCTTGTTTCTCAACTCGGTCTTGCCTTCGCTGCTCCGACACGCGCGACGCTGGCAGATGGAAGTATTGTTCGGCTGGACTACTATCAGGCGACAATTCTCTGGAATGGTCAAGTACGCAATATTCTCGCATGGGAGGCGGATGGCAGCCCGCTTGTCGGAATGTCTTTGCTCTAGGGCAGTCGCCACACCCTGGATATTATGGATGGCGGGCGCGTAATCGTCGAAACGTTGCCTTAACAACAGATCCTCTTGATACCTCGCTGCTCATCCTGTGCCGAGGTTCCCTTGAACTTCAGGTGAAAAAATGGCATCGTCGTCCAAAATCGTCAAGACGGCCTGTCCGCACGACTGCCCGGACACCTGCTCCATGCTCGCCTTTGTCGAGGAGGGCAAGCTGCTGCGGGTGGCGGGCAACCCGGACAACCCCTACACGCGCGGCAACCTCTGTCGCAAAGTCGCCCACTACGAGGAGCGCGTCTACAGCCCTGACCGCCTGCTCTACCCCATGCGCCGCGCCGGGAAGAAGGGGGAAGGCCAGTTCGCGCGCATCTCCTGGGACGAGGCCATCGCGGAGATAACCGACCGGTGGAAGGCGATCATCCGGGAGAGCGGGCCGGAGGCCATTCTGCCCTACTCGTATGCCGGAACGATGGGCGTGGTCAACATGAGCGCCTGCGACTCGCGGCTCTGGCTGCGGATGGGCGCGAGCCAGCTTCTGCGTACCATCTGCTCTTCGGCGGCGGAGGCGGGCTACAGCTACGTCAACGGCTGGTCGGGCGGCATAGACCCGGAGGACTTCGCCAACAGCAAGTTCATCATCGCGTGGGGAACCAACCTGAGCAGCACCAATGTGCATCTGATGCCGTTCGTGCGGGAGGCGCAGGCGAAAGGGGCCACGTTCGTCGTCATTGACCCCTACCGGACGCGCACCGCCAACGCCGCCGACTGGTTCGTGCAGCCGAAGCCGGGAACCGATGCCGCGCTCGCCCTCGGCATGGCGCACGTTATCTTCTCCGAAGGGCTGCATGATGAGGCGTTCATGGAGGCGCATTCGGTCGGCTGGCAGAAGTTCCGGGAGCGGTGCGCCGCGTATCCGCCGGAGCGTGTCGCCGCGATCACCGGCCTGGACAGGCAGGAGATCGTCACGCTGGCCCGCCGCTACGCCACCGAGACGCCCTCCGCGATCCGCCTCGGCTACGGCCTCTCGCGCAACGCCAACGGCGGCGGCATGATCCGCGCCATCGCCTGCCTGCCCGCCGTCATCGGGGCGTGGGGCAAGCCGGGCAGCGGCCTGCTGCTCTCCACCAGCGCGCACTTCCCGCTCAACCGCCGCGCCATCAAGCGGCCCGATCTGCTCCACTCGCCGGACGACGAATCGCCGGTCAAGTGGGGCCGCCGCACGCCGCGCGCCGTCAATATGAACGAACTCGGCAGGGCGCTGCTGAAACTGACCGACCCGCCCCTGCGCGCGCTCTACGTCTACAACTCTAATCCGGCAGCCGTCGCGCCCAACTCCAACCTGGTGCTGCAAGGCTTGAGTCGTGACGACCTGTTCACCGTTGTCCATGAGCAGATGCTCACCGATACGGCGCGCTACGCCGACATCCTCCTGCCCGCGACGACGGAGATGGAGCATCTCGACCTGCACACCGCCTACGGCCATCTCTATCTGAATCTATCTCTTCCCGCCATCCCGCCGCTCGGCGAGTCGCGCCCGAATATCGAGGTCTTGAACGCACTGGCGAAGGCGATGGGCTACACCGATCCGGTCTTCGACGAGACGGCGGAGGAGATCATCCGCGCCGCGCTCGATAGCGACAGCCCGCTTCTGGAAGGCATCACCTACGAGACCCTGTTGGAAAACGGCTTCGCCAAACTGAAGACGCCGACGAACCCCTATGTGCCTTACTCCTCGCTGTCCTCCAATGAGGAAGGGACGGGAGCGCGGGGGAGCCTCGGTTTCAGAACCATCTCCGGCAAGGTCGAGTTCTATTCGCAGCGCGCCGCAAAGGACGGCTACGATCCGCTGCCCGACTACGAGCCGCCTGCCGAGAGCGCAGAGGCCGATCCCGCACTGGCCGCCGAGTTTCCCATCAACCTGCTCTCGCCCGCCGCGCACCACTTCCTGAACTCCTCGTTCGCTAACCTCTCCTCGCTGCAAAAGGGCGAGAGGGAGCCGCGCATCTGGATCAACCCGCGCGACGCGGCAGAGCGGGGGATCACCGATGGCGACTGGCTGCGGGTCTGGAATCGGCGCGGCGAGGTGCGGCTCAAGGCGGTGGTCAGCGAGAACGTGAAGCCGGGCGTGGCCTGGTCGCCCTCGCTCTGGTGGCATCGCGACAGCCCGACGGGGCGCAATGTCAACGCCCTCACCTCCGACCGCCTGACCGACATGGGCGGCGGCTCGACCTTCCACACCAACCTCATTCAGTTCGCTCGCGCCGAGGGCTAATCGTATGGTGATTGTGCGGATGGAGGCCAACGCTCCCGCGGAGGCGTTCGCGCGCTGGGCGATGTCGCCGGATCCGTTCGACTGCTGGTTCAAGGCGCAGGCCGGGCAGATCTGCGGACTGGATTTCAACCAGCCTCTATCCGGCCTGCCAGAGCAGGTGTTGAGCTGGTCGGCGCGCTGAGAAGGATTTATCGGAAGACCAGACCATCGCATGGGGAGGACGAGAACCCCGACCTCCCCCTGAAACAGGTCAGTGATTGAACAGGAACTCGCGGCTGTTGAGCATGGCCCACATCAGGTCTTCGTAGCCGTCGCGGGGCGAAGGCGAGCCGTGGATATAGTCCAGCGCGCGTTTTAGCTCTTTCTCGTTCGGGTAGCGGGCCAGTGTCGCCAGGTAGAGTTCGCTGACAATGGCCTCCTCGCTGCGGTCACCGAGACGGCCTATCAACTGCGCGATGCGCCCGTTCGGGTCGGTGATCTTGCCATTGATGGACGTGCCGTTCATCAGGGCAAGCGCCTGCGACATCGAAGTCTCCTGGCTGCGCTCCTGCACGTTCAGGCGGCGGCTGCGCCCGAACACATCCAGGAAGTAGGAGCCGACGTTGTTATCCGGCAGATTGATGGCCCTTGTTCCCGGACGCACGCCGTTGAACTGCTCCTCCACGCCGGTCGCGATGCAGATGGCGTCGAGCAGCGCCTCCGGCCCTAGCCGCTTGATATAGTAGTGGCTGAAGTTCTTCGTATCCTCAGCATTGGTCGCGTTCACCGTGGAGCTAAGCTGATAGACCCGCGAGTTGCAGATCGTGCGGATGAGGCGCTTCATGTCGTAGCCGTGCGCGACGAAATCCTTTGCCAGCGCGTCCAGGAGCGGCGCGTTAATCGGCGGATTGGTGGCGCGGAAGTCGTCCACCGGATGCACGATGCCCCGTCCGAGGAACTGCTTCCAGACGCGGTTGACGGTCGCCTTCGCGAAGAACGGGTTGTCGGGCGCGGTCATCCAGGCGGCAAGTTTGACGCGCACATCGCCGCTCTCGTCGGCAAGCGGCTGATCCGCCGTCAGAAACTTCGGGTGCATCGCCTGCCCGGTGCGCGGCTGTGTCACGCCGCCGTTGTCGTCCGTGTAGACGATCAGTTCGTCTTTGGCCGGCCCGCCTTTGAGATGGGTTTTGGCGAAGAAGGCCGCGAAACCGTAGAAATCGTCCTGCTTCCAGCGGTCGAACGGATGATTGTGACATCGGCAGCACTCCAGGCGCACGCCGAGGAATATCTGGCTTGTGGAGGTCGTCAGTTCGGAGGGGTCGCTGGTGACGCGGTAGTAGTTGGCCGCCGCCGTCTCGTTGCGATAGGTGCTGCCTGTGCCGGTCAGCAGTTCCCGCACGAACTGATCGAAGGGTTTGTTGTCGGCGAAACTCTCGCGGATGAAGCGGGTATACGCCCTGACGCCCGGCTCCTGCAGGAAGACGCGGCTGTTGCGCAGCAGGTCGGCCCAGAGGATGGTCTGATAGTCCTTGTACTCCGGGCGCTCCAGTAGTTCGTCTATCAGCTTCGCGCGCTTGTTCGAGGCGGTGTCTGCGAGGAACTGGCGCACGGCTCCCGGCAGGGGCGGCGTGCCGCAGATGTCGAAGTAGGCGCGGCGGATAAAGGTGGCGTCGTCGCACAGGTCGGAGGGAACGATGTTGAGCGTCTTCAGCTTGGCGAACACGGCTTCGTCAATGAAGTTGTTCGCCGGGACTTGCGGGTAGTGCGCCATCGGCGGCTGCGGCTGCACGACGACCGAGGCCAGCCCGACCTTGCCCGCGAAGCGCACCATGATGTTCGCCTCGCCCTTGCGCAGCGCGGTCAGCTTGCCGTTCCCGGCGATGGTGGCGATGCCGTCGTCGTCGGAGGCGTAGCGGGCGAAGGGCGTCACGTCGCGCTCGCTGCCGTCGGTGTAGCGGGCCGTGACGAGCAACTGATGCCGCGTGTCGGCCTGCCGGATAAGGCGCTGGCCCGGTGTCACGTCAATCGAGACGATACTCGGCGCGGGCCGTTTCGGGTCGGGCGCGTATCCGGCCAACTGCGGGCCGCCGCGCCCGGCCTGCGCCCGCTTCGCGCCGTCTCCCGGCAGGAAGGGCGCGCCCGCTTTGATCCAGGCCGCGAAGACGCGCGCCTCCGGGCCGTTCGGCGCGAATCGTCTGCCGCCGCCGTGTCCGGCCAGGTTCGTCGGCTTGCGGATGAGCAGGCTTTCCATCGGGTGCGCCAGATCAATGCGCCGCCCATTGCTGCCCTTGACAATCGCCTCCCAGTCTTTCTGCGCCTCGTAGCCGAAGAACGACAGCTTGAACCCGGCCTGTCCGTTGGGCGCGCCGTGACACGCGCTGCCGACGCAGCCGTTCTTGACCAGGATGGGAGTGATGGCGTTCTCGAAGGTGAGGTTGGCGTTGGTGCGGAAGTTGCGGACGGTGAAGCGGGCGCGCGCCGTTCTTCCTCCGACCGACGCGACGATGTCTGCCGTGCCATCGCGGACCGGATAGGCGACACCATCCTTGCCGATACGCACGACGCCGGGGTTGGACGAGGAGAAGGTGGCGTTTTCGGTCAGGTCGCGGGCGCTGCCGTCCGCCGCATTCCCGACGACCGCGAGCGTCTGGAAGGAGTAGGAGCCATCCAGGGTGGCGTTCGCCGGTTGCAGCGCCAGCGCGGTTATCGGCGCGACCGGGCCGCTGTTTCCGCCGCTCCGTGTGGCCCGCGCATGACCCCGCTGCGGCGGAGCCGCCCACGCCGCCACACTCGTCAAAACTGTCAGGGCAAACAGGATAGCCCCTGCCCGGTACAACGCCCCTCTCAAGGAAAAGGAAGTAGAGGACTGTGTGCGTGCCATCCGCGCTGTCTCCTCACGAGTTATCGAATACAGCGTTAGGTTCGGTGAATGAGAACCGTGAAACCTTCCTGCATGAAATGATGATCGTTCGTCAGAATGGCCGTAATGCCAACCTCACGCATTGCGTTCATGGATATACAATCTACCAGGCTGTATCCCTTATCGGCACGGCTCTCGTAGAATTCCAACCCGCGCATAAACGAGAAATGCGTCTGCGGTAAGACTGTTGCCGTTTCATCGGCCAGAATGGTACGAACCGTCACTGCCGCTTTCCGACGTAAGAACTCACCCCGCCTTGCAAGAGCAGTCAGGAACTCCGTTAAGACTTCCTCCGTTGTGACTATGTGGACAGGCCCCAACGCTGCCTTTGCTCTTAACGTAGCTTCATGCCACGGATCGCCAGAGACAATAGTCGCTATCCAGTAGAGCGTATCAGCGAAGACCTGGTTCATCGTTTCGGAGTGCCGTAGATATAATGATCAAGCTGATCGCAGAAATCAGGCGGCAACTTCGCCAACTCTTCCTTCGGTATACTTGCTGCAATCTCTGCAAGTTTTTCGTCTAAAGAGCGCGTATCTTTTGGTTCCTCGGTTTCTTCCTCCGCTGGCAAAACGATAACGTGCAACTTTCGACCGGAAAAATCAGGAATGCGTTCCTTAATCTCTTCCCAGGTTCCTTCTATTTCAAGCAAAGGTAGTGCCATAGCTTTCCTCACTTCTTCCCATTCGCGTCTACGGAGATCGCGTACCCACTCCGTACAGTCCTGCGTGTCGCTGGCGCGTCGTCCAAAGTTAGCTTTCATCTTGTTGCGGATCGCCTGGCGGCAATCCGCGCTCTGAACGCAACAGGACATTCTCTAGCCGTAGCCGCAGATTTCGCGGTCACGTGTCGCGATTTCACGCTCGTGTTGCTGCTCAAGCTTCATTTCGCGCACCGCTTCTGCCAGCGCCCTCAACTCCTCTCGCATCTCTTTCATCTCTTGCCGCAGCGCCTTGATGTCTTCTTTATGTTGCTGCGTTTTGCTCGTCAAGGTAATGAGTTGCTTTGCATAGTTGAGGGCTTCTTTCCACATGTCTACAGTCTCGCTCCCAACGAAGCCAGTATCGCCCGTGTTTCCGTTTTCAGTGCGGCGGTTTCTGCCTCAAGTCTCGTTATGTCCCTGCGGTCGCACTCCATCTGCTGATTGCGCCGATCCATTTCAGCAAACAGTTGCTTGATGGCCGCTTTATACTCGGCAGTGGTACGCGGCGCGGGTTGTGTTGAAATCAAGTCGTTCATTGTTTGCTCCTCTGCCTCTTCTGTCCCGTTACTTTCGCTTTATACTTCTAAGCCTACGGTTTGCCTCTCGGCGGTCGTCTTTTCGTTTGCATTCAAATGTAGAAATGTGGATTTTCAAATCTTGCAACTGCTTGCCGTACTGTTCTTCTTGCTCCTTCAGTTGCTTGCGTAGCGAACTGTTTTCAAGCTGCAATTTGCCTATTTTTGTTTCTGCTGTCTGCCACTCTTCGAAGGCGTCAAAATTCGGGTCGGTCACCAGTTCTAGTTGTCGGTTGAGTTCCTGTAATAAGGCTCCAATATCACGCCACAAAGCTAATAGATTAGTCTGTATTTTAGCATAGTCAGGAGGCGATATATTTTCGCCTGACTTCGTCAGTTGATCAACCAGAGGTGAAGCCTGATTAAATCGCTCGACGATGTCCTCAACATATGATGCCCAGCCCACAGTTCATCCTCCTTCTGAGCAAGCACAAATAGCGCATAAGTGATCTTTCTTGCCAGTAGCCCAATACTCTATTATAAGGGAGAATCGCAGCGCGTTGCAAGCCAAAAAACGGCATGAGATCGTTTTGCCTGCCTCCTGCACAAATAGAGACGGCTTCAGAGCCGGAATCTGCGCGTCTGGCACGCAAACTCCGCACTCTGAAGCCGTCTTTCACGTTCTACAGAATGGCGTGGATCATCGCTTGGCTGCGCGCGTCGAGAGCCTGTACATCCGGTATCTCAAAGCGGTTGCCGTCCACATCCAACAACAGCAGGTGCTGCTCCGAGAGCCACATCGCGTTCTCTTGCAGGTTCTGCGTGACGAAATCGCGCTCGCCCCGGTCGGTCTCCACGCTCCAGTAGGTCGCGCCATACTCCACCTTCGCATGGTTCACGGCGGTCACGGTTGCGGTCAGGTAGCGCCTCCGCAACTCCTCCTGCACCGCCGCCAGCGACTCCTTCGGCAGCGCGTCCGGATCGGCCACCATCACGATCTCGTCGCCCTTGCCATCCAGCAGCGCCAGGTACTTGTTCGGGCGCGAGAGCGGCGCGGCCCAGACCGGCTTGACCGTCGGATAGGACTTCTCTGCCCCGACCGTCAGCCGCAGCCGATCCTTGGGCGCATAGAACAGTTTCAACTCCGCAGGATTCATAAAAACCTCCTGAATCCACAGATGACACAGATTTGCACAGATGATTGTCTGAACTGTGATTAATGGGATTACAGGATAGACTAGGATTATGTCTGGCTTAATCCTAGTCCATCCGTTAATCCGACTAATCATAGTTCAGACAATCATCTGTGGATTCTCCTCGTTTTTAGGCGAGGCCGATGATCTCGTTGATGGCGCTCTGCGTCTCCACCAGCTTGCAGAAGACGCCCTTCTTCTCCATCAGTTCGGCGTGCGTCCCCATCTCCGCGACCTCGCCCTTGTCCAGGACGATCAGGCGGCTGGCGTTGCGCAGCGTCGAGAGGCGGTGCGCGATGGCGAAGGTCGTCCGCCCGGAGATCAGGCGTCCGATGGCCTCCTGAATCTGCTTCTCCGTCTCCACGTCCACGGAAGAGGTCGCCTCGTCCAGGATCAGGATGCGCGGATCGTGCAGGATGGCGCGGGCGATAGAGACACGCTGCCGCTCGCCGCCGGAGAGTTTCGCGCCCCGCTCGCCCACCATCGTGTCGTAGCCGTCCGGCTTCGAGAGGATGAAGTTGTGGGCGTTCGCCGCTTTCGCCGCCTCGACCACCTCCTCGAAGGTCGCGCCGGGCTTGCCGTAGGCGATGTTCTCCGCGATCGTGCCGTTGAACAGGAACGGCTCCTGCAGCACGATGCCGATCTGCTGGCGCATATCCTGCAAGCCGATCTCGCGATAGTCCTTGCCGTCTATCTTGATGCTGCCCGCGTCCGGCTCATAGAACCGGCAGATCAGATTGATGGTCGTGGACTTGCCCGCGCCGGATTTCCCGACCAGGCCGATCATCTCGCCGGGCGCGGCGGTAAAGTTCAGCCCTTTCAAGACCGGGTTCGACTTGTCGTAGCCGAAGCGCACGTTCTCGAAGGTCACTTCGCCGCGAATCGGATGCGCAGGCTTCTCGGAACGATACGCCTCCGCCTCCGTATCCATCACCTCGAAAATGCGCTCCGCGCCCGCCATCGCGCGACTGAACCAGTTGTTGATCATCGCGAACCACTGTAAGGGGCCGTAGACCAGGCCGAGCAGTTGGTTCACCTTCCAGAAATCGCCGAGCGTCATCTGGCCCGCATAGACCATGTAGCCGCCGACCGTCCAGTTGATGAGCGTTCCCAGGCCCGTGAAGAAGGTCATCACTCCGAAGATCGTGTACCACTTCGTGTCAGCGTTGATACCCGCGTCGCGCAGTTCCGCGTTGCGTTTAAGGAACTTGGCGTTCTCATGGTCTTCCTGCGCGAACGCCTTCACGACCCGGATGCCCGACAGCGACTCGTTGAGATGCATGTGGAACCGCGCCCACTTCTGCCCGACCCGGTGGTACATCTGCGAGACCGGCTTCCAGAAATAGCTGCTGATGCCGACGATGATCGGCAGCGGCGCCATGATACAGAGCGTCAGCTTCCAGTTGATAGAGAACAGGAAGCCCAGGATGCCGACGAGCAGCAGCACATTGGTCAGGAAGTATGGCACGCCCTCCACCAGGAAGCCCCAGACGCGATCCGAGTCCTGCGTCACGCGGCTGGTGATCGCCCCGACCTGCTTCTTGTCGAAGTAGGCGAGTTGCAGGAACTCGATGGCGCGATACAGCTTGCTGCGGATGTCGGCGGCGATGTTTCCGGCCAGGAACGCGATCAGGCGACCGGAGATGATCTGCACCGCGATGCCCGATGCCAGCGTGAAGAGCCACAGCCCCATCATCAGCCAGAGCGTTCCCAGGCTTCTGTGCGCGGTCAGCACGCTGTCAATCAGTCGGCCCTGAATGAGCGGCGGGGCCAGGTTCAGCGCCGTCGTCACGATGGAGAGCAGGGCCAGCGCAATGGCCTGCTTGCGGTAAGGCTGCATGAAGCGCGCGACCCGCAGCAGTGTCTTGCCCCGGTTGACGCAGGCCGGGCAGATACCGTCCTTCTCCGGCAGCAGGCGGTTGCATTTGGGACAGCGCACGCGCTCCTGCTTGAGATTGATGGAGAGCGGCTCGCCTTTGGCAAGCTGCTCCATGCCGCGCGCCGCCTCGGAGAACTTCGCCGCCATCGTCATCGAGTAGGTGAGGACGGGGACGATCTCGCCTGTTTTCGTGGTGATTTCGAGCCGTCCGCCGCCGATGAGCGGCTCGTTCCGCGCGGACTTCACGTCCGCGATAGGAATCTGGAACGAGACGGCCCCGCCGGAATCAATGACGCGAATCGTGTCGCGTGTGACCTCAAGCTGGCGGTGTCCGAATGCGCCGTCTTCGGCGAAATCGCCGTCGAGGCGGATCAAGACCTCTGCGGTGGAGATCGGCGCGGCAGCCTCCGAGGAGTCGAGAGGCTGCGCAGGTTCGATCCGGGACATAGTTCCTCCTGATTACCCAACCGAGCGGATGTGAAGCATGGGGAGACACCGGGCAGGCCGCGCTGCGTATCGGATTGTGTCGCGCCCGCCGTCTTTTGTCAACCCCGGATAAAAGAATCAGCCAAAGGAATGACCCCTCTGCGCTGCAAAAAGTTGCAGTCGGCGGGCCAAAGTCTGCACTACGACGGGGCGGCAAGTAGCGGAACCTTTATTCTGGCGCTGCCGTCTTGACCGTGTAAACTCTCGCCCCGGTTCTCTCTCGCGTGCCGGAAGACAGGAACGCTCTCCTCTCTTTGCCATAAGCGAGCGGGGACAGGGGCGAGAACACGGTTAAGGAGGGTTTGACCCATGCCCCCGGCCCTTGCGCCCGCGCGCCCGCTCGGTATGGCGGACAAGCTGATCACCAGCCCGGAGACCTTTCTGCTGCCGAAAGCGCAGGCGCGCAACGTCGGCGTCGGCGCGATGAAGACGCTGGGGCATGGGCAGTTCCAGAACCGCGCGCTGGCGTTGCGCTATTCACTCGGCCTGCCCGGCGTCTCGCTGGCGATCGTGGGCATGGACACGCCCGAACAGATCGAGGAGATCGTCTCCATCGCCGCCGATTTTCGCCCTCTGGACGAGCGGGAGGAGGAGCGGCTGATCGAGGAGGTGCGTCCGCTCGTGGAGAAGGACGCCCGCGACAGCAAGCAGGGCCAAAGCGCGCTCTTCTGGCTGCACGATACCTCGGTCATGGGCTGGCAGCAGAAGGACGAACCGGCGCGCGTGGACTATTGAGGAGAACGAAGATGAACAAAGCCTCGGCTTTGCTGTGGGGCCTTGCTGCGGGGGCAGGGCTGATGTACTTCTATGACCCGGATCGGGGCAACCGCCGCCGCGCCCTGCTGCGCGACAGGATGGCGCGGATGCGGAACGATGCGCGGGACACGCTGGTGGCGGCCTCCCGCGATCTCTCCAACCGGAGCTACGGCCTCTGGGCTGAACTGACTTCGATGTGTTCGCTCGATCCCGTCTCGGATGAGACGCTGGCGGCGCGGGTGCGCGCCCGCATGGGCCATCTCATTTCCCATCCGCGCGCGATTCAGGTCACGGCGAACCAGGGCCGCGTCACGCTGAGCGGGCCGATCCTGGCAAGCGAGGTGGACACCCTGCTGAACGGGGTCGCGGGCGTGCGCGGCGTGATGGGCGTGGAAAATCGGCTGGAAGTCCACGCGCAGCCGGACATTCCCAGTTTGCAGGGCCATGCGCGGCGGCCACAAGCAGAGTGCGGTTTGAATCCCGCCCGATGGTCGCCGGGCGCACGGCTGCTGGCAAGCGCGGTCGGCGGCGTGCTGACGCTCTACGGCACGCGCCGCCGGGGAATCGTGGGCATGGCAATGGCTCCTCTCGGCCTGGGCCTGCTCACGCGCAGCCTCTCCGAGAGGGATCGTCAGCAGCTTGTCAGAGGCAACGTGGATCCGTTAGCATGACCTAACCCCCCGTCCCCCTTCCCTAAAACGCTCCTGCGTCGCTAGGAAGGGGGACGGGGGGCTGGGGCCAGAGGAGGTACGAAAAGATCATGGATGGCAAACTCAACGGGAAAAAGGTGGCTATTCTCGTGGAGAATGGCTTCGAGCAGTCCGAGATGACCGAGCCGCGCAAGGCGCTGGATCAGGCGGGCGCGCAGACGTTTCTCGTCTCTCCGGCGCAGGGGCAGGTCAAGGGCTGGAAGGACAAAGAGTGGGGCGATTCGTTCCCGATAGACGTTCCGCTCGACCGGGCGAACGCAAACGACTTCGACGCGCTGCTGCTGCCCGGCGGCGTGATGAACCCGGACAAGCTGCGTATGAACCCGCAGGCCGTGCAGTTCGTTCGCGCCTTCTTCGATGCCGGAAAGCCGATTGCGGCCATCTGTCACGGCCCCTGGACGCTGGTGGAGGCCGACGTGGTGCGCGGGCGCACGCTGACCTCCTGGCCCTCCTTGCAGACCGACATTCGCAACGCGGGCGGTCACTGGGTAGATCAGCAGGTCGTCACGGACAACGGCCTGGTCACGAGCCGCAAGCCCGACGACATTCCGGCCTTCAACCAGAAGATGATCGAGGAGATCGCCGAGGGCGCGCACGCGCGCCAGCGCGAACTTCAGCCGGTGTAGGCTGTCTGTCTTCTCTCTTGCCTCCTTTCCCTGTCGGGAAAGGAGGCTTTTTTATGCCTGATCCCGTGCGGCGCGGCAGCCGACCTGCGCGCCGAGCCTCCCTCGAATTTCTGGCAGGATAATCTCCCGGCTCCCCCGAAATAGCGGGCAATCCCGTTTTTCAGGAGACGCCGCCGGAAGCGCGGTTCAGGCTGTGCGCCTGTTCTGGCGTTCCGTCGCGGCGCATCATCGCCAAAGGAGGCTCAAGCCATGCCGACCGTTGAGGGCCGCGCGGCCCTGCTAGTCGAACCGGGGAAGCCGGTTTCTGTGGAAGAGATCACCGTAGACCCGCCGGGGCCAGGGGAGGTGCTGATCAAACTGGCCGCCAGCGGCGTCTGCCATACCGACCTGACCATCAAGAACCAGAACGGCGCGGGAATGGCGTTCCCCATCGTCCTGGGCCATGAGGGCGCGGGCTATGTCGAGCAGGTCGGGGAGGGCGTGACCCACCTTCAGCCCGGCGATCCGGTCGTCATCGCCTATCGCGCTCCCTGCGAGCAGTGTCCGGCCTGTCGGCGCGGCGACCCGCGCCACTGCTATATGGCCCTGCGCCCGAAGCAGCGCCTCCATCGCAAAAAAGACGGCGCGCTCTGCTCTCAGGTGCTGCGGTGCGGAACCTTCTCGACCCACACCGTCGTGCATAGCAAGGCCGCGATCAAGATGCCGAAGGAGATGCCGCTGGACAAGGCGTGCCTCATCGCGTGCGGCGTCGTCACGGGCGTGGGCGCGACGATGAACACGGTCAAGGTCTTTCCGGGCGCAAGCGTCGCCGTCGTCGGGTGCGGCGGCGTCGGCCTGAGCGTCATTCAGGGCGCGAAGCTGGCGCACGCGAAGCAGATCATCGCGGTGGACGTGAACCCGGTCAAGCTGCAATGGGCCAAAGACTATGGCGCGACCGATGTGGTGGATGCGCGCAACGGCGATCCGGTCGCGGCGGTGCGCGGGCTGGTCAAAGACGACTGGGCGGGCTACGAGGGCGGCGTGGACTTCGCGTTCGAGGCGACCGGCCTGATGAAGTGCATCGAGCAGTGCGTCCGCATGGTCAACTACAACGGCACGGCCATCAACATCGGCTTCCCCGGCGCGGACGACACCGTGACGCTCAATGTCGGCAATATTGACACCGGGGTCTACTGGAACAAGGTCAACCTGACGGTCTGCCACGCGGGCGACACGCTGCCCTCGAACGATTTCCCGCTGCTGGCCCAGCTCTATCTAAAAGGCGAGCTGCAACTCGACGGCATGGTGACGCGCGTCATCGGCCTGGACGATGTCGAGGACGCCTTCCATGAGATGGAGACCGGCAACGTCATCCGCTCCGTCATCCACCTGTAGCACGCAGTCCTCTCTTCTCCTCATAACCTTACGAGGGAGGGAACGAACCGTTCGTTCCCTCCCCATGCTTTTCCGTTTCTCCTGCCGATCTATAGTTATGATCCATCAGAGCTATGGCGCTTGCCGCGCGTATTGACGCCTTCGCTCACAGCGCGTATACTAAAGAGTTATAGAGGAATCAGGGCGAGGTAATGACATGACCGACACAATCTTTAAGGATACGGGATACGATCAGCCTTCTCGTCGCCTGTTGACGGTGGAGGAATATAACTGCGCGGCCAGTCTGGGGCTTTTTGGGCCGGAAGAACGTCTGGAGTTGATTGAAGGAGAGGTGATCCAGAAAGTGAGTCCGCAGAAGAGTCCGCACGCGACAAGCATTCAACTGGTAGTGGAAGAACTGAGAAAATCATTTGCCACAGGCTATGCCATACGCATGCAACTGCCCATAGTTTTGGGGCCGCACAGCGAGCCGGAGCCTGATGTCGCCGTTGTGACGGGTTCTATTCGAGACTACAAGAAGCAGCACCCGACGACTGCCGTCCTCGCGGTCGAGGTCGCCGACACGACCCTTCCGTTCGACCGCACGACCAAAGCCGCCCTCTATGCGCGCGCCGGTATCCCTGAATACTGGATCGTCAATCTGGCCGACCGCGTGCTGGAAGTCCACCGTCAGCCCGCGCCGATGACCGGGCAGCCGCTCGGCCACCACTACCGCAGCATCACCCGCCATACGGAGACAGAGACCGTCTCGCCTCTGGCGGCTCCGAACGCCGCCCTTTCCATCGCCGAACTGCTGCCCTGAACTGCGGGCTGCCTCTCTACCGGGCTTACCAGACCTGACGATAGAGGCCGACGATCTCCTCCGCCGTTGGAACGACCGGATTGCTCTGCGGGCTGCCCGACGCCAGCGCGTCGTGCGCCATCTTCTCCAGCAGCGCCTCGAAACGCCCCGCCTCCATCCCCTTACAGTCGCGCAGGCGCGTGATGCCGAGCCGCGCGTTCAAACTTTCCAGTCCTTCCGCCAGCGCGCGCGCCGCCGCCTCATCCGAATCGGCAGCGGAGGCATAGCCCATCACGCGCGCCACCGTCGCATAGCGTTCCTCCGCGCCGGGCAACGAGAAGCGGGTGATCGTCGGCAGCAGGACGGCGTTGGAAAGCCCGTGCGCCAGGTGAAACAGCGCGCCGAGGGGGCGGCTCATCCCATGCACCAGGCAGACGCTGCTGTTGGAGAAGGCCATGCCGCCCTGACAGGCCGCCAGCGCCATCGCTTCCCGCGCCGTCCGGTTGCCCGGCTCGTTGTAGGCGGTCTCCAGATGCTCGGCCACCAGGCGGATGCAGGAGAGCGCGATGGGATCGGTCATGCCGTTGGCTTTGCGGGAGACATAGGCT
>DASRGL010000539.1:0-7986 GCA_035651115.1 Chthonomonadaceae bacterium
CGCCCGCTTCACGCCGGAAGCGGCGTTGCGGCTGACGGCACGGCACAAAGACAAGGCGCAAGAGGCGGCAAGTACCGTACCAGACAAAGCTCTGCCGATGGCCGCGTGAGCGGAGCAAAGACTTTTGACACCCTACTTAGCGCGCGATCTGCCACGCGCCCTGCCTCCTGGAAGCGGCGCGTATAGGCCAGGTACGCCGCATAGTTGCCGTAGATTTCGGCCAGCAGCAGGCGGCCGGACGCGCCCTGCGCCGCCATCGGCCAGGCTTGCGCCGCCAATGTCAGATAAGTCAGGTCCAATAGCGCCTGATTCGGATGGACATAACCGGGCCACAGGAAAGGTTGGCAGCAGGCGCGCAGCTCTTCCAGGGAAGGGGTCGTTTCGCGCAGAGGGGGCCTCAGGAAGAGAGAGCGGTCGGTCAGCGCCGCGCGTTCCTGCGGATGTGCGTTCAACAGCGCCAACAGCGCCTCAAGCCGTTCTGGAGAAGGAAGGACTTTGCCATGCTCCCAACGGCTCAGTGTGCCGGGCGAAACTCCGATCGCCTCGGCAGCCTGCTCCAGATAGAGTCTGCGCCGATGGCGCATCGCGCGCAGCAGATCGCCGCCGGAAGGCAGGGGACCGATCTCTTCGGCGATCTGAACGACCTTTGGCGCCGCGCGCAGGCGATGCACTGCACGAGGCGCACCGATCAGAGCGACCGCATCTTCCCACTGCTCTGCGGTCGCTTTCAGCGCCTTGCATACCGCGTCCAACTCCGGCAGAGACGGCTGATACGTTCCTGCTTCCCAGTAACTGAGCGTCCGTCGTGATACGCCCGCGCGCAGCGCCAGTTGGTTTAGGGACAGTTGCCGTGCCGTTCGTAGTTCTTTCAGAAAGGCTCCGATCCCTCTGTTCATGGTGGTTCCGTCGTGGGCCGTATATGATCGGCGGTTTTCTCCTCTCCTTTCTGTCCTCCGCCGATTATTTCCTGCCGGTGGTGCAATTTTCGTGCAAGCGGGAGGCCGTTTCGTCCTATCTTCCTACCCTGAACTCCGGCCTGTTTTGCCCTTCCCTTGGCCCGTTTCGCCTTCAGGTGGGAAAGTATCGTGCAAAAGGCGCGTGTTCCTCCTGCGGCATGTTATTGTTGGTATAAGAGCAGAGGAACCAACCCACCCTACAATACCGCTCGTTTTGACTCTCGGCGGCTCTGAGGTCGCTTGCCTTCGCGCGAACGAAAGGAACTGAACGGTGAAAGACAATACGGAGAATCCCGAACTGGAGAGGCAGAGCCTGGAAGTGCAGTCGAACCGGGAACTGTCGCGACGTGACCTGTTGCGCTGGGCTGGCGGCGGCATGGCGGGCCTGACACTGAGCCGCCTTCTTGCCGATTCGGCTTCTGCTCAGACCTTGTCCCGCCTGCGCCCCCTGCCACGTGGACGGGCGCTGCCTATTGCTGGGAGCAGCGTCACTCCTACCTTGCAAACCTTGCAGTTGCCTATCTGGGGAGACGGCTCCTCCTTCGATCAACCTGTCTACTACCAGACCATTCAGGCCGGACGCCGTCTTCAGATCAACAAGACAATCCAGAGCGCCGACATTGACGGGGATGGACAGGATGAACTGATTGCCCGAAGCCCCAACGGCATCATCGTCCACCACTTCGATTCGCACACCGGACAGTGGACACCAATGACGAATGGCCCCGCCTGGAGCGACCTCAACGGGTGGTACGATCCCCAGTTCTATCAGACGATTCAGACGGCGGACATAGACGGGGACGGTCAGGCCGAACTGCTCGGACGCGCTCCCGACAACGATCCCAAGGGTTCGGGACTTCAGGTGTGGAAGTACGACCCTAAAGCGCAGACCTGGAGCCAGATGCCTAACGGCCCGGGGTGGGTCACCGCCTACGGCTGGGGATGGGATCAGCCCTCTTCCTATCAGACGATACAGTGCGCCGACATCGACGGGGATGGAGCCGCCGAACTGCTGGCGCGGGCCTCGCTCAAAGACCCGCATCCCGGAATGCAGACCTGGAAGTACGATTCCAAAAACGGTGTCTGGAATCTCGTGACCTGGTCTGATCCCTTCTGGACCGCCTCCTTCGGCAGCTGGGATCAGCCCCAATGCTACCAGACCATCCAACTGGCCGATATTGATGGGGATGGCAGAGCCGAACTGCTGGCACGCGCCCCCGATAACGACCCCCATCCGGGAATGCAGATGTGGAAGTACGATTCCACCGCCGCCGTCTGGAATCTCGTGACCTGGAACACGCCTGCCTGGACCGACTCCAATGGCTGGAACCAGCCCCAATGCTACCAGACGATCCAGACGGCTGATATTGATGGGGATGGAGCCGCCGAACTGATCGGACGCGATCCCGCCGGTATCCGGGCCTGGAAATACTCCTCCGCAGGCTGGTATATCCTGCCCTGGGGGCCTGGCTTCAGCGATGGCAACGGATGGACGGACCCTTCCTACTATCAAACGATTCAGCTTGCCGATATTGACGGAGACGGGCGGGCGGAACTGATGAGCCGGGAGAAGGGCGGCACGCAGGTCTGGAAGTATGCCGGCGACAACAACTGGCATGAGTTGACCTATGGCCCGTTCAATACCAGCGCGACTCCCGCCGACAACACGCCCTGGGATGAGGTGCAGTACTTCTCTACTATCCAGACCGCCCGCGTCTTCGGCGATACCGTCCCTCAGGACCTGACCAAGAACCCGCCGGTCTATCCCAACGCCAACAACCCGCCAGTCACAGACAGCAACGGCAAGAACAAAGCGGTGGCGGTGCTGCTGGGTCGCGGCTTCTACTCGCTCCAGACCTGGCGCTATAATGGCTCCGGGTGGAACCAGTCTTCCGCCTCCTTCCCCTCCTACACCGGCCCCGCGTTTCCGCCCGGACAGGTGACGGCCTACCAGTACCTGAGCCAGAACCTGCGGACGTTTGGGCAGCCATTGCAGACCACCGACCTGCGCCAACGCTATGCCACCCTCGACAGCAGTGGGATACTGGACTATCTGGCAGAGCTTCCCGGCGGCCAAAACGCGCTGCAGCCGCCCCCGAACGTCGCTTCGACGGACTGGACGATCGTTACCCGTCAGATATATGCAGAACTGACGCTGGTAGGCAACGTACTCAATATTCGGGATCTTACAAATGCACAGTTGCTCACCAATATTACCATCGATCAGGGTAGCAACGGCATCCTGACCACCGTTGACAACAATCTCCAGAACAGCCTGCCCGACGTCTTTGGTAGCGGCAACAGCGGCATCTTCGTCACCCTGGTTCAGATCATCACCAACGCCGCCTGGGCAATCAGCGCCCTGGCCGCCCCGGAGGTCGCTGCGCCCCTGTCGGCGGTCACCGGTCTGCTCGCCGCAGGCTCGATCGGGCTGAGTCTGATCCCGGACAGTGACAATTCGACGACCTACAGCAGTGATGAATTGGATCAGTTGCGTCAGGACTTGAACACCGGTTTCGTGAATGCGGCGACCGGTAACTTCTATGCAGCCCAGGCCTACACGCAGGACTGGGGCCTGCTCCAGATACAAGGCCAGGACATCGCCTTTGATACCACCACCATCACCGCTACCACCAACAGCTACGAACTTTTCTGCTACCAGAAGCTGACGCCCATCTACTGGGAGATCGGCGGCCTGATCTGGCCCGATATTCAACTGTATGAGGGAGACTATGGGTTAGGCAGCTACTACCAGCAACTTGCAGCATCTCCTAACTATTACTCCACCAATGGGACCAACCTCTACACCGGCGTCAACAAAATTGAGTTGTGGGCTTCCTACGGCTCCGTAGGTGGCTGGGTCGCCTGGCCGATCGATCAGACCTCCGCCGCGTTCCAACGGCTCTTCGGGAACGACGGGCTGGGCGTATCCTTCACGCAATTTATCACCAATGCGGGGGAGGAATATGGTTGGGACCTGCCCGATGGCTCCATCCATTATCAACCAGTCGGCGAGGGCTACCCATTCGACCAACTCGAATACATCCCCATCCCTCTGCCGCCACAGAAAGCGCGCCTGCAGAAGGGAGCGCACCTCTCCGTCACCGCCACGCTCGCACGGGACACGATTACGGACGAGGTCGTCGCCAGTGTCACGATCCACAATGTAGGAACCAGGGCGCTGACCAACATCGGCCTGACGCAAGCGAGGCTGGGCAGCCGGTTCCTCTCTCCGCCGGCAGACTGGATTCGGCTGGTGTCGGGACGTTCCAAGACGCTGCTCCTGCGTTTCCCCAAAGAGACAGGCGCTTCCGGGCAGAAAGCCGTGCTGCAAATTAGAGGCAGTTACAAGGGCGGCACGTTCGGCGGGAGTTTCCGCGTTACCCTGCCGTAGACCCTTGCGATAGTTCACCGTAGTCCTCTCTTGAGTGGGGAACCGGCTCAAGCGGCTTCCCACCGACGACTTCGATTCTGGAGAAACATGCCATGAAAAAGCTGCTGGGATTGCTCTCTGTGGGCCTGCTTATAGTCTTTCCCGTTCTCGCCCACGCCCAACTCGATTTCACGCTCGATCCGGCGGCTCAGGCCGGAAAACCCGGCGACACCCTCACCTTCACCGGAACACTGAAGAACACCGGTACGACCACGCTGTTCCTCAATGGCGACAACTTCACCCTGCCTGGAACCGGGCTGAGCCTGGATGACACCGCCTTCCTGACCGGTGCGCCGCTCTCACTGGATGGCGGAGAGTCGTACACCGGGCCGTTCTTCGACATCCTGTTCGACCCCAACGCCCCGCCGCAGAGCGTGTCGGGAACGTTTTCGGTGCTGGGTGGGGCCGATGAGAACGCTCTGGACACGCTGGCGAGCCAGAACTTCGGCGTCGCGGTCGTTCCAGAGCCGATGGCTTCCCTGAATTTGCTGATGGGTCTGGGGCTGCTGGGAAGCCGGGGCTGGCGGCGGGTGCGGAAGCGATAGTTCGCACCTGTGTCCTCTATTCTGGCGGTTCCGTCACGCCGAGGACGACGCGCTGCGCCTCGCTCAACTGCTCCCAGGTCTCCCGACGCAGATACTTCTGCTGATCCAACTGCTGCGTATTGTGACGGCGCGTGAAGTAGCCGTGCAGCGCGCGGCGCGGTCTGTCCGTGCGATTGAGCGTGCCGCCGTGCCAGGTGTGCGCGTTGAAGACGACGACATCCCCCGCCTTGCCCAGCAGCACCACCTCATTCGGATGCGGATCGGCAGGGTTCGCCATCTCGTCGCCGGGCGTTTTGCCGCTGCGGTGCGAGCCGGGAACCACGCGGGTCGCCCCGTTCTCCGGCGTGAAATCGTCGAGGAGCCAGATCGAGTTGCAGACCTGGTAATCCCCCGGCGTCTCCAGCCGGCCCCAGTCGGCATGAAGCCCCTGCCTGCCCTGCCCCGGCAGCGCGGCGCGGCTGTTGAGCGAGGAGAGTTTCAGGTCGTACTGGAGGACGTGCGCGATGGCGGCCAGCACGCGCGGGTGTGAGATGACGACATGATACATCGTCCCCTTATTGATCAGGTCGGCGAGGCGGTCTGTCCCGGCCTCCTGATGCACCTCCAGCCCGGCCTTATCGCCCTCCTCTGCCAGCAGTTCGGCCTGCCGCTTGCAGATGGCCGCGACCTGTTCCTGCGTCAAAATGCCGCGCAGAGGCAGATAGCCCTCGCGATCCAGAAACTCTTTCTCTTCCTGCGTGAGCGTGTCGTCGCGCACGCCCAGCGCCGTAAGCGCCTCTCGAATGTCCATGCTGTGTTATCTGCCCCCCGATCCTTTCTGTGTGGCGATCCAGCGCGCCAGCGCGTCGTCGTCCAGAGGCTTCATCTCCACGCGCAGCGACGGCCCCGCGCCTATCGCCTGATAGACCTCTGTGATCCACTGCGCCGAGGCGAACTTGCGGCCCGTGTTGTGCAGCAGGAGCGGATGCGGTGCGGCCAGCGCCGCCGCCGTGTGAAAATCTCCCAGGCGGCGCAGGCACGGCACGAACAGGTCGTCGGCCAGCAGCGCGTCGTCGGTCGTCAGGTCAAGCTGCGCGCAGTCAGCGGCGACGGCATCGGCGGCGGGCGCGGCCAGCAGCGCCCACAGCCCCGCTTTGCCCAGTCCGACGAGCGTCACATGGCGCGCTTCGAGTTTCGTTTTAGCATACGCGCAGGCGGTGATCAAATCCTGCACGCGCTCCTGAAGATCGGTACGATTGTAGGTGGAGAAGAATTCGCCGAAGGGCCGATTGCGGGCAGCGGAAACGCTGGCATCGGCGCGCTCGCCGGTCAGGAAGGCGTCCAGCAGCAGGACACTGCGCCCTTGCGCCAGCAGGGAACGGACGAAGGCGTTGGGCGCTGGGCGCCGGGCGTCGGGTTCCAGCAGGGCCGCTTTGCCCTCCGGGTGCGCGAGGACGACGGTCTCCACCACTTTGCCCGCCTCCGGTGTGAACAGCAGGGCGGGGATGTTGTCGCCGCGCCCTGCGCGCCCCAGGTGCAGCCGCGTGACCGTGAAGCCCGCGCCCGGTGTCGGCTCCTCCGCTGTGGCAAGCAGGCGCTCCGAGGATGGGATTTCGACGGCCAGCGTGTGTTCCCAGGCGGGCCGGAACGTCTTCTGGAACTGCGTCAGGCTGCGCTTATCGTGCGGTTTGCGGCGCTCCACCTCCGACTGGCCGAGCAGGATAAGCGACTGCGTCAGGGCGTCTGCTGTCTTGGCGTCTTTCGGCAGCGGCTTGTCCGCCGGAAAGACGCGCAGGCTCTCCACCGGCTCCATCGTGTAGGGCGGCTCTTGCAGCTTGCGCTCGTCCGTCTCGCCCAGCATCCATCTGCCGAAGAAGGCGTAGACGGCTTCCCGGCTCGTCTTGTTGATGTTGTGGCCGTAGTCGAAGAGAACATACTTGAGATGCTCCGGCTCGCCGTAGAGCTTGTAGACGCTTTCCAGGGCCGGGCCTTCGACCGTCATGGTGTCGCGCGTCCAGTCCCCCGTCGCGGCGACGAGAATCTGCGGTTTCGGCGCGGCGGCGGAGGCGATCTCCATGTTGGAGAAGTCCACGCGCAGGCCGGGCGCGTTCTCGCAGAGGCAGCCGCCCTGCATGGAGTGGGACACCATGACGCAGGGGCCGACGGCGGCCAGCCGGTCATCCAGCGCGCCGAGCATCATCGTCTGTGTGCCTCCGCCCGACTCGCCGGTGATCGCCAGCCGAGACTTGTCCACGTCCGGCAGGGAGCAGAGGAAGTCGAGCGCGCGGATGCTGTTCCAGGTCTGCAACCCCATCAGGCTGACGCCCCAGAGCCAGTGCTTGCGGTCGTTGGCGAACCGGTGATCTATCTGGCGCGTGTCGTTGTAGCCGACCATGTCGTAGGTGAACGCGACATAGCCCTGCCGCGCGAAGGTGATGGCCCGCGCGGAGATGGAACCTCGCTCCTCGTTCGCCATGCGCCCCTCCGCCCAGTGGCCGTGCGCCACCAGCACGCCGGGGTGCGCGGCGGTTCCTTTTGCCGTGGGCCGGTAGAGGTTGCCTGCCAGATAGAAGCCGGGATAGGTCTGAAAATAGACCTTCTCAATAGTATAGCCGTCGCGCTCGACCTTACCGAATATCTTGGCCCGGAGCGGCGTTTTGGGCGGCAGAGGATAGAGGCCGAATGAGACGAGCATCTGTTGCCGGAGGAAGGCGCGGCGGGCTTCCCAGGCGGCGCGCGTGGGGAAGTCCGGGAACGTGCGCGGCGTATTCAGGGTATGCGGCGGCACGGCGGCGCGGGTGTCGCTGGCAGGCAGAACCGCGTGAACGGCATCTTGAGACGGAACAGGCATCGTAGGCGCTCCGAAGGCTCCCCGCGCTGAGCCTGCGGCGACCAGAAGCAGGATCGGGCCGAGAATAGGCCGCAGCATTCGCCACCTCTCAGAGTGGGATGGATTGGAAGGGATAGATGGTATTAGGGTAGTGATTCGGCGGGCAATTGTCAAGGGGCGCGCGGATTTTTTCTCGTTCCGAAGGCAAACTCTGCTGCGGGCGGTAGGGGAGTACCGTCTCAG
>DASRGL010000540.1:0-10512 GCA_035651115.1 Chthonomonadaceae bacterium
GTAGGCTGGATTGACTGCTTCGCGAAGGGTAGGGCGCTGGGCCGGGGGCTGGTGCATGAGGCGCGCTATCTGCATCCCGGCGACGATCCGAACCCGGCGCAGACCCTGCGCGTCGAAAATCAAGAACTGCCGGACACGCTGTTCGGCCTCTTCCCGAAGTCGCTTATGTGGCGGCTGATGAAGCCGCTCGCGAACAATCTGGGAATGCGATTCATCAACTGGGCCAAGTTCACGGCGGGCAACACTATCGGCAACAGGAAGACGGTCAAGCAGTCCCACGCCGGGTTTGCCTTCCTGCTCGACTACGTGCCGAACTGGAAATGGGCTTATAAGCCGGGCGGGTTGATTCAGTATCAGAGTTTCGTTCCCGCCGCGAACGCGGAACGCTGCTTCACGGCGCAACTGGAGACCTGCCAGCAGTGGGGCATCGTTCCCTATCTTGGCGTCTTCAAACGGCATCGGCGCGACGACTTTCTGATGAGCCACGCGGTGGACGGCTACTCGCTCGCCCTCGACTTCCCGGTAACGGCGCGCAACCACAGACGCCTCTGGCAGTTGACGGCAAAGCTGAACGAGATCGTCCTGGAAGCGGGCGGCAGATTCTATTTCGCCAAAGACAGCACGCTCGATCCGAAGTCCGCCGAAGCCTATCTCGGCCAGGAAACGATTGAGCGGTTTTTCGCCCTGAAACGCCAGTGCGACCCGGAGCATCTGCTGCAAACCGATCTCTCGCGGCGGCTTTTCGGCGATAGGTTGTAATCCTTCCAGCGCATCGTGCAAGGAGACCGCAATGGCAATTCCTGCGGAAAGACTAGAGAAGGCTCGCCAACGGCGTGTCTACTATCCCACCTCTGACGGGAAACCGATGGGCGAAACCGAAAAGCATCGCGACCTGATGATCTACTGCATCGAGGCGCTCAAAGCCTATTTTGCCGACGACCCGGAGGGCTACGTCTCCGGCAACAACTTCCTCTACTACGAGGAAGGCAATCCGAAGGCGCGAGTCTCCCCGGATTGCTATGTCGTGTTCGGGGTCGAGAAGCGCCAGCGAGATTTCTACAAAGTTTGGGAGGAAGGCGGCAAATATCCGAGTGTGGTCTTCGAGTTCACGTCCAAGAAGACGCGCAGAGAGGATACGCACAAGAAACTTCCCCTCTATGAGCAAGTGCTGCAAGTGCCGGAATACTTCCTCTTCGATCCGACGGGCGACTATCTCAAGCCGCGTTTGCAAGGCTATCGTTTGGTCGGTGGACGATATGACCATCTGCTGCCTGTGAACAACCGCCTGCACAGTGAGCAGTTAGGGGTGGATCTGGTGGAAGAGGGAGAGACGCTCTGCTTTTATGATCGGCAGGGCGAACGTCTGTTGACGCCTTTGGAGCAGGCGCGGCGAGCCAACTCGGAGGCGCAGCGTGCCGAGGCGGAAGCGCAGAGGGCAGATGCCGCCGAAGCCGAAATCGCGCGGCTGCGGGCGGAACTCGAAGCCCTGAAACGGCAATAAGGAGAGTATGACCAAAGTCAGTCTGATTAATCTGGGCTGCGCCAAGAACGAGGTGGACTCGGAAGAGATGCTCGGTGTGCTGGCGCGCGAGGGCTACGCCATCGAGACGAGCCGCGGTCCCGCCGCCGTCAGCGCCGATGTCGAGGTCGTCGTCATCAACACCTGCGGGTTTATCGAAGCAGCTAAAGAGGAGTCGGTCAACACGATCCTGGAGGCGCTGCAGCGCAAAGCGCGCGGCGAGGTTCAGAAGGTCGTCGTGGCGGGCTGCCTGGCGCAGCGTTATGGAAAGGAACTGGCCGCCGAGATGCCGGAGGTGGACGCCTTCCTCGGCACGGGCCAGATGGCGGCCATCGGTAGCGTCGTCGGGCAGGCGCTCATCCGCCCCGACCAACTGCTGCAGGTCGCCGCCAAACCGCACCATCGCTGGGTGGACACGCCGACCCGCGTGCGCCTGGGCGCGCCCTGGACCGCCTACCTGAAGATCTCCGAAGGCTGCGACCACGCCTGCACTTTCTGCGCCATTCCCTCCTTTCGAGGCCGGCATGTCAGCAAGCCGATGGAGCGCATTCTGGCCGAAGCGGAAAATCTGGCACGGCAGGGCGTCAAAGAACTGAACCTTATTGCCCAGGATTCGACTCAATATGGGTACGACCTGTACGGTCGGATGCGCCTGCCCGAACTGCTGCGCGAACTCTCACAGCTAGACGCTATTCGCTGGATACGCCTGTTCTACTGCTACCCTTCGCGCGTCAATCGGGGTATCATAGAGGCGATAGCGACGACTCCGAAGGTCTGTCACTATATTGACATGCCGTTGCAGCACGCCGACGACGCGATGTTGCGCGCGATGCGCCGCCCGATGAGCTATCAGGGCTATCTGAAGCTGCTGGCCGATTTCCGCGCTGCCGCGCCCGATGTCGCCATCCGCACGACCTTCATCGTCGGCTTCCCCGGCGAGACGAAGGAGCAGTTCGCGACGCTGGAGCGGTTCGTGGAGGAGGCGCAGTTCGACCGGGTGGGCGTGTTCGAGTACTCCGTCGAGGAAGGCACGCCGAGCGCGGAGATGGAGCCAAAAGTCCCGTCGCGCACCAAGCGCGCCCGCAAAGAGGCGCTGCTGAAGCGGCAGCAGGCGATCTCGCTTGCCTGCAACCAGAGATGGGTCGGGCGGGAACTGGAAGTCCTGATCGAAGGCCGCTCATCGCTCGACCCGACGACCGCCACAGGCCGCTCCTTCCGGGACGCGCCGGAGATAGATGGGCAGGTCTACGTGCGCCGCTGCGCCGCCCAGCCCGGAACCTTTGTGCGCGCCCGCGTCGTCGAAGCGCGCCCGTATGACCTGATCGCCGAACCGACGGTCTAATGGCGCAGGAAACCGTTCGGTCGGGGCGCTGCTTGCTGCGCCCTAAATTGGCGCAGTGACGCTCTGCATGGAAATGGGTGCGTCCAACAAAGAGGGACAGGATGAGCGAGGCCGGTTGCCCGGAAGTCGTCGAACTCTATCATGCGCCCGAAGAGATCGAGCAGCTTGTCGCGGCGTTCGACGCCTGTACGCTGCCGCAAAAAGAGTGGACGCACTACGCCCATCTCACGGTCGGCCTCTGGTACATCGTCCACTATCCCATCGAGGAGGCGACGCAGCGCATCCGCGCCTGGGGATTCTGAAGTACAACGAGTCGTGCGGCGTCAAGATGACGCAGGACGGCGGCTATCACGATACCATCACCCGGTTCTACATCTGGGCGATCCGACAGTATCTTGCCGGCGCGGAAGACCGGCGTTCGCTCGTAGACCTGGCAAACGGCCTGATAAACAGCCGGTACGGCGACCGCAAGTTCCCGCTCGAATACTACAGCAGGGACTATCTGTTCTCCTGGGATGCGCGGCTGCACTGGGTCGCGCCGGACCTCAAGCCGCTGGAAGAGAACGCGCGTTCCTGACCTTCCCGGCTCAAAGCGGTCTACTGCTACGCGACCGAGGCTCCCATGAAGAAGATACGCGCCGTCGCGCCCGTTGAAGCCGTGATGCAGTACAGCCTGTCTCGGCTGCCCGGTGCGCAGGTAGTGGCCGCGCCGCAGTCAGAAGGCGCGGAGAGCCATCCCTATATGCAGCGTTTACGTCCAGGTCGGCGGCGAGGAGTTTCTCGCCGCATGGACGCCTGTTTTGCCGCCGAGGAGGAAAACGGATGCGATTGCGGGTCGCGGGCGCGCAGATACCGGTCACGAACGACATTGCGGCCAATGTCGCCACGCTCTGCCGGGCCATAGACTACGCCGCATCGGAAGGCGCAGACGTTCTGCTGACGCCGGAAGGGTCGCTGAGCGGCTACACGCACGAGTTCGACACGCGGGCCGCGCAGGACGCGCTCGCAATCGTCACCAGCAAAGCGGCAGGGGTATCCCTGGCGCTGGCGCTCGGAACCTGCTTCGTGGAGCCGGAGGACGGACGGTGCTATAATCAGATTCGCTTCTATGCCCGCGAAGGCGACTATCTTGGCTTTCACAGCAAGACGCTCACCTGCGGCACGCTGACCGATCCGCCTGTCGGCGAGATCAACCACTTTGCCGTCCGGCCCTTGCAGACCTTCCGCCTTCAGGATGTCCCTGTCGGCGGGCTGATCTGCAACGATCTCTGGGCCAATCCGACCTGCACGCCGATGCCCGATCCGCACCTGACGCAGCAGTTGGCACTACAGGGCGCGCGCATCCTCTTCCACGCCGTCAACGGAGGGCGCGGCGGCGAGGACAGCCCGAAACTGAGCTGGGCCTACCATGAGGCCAATCTGCAACTGCGCGCCATCGCGGGCAAGCTCTGGATCGTGACGGTGGACAACTGCTTCCCGGAAGACCGCTACTGCTCGTCGCCCTCCGGCATCCTTGACCCGCAGGGCAACTGGGTCGTAAAGACCGCGCCGAAGGGCGAAGCGCTCTTCGCATACACTATCGAACTGTAGAGAGATAAACCGGCTACCTATCCTAATTTGGCCCGGCGAAGGAATTCGCGGCTGCAAAAGCACGAAGTCGGCCTGCGCCGACTCAAGGCCCTCCTCCCTGACCACTGCAAGCGCCGTCTGTTCCGAAACGATTCGGGATGGCTCTTGCGACCCCCCAAGAACAGGGGGAGGGAAACGGAGTCCGCGAAGTCGGACTTTGGGCTTTTGCAGAAGCGGTTTCAACTGCCAGTATAAACAGGAGAATAGTCGAGGGAGATAAGGAGAAAAACTCGTGGCAACAGCCCTTACCGCTACCACACCGGAACCGGAGACCGAGGAACAACTGGCCGCGCGCTATGCAGGCGACCTGGCCTACCGCGCGCTGCTCTCCGCCGGGGAACCGCTCAAGGCGTCTGAAGTCGTGCGCGCCATCGGACGGCCTGACGTAGACCTGAAACTCGCGCGCGTCGTCCTCTCGACCAACCCGAACATGACGGCGACCGACCGCAAGTGGACGCTCTGGACGCGCTACCTGGATACCCGCAACACGGTAGACCGCAACATTCAGCGCATCCTCGACACGTTCGGCCAGCCCATCCGCCTGCCGGAACTGGCGCGGGAACTGCAATCCGTCTACGGACGCCCCGCCGAAATCTATGAGGAGATGCTGGCCCGCCTCGCCGCCGAAGGCAGCCGCTTCTTCCGCGTCGGCCGGGACTATATCGCGCCCGTCAACTGGCTGCTCGACGTGGCCTGGGAAGACGAAGACGAAGTCCTCTACGACAACTTCATCGCCGATGAGGATGTCTTTCCACTGGAAGAGGCGGCAGTGCAGGCCGGGCTGAACGCCCATAAGCCGGAGACCGTCGCTGCTTTCCTCGATGCGGTCGGCAGCCCTGTCAAGAACAAGGCGCTCCAGTTCCTTGCCTGGCGCACGGATAAGGAGCATTTCGATCCGGCGGCGTTCTACAGTCAGGTCTTCTTGCAGAGCGGCGCGACCGCCCTCTCGAATGGAACCTGGATCGGGCCGAAGCTGACGGCGGCGCTGGTGAAGTATTTCCCGGTCCTGGCCGAGCAGGAGGTCAGCGACAACGCCGAGGCCGAGGCGCAGGAGGCCGCGCAGCCGCTCACCATCGGAGATGCCGAGCGCAATCAGCTCGTGCAGGCGGTTCTCGACAGCGACGGCACCGTTCATGCCGCCCGCCTGCTGGAAGAGACGTTCGAGGTCACGCCGGACTACCGTACCTACGCTGAAGACCTTCAGACGACCATCCAGGCGCTTGCTTCCGACGACCGCATTGTGTGGGTCGGGTCGGATCGCTTCCGCCCGCAGGGAACCATTCCGGGCTATGTCTTCAGCGTGCCGGGCATCCTGGAGATTCCCACGACCAACTTCACGGATGCCGAAGGCAATCCCGTAGACCTGATGCTGGAAGACGACGGCTTCGATGGCGGCCTGGAGCGTGAGATTCTGAACCCGCTGGCGCAGGATGTGCTGGACGAAGAGCCGGTTCCGCGCCCCGATCCGAACCCGCCCTCCAATGCGCGCGCGGTCATCAAGTACCACCATAAGGAGATCGGCACGCTGCCGCTCTGCCTGTTCCCGTCGGGCTTCTTCCCGCCGGAGCCGACCATTCTCGAAGTCGAGTTCACGCTGCCCGGCGGGCAGAAGGCGCAGGTCTGGGTGAACAACGAGACGCGCCTGCTCTACGGCCTGCTCGACTGGTTCCAGTCCATCCCGATAGACTCCGGCGCGACCTTCACGCTGGAACGTCAGGCTCCCGACCGCTATCTGGTGAACTACAATGAGGAGAGCGAGCCGACCATGTTCATCAGCCGCAACCGCATCAACGAGTTGTTGGCCCTGCATGAGCGCGCCGAGGCCGAGGGAATGTCCACCTTCGAGATCATGCAGGAGATCATGGAACACTACCGCAAGGGAATCGAGTACCTGACGCTGCTCACCGAGGTCAACATCGTGCGCCGCACCACGCGCCGCCTGGTCGCCTCCATCCTCTCGGAGTACCACTGCTTCTTCCAGCGCGGCGGGGCCTGGGTCTACGACGCCAAGAAGCTGTCGCAAGGCTTCGACAAGAGCAAGCGCAAATACCTGGTGAAGTGACCTAACCCCCCGTCCCCCTTCCCTGCCCGCTCGCAGGCTCGCTAGGGAAGGGGGTGTCGGGAGCCTTCGCCGTTGTATTGGGTCTTTTCTTTCCCATCTGACGGAAAGAGCAGACCCCAAGAAAACGTACAAGCTATGGTCACCCCCTTCCCTAGCCCGAACACGCTTTATCGTTCGGGTGGGTAGGGAAGGGGGACGGGGGGTTAGGTAGGAGCCTTTCATGCCCGTTCGTGTTCGTTACGCGCCGAGTCCGACCGGTTCCCCGCATGTGGGAAACCTGCGGACGGCCATCTACAACTGGCTGTTCGCCCGCAAAATGGGCGGACAGTTTCTCACGCGCCTGGAAGATACCGACCGCACGCCCGGCCGCTATGCCCCAGAAGGCATCTGGGACATCGAGGACAGCCTGCGCTATCTGGGCATCGTGCCGGACGAGTGGTGGGTGTCCGGCGGGCCGGTCGGCCCCTACGTGCAGAGCGAGCGGCTGCCTCTCTATCAGGAGCAGGCAGAGAAGCTGATCGCCGCAGGCCGCGCCTACCGCTGCTACTGCACGCGGGAGCGGCTGGAACAGATGCGGCAGGAGCAGCAGGCGCGCGGCGTTCCCACCGGCTACGACCGGCGCTGCCGCAATCTTTCCGACGCGGAGCGGGCGCGCAACGAGGCGGCAGGACTGCCGAGCGTGGTGCGTCTCGCCATGCCGCTCGAAGGGCAGACGGTCGTGCGAGACGTGGTGCGCGGCGAGATCGTCTATGAGAACGCCCTGCAAGACGATCAGGTATTGCTCAAGTCGGATGGCTTTCCGACCTACTTCCTGGCCGCTGCCGTGGACGACCACCTGATGGGCATCACGCACATCATTCGCGGCGACGACTGGCTCTCCAGCGCGCCCAAACTCGTCCAGATTTACGAGGCGCTCGGCTGGGAGCCGCCCATCTTCGCGCACGCGCCGCTGATTCAGGGCGCGGACAAGAAAAAGCTGGGCAAGCGGCATGGGGCGACCACGTTTGTCGAGTTCATCGAGCAGGGCTACCTGCCCGAAGCCCTGTTCAACTTCCTGGTGCTGCTCGGCTGGTCTACGGGCGAGGAGAACCGCGAAATCCTGAGCATCCCGGAGATGATCGAACGCTTCTCTTTGGAAGGTCTGTCGGAGCATCCGGCCATCTTCGACTACGAGAAGCTGAAGTGGATGAACGGGCATTATATCCGCGCCAGCCAGCCGGGGCGCATTATCGGGATGTGCCTGCCCTATCTCATCAAAGCGGGCTATCTCTCCGATCCGCCCACGCCGGAAGAGATCGAGTACGCCCGCCGCGTCATCCCGCTGGAGATCGAGCGCCTGAAGACGCTGGCCGACATCGTAGACCCGGAGCGCGGCGTCGGCTTCTTCTTCCAGCGCCTGGAGTACCCGCAGGGCTACGACGAGAAGGCGGTCAAAAAGTGGCTCGGCGTGCCGCACCTGCGCCCGATGCTCGAAAAAGAGGTCACGGCCTTCGACGCGCTGCCCGCATGGACGGCGGAAGCCCTCGACGCGGCCACCCACGCCATCACGGACGAACTGGGCGTCAAATTCGCCGAGGTCATCCATCCCACGCGCGTCGCCGCGACCGGGCGCACCATCGGGCCGGGCCTGTTCGAGACGCTCTGGGCCCTGGGCAAAGAGCGGACGCTGTTCCGCCTGCGCTCCGTCCTGCAAAACCATATTTGATTTGAACCACCCGCTGCGCTAGAGGCACAGAGACACAGAGGAAAAGCCCACAGAGAGACCTTAGAGTCTGCCTCGAGTTCCTTCGTGTGCTTCGTGGATTCTGCTCTGTTCTCTGGCTTTTCTCGGCTTTGTTTGTCCTCGGTGTCTCCGTGCCTCTAGCGCAGCGGGTGGTGAATTCTGCTTTCTGGAGTGTTTATGGACGACATTGTAGATATAAACACGCTGTTCGGGCCGCTGCCCATCGCGAGTACCGACCTGGCGGTGGATGCGCTGCTGGCGCTGATGCAGAAGCATAAGGTGCAGGCGGCCTGCACGCTCTCGACGCTGGGCCTGCTGCTCGACCCGACGGTGGGGAATGCGGCCACGCGCGCCGCCTGCGAGGAGCATCCCGAACTGCTGCCCGTCGCCACGCTGAACCCGACGATGTATTTCGGCGATACCGAGCCGTTGCTGCGTCTGGCAGGGGATGGGTTCCGGCTGCTGCGGTTCTTTCCGGGGCGACAGGGCTGGCCCATCGAGTTCGCGCCGTTCCGCGCGCTGCTGCGCTGTCTGGACGAGGCCGCGCTGCCCATCATGGTGGACATCGAGGCGACGGGCATGATCTCGGCGCTGGCGGGCCTGCTGGAGACCTATCCGGCCCCGGTCATCCTCATGGGCGTCAATGTGGAGACCCTGGCCGAGGCGATCGCCGTGATGCGGCAGCGCGAGAACTGGCACGTGGAGACCTCGCGCCTGCTCGCGCCGGGAGTCATGCAGACGGTCGTGGAGACGGTCGGTGTCGGGCGGCTGCTCCTGGGAACGGGCGCGCCCTCGCGTCCTATCGCCAGCGCCTTGCAGACCTTGCAGCACGCGGGCCTCTCCGACGCGGATAGAAAGCAGGTCTGCGCCGCCAACGCCCGCCGCATCCTTCAGTTGGCCGCGTAAAGCGACCCTTCCCCGGCCCGCCCTTTACGAAGGGGAGGGAGAGAACTGGACAGACGTTATGCCTATTTTCGATACACACGCCTATCTGGAAGGGTACGCGCTCCCCGGCATCAACCAGAACACGGCGCAGATTCAGCAGTTCTTTCAGGCGCGGCAGATAGACCGGGCGCTGCTGTTTTCCGCCCGCGCCGCGCAGGTAGACCCGCTCTCCGGCAACCGCATCCTCAAGGTGATGCTGGAACAGGCGCAGGGACTTTACGGCTGCCTGGTGGCGCATCTGAATCGCGTGGACGCCTCCCTTCAGGCCATCCGCGACCTTGCGCCGGAGCGCCGTTTCCTCGGAATCATGCTCACCTCGACCGACCCGGCGGAACCGCTGCATCCGCTCGTCGCCGATGAAGTCCTCAACGCCTGCCGCCGCTACCAGAAGCCGATTTTTCTGAACACGCCCAACGCCGCCTGCGTGGAAGTGGCCCTCAGCCTCGCCAGAGCCTACTCGATGCACAAGTTCGTCTTCCTGCGCATGGGCGGCGCGGACTGGCGCACGGCCATCGCCGCCGCGCAGCAGGCCACCAACGTCCTGCTGGAGACCTCCGGCACGCTGGATCGCTCCAAGATTCCGGCGGCGGTCGAGGCGGTCGGCTCGCATCGGATTCTGTTCGGCAGCGGGATGCCCGCCCTCGATCCGGTGGCCGGGCTGGGCCTTCTGCACGACTCGGAGGTTTCCCGCACTGACCAGCGCCGCATCCTCCACGACAACGCGGCCAAGCTGTTCAATCTGCACGAGATCGAAGAGGCCGCATGACGGGCTAGATTCCTCTGCCAGCTTGCCTGTAAGCGGGCAGGGTGCAAGGCTGGGCCGCAGCGCATTCGGAGGCGCTTTTGCCATGAGGAAGCCAGAGAGTCAGGAGAGAAGCAGGAACCAACGAACGACCCGGCGCGAGTTTCTGCGCGCGAGCGGGCGACTGGCGGCGGGAATCGCATTGGCAGGCGCAGGACTGAACAGGGTGGAGGCGGCCCCGGCGAAGAGGCGCGTGATCGTCTGGTCGGAGGGGAGCGCGCCGAAAAACGTCTATCCCAACGACATCAACGCCGCGATTGCGGAGGGATTGCGCCCCCTCAAAGGGTGGGACATACGGACAGCTTCGCTGAGCGAACCGGAACAGGGACTTCCAGACGCCCTGTTGCAGAGCGCGTCGGTGCTGATCTGGTGGGGCCATGTCCACCATAATGACGTGCAGGACGCCCTCGTGCAGCGCATCGTCCGGCGTGTCAAGGAGGAGGGGATGGGGTTCCTCGCCACGCACTCCGCGCACTGGTCGAAGCCCTTC